>CALXYZ010000112.1 GCA_944393075.1 uncultured Anaerobiospirillum sp. | reverse complement strand
CCTACGCGAGACAAGTAGATCAGAGGGGAGTATAGCAACCCACGAGTCACTAGTGGCAGGCGACCGTACAGTAGGAACTATTCTAGGAAGGCAACCAAGTGCCGTCTGTGCTATAGCCGTGACCCGTCGAGGGCTTTTTTGAGCATTCGATAGGATCAACCCACCACCCTGCACCCATCACCTGTCACCCATCACCTGTCACCTGTCACCTGTCACCTAGCACGTGCTGCCAAGCAACCTGAAAGTATCAAATAGGGTGAACGGCTGAATGGCACTATTCGTATCATCTGACGCAACAAACCCGCATATTTAAGGCAAATCTGAGCACAGCTTTAGATCGACGTTAGCTGGTCACTAATTTTCATTTGGTGATCACAACGTATAGCCTCAGAAACGGCGTGTTTATGCCCGTACTATACGAATAGTAGCAATCTACTGTACACCTTGCTTGATACTTTCAGGAAGCAAACCACCTCTTGTTGTGCTTTTCCGCATCTTCCGTTTCCAGACTCCTGCCACACAACGGCTGTTATAGCCGCTATAGCCGCTATAGCCGGTCTAGCCTTTTCCAAAGCCTGTTACAATGAGGCCAAATAAAGCTCAGCTCTCTAACAGAGCTGCTCTGTGTTTCCCCTTGTTTTGCGTTTGCTTTAGCCAGATTTTTGAGGAGATTGCGCCATGCTCGACATTATGACTTTGATGGTGACGCCATTTGGGCAGAACTGCCGAATCTTAGCCCATCAGGAGACTTCTGATGCGGTGGTGGTAGACCCAGGTGGAGATGCCGAGCTGATTATAGGCGCCATTGAGCAACAAGAGCTGAAGCTCAAAGCTATCCTCTTAACCCACGCCCATTTAGATCACGTTGGTGGTGTGGCGGCCTTAAAGGCTAAGTTCCCTGAGGTGAAGATCTACGGCCCTGAAAAAAGCGATGAGTTCTTGCTGAAGACTTTAGACGAGCAGGCTAGTGCCTTTGGTATCTCTAACTCAGGTAGCTTTGAGTGCGAGTATGTAGAAGATGGGCAGGTGCTGCAGCTTTTTGCTGATGCCAGCTTTAAGGTACTGCACACTCCAGGTCATACCCCTGGTGGCGTGTGCTACTACTGCAAAGAAGAGAACTTTGTGCTGGTAGGCGACACCTTGTTTGCAGGCTCGATTGGCCGCACTGACTTTGCTGGTGGCAGTTTAGAGGCGCTGCTCAACTCCATCAAGAGCAAGCTCTTTACGCTGCCAGATGACACCGATGTCTTCTGCGGCCACATGGACGACACCACCATCGCCCTTGAGAAGCACAGCAATCCATACGTGCGCTAACGCGTTACACACGCGCAGCGCCCTGCGCGCAGCACGCAGCACGCAGCACGCCATGCTGCGCTGCGCGGCCGCACCGAGCGGCGCCCAGCCCCCAGCCAAGCTGGGCTTGGCTGGGCTCCGCTCCGCTCAGATCCTACTTGCGTTTAGCGCTACCACTTTGGATCATGCCGTTGTCTTCTAAGGTATCGTAGAAGGCATTGAGGCCCTCTTGGAGATCCTTATAAGTGGTCTCAAAGTCGTCGGTATACCAAGGGTCGGCGATATCACTGCCCATACGGCTAGAGAAGTCTAAGCACTTGTGCACCTTATCCTCACGGTAGCCACCAAACATAAACTCCAGATTGCGCAGATTGTTGTTGTCCATGACGATGATGAAGTCGTAGTAATCCATGTCGTCACGGGTAATCTGGCGGGCGGTTTTACCACGGCAGTCGATACCCAAACGCTTTAATAAAGCCTTGGCAGGTGGGTACACGGGATTACCAATCTCCTCGCGCGAGGTCGCAGCAGAAGCGATCTCAAAGATCTTTTCTTGGCCCTTGTCCTTGACCAACTTCTTAAACAGAAACTCAGCCATAGGCGAGCGACAGATATTGCCATGGCACACAAACAACACTTTGATCACAGGGGCACCTTTAATATAGTGAAGAGAGTTGACGGAGATTGCTAGGCTGCTGCATGGTTCTGAGCCTCAAGCTCTCAAGCCCTCAAGCTCAGGCAGCATAGCTTGCCCGTTATTATGCGGCGGCGGCGCCGTGCTATCAACCTTGCTCGGCATTTTACGGGTAACTAAACTGCGTGAGCTCGCCGCGCTCAAACGCCAAGAGCTGCGCTTTGCGCTCAATGCCGGCGCTAAAGCCCGTGAGCTTGCCACTACTGCTCACCACGCGGTGGCACGGCAGCATGATGATAAATGGGTTGCTCCCTATGGCTTGTCCGACGGCACGATAGCCATGAAAATCAGGACGATGCAAGGTTGCGGCGACCTTTGCGGTGAGGTCTGAGTAGCTACAGGTGGTGCCATAAGGCAAGGTCGCTAAAGCTTGCCACACGGCCTGCAAAAACGGCGTCCCTACAAGGCGCAGAGGAAACGAAACTGGTGGTTTTTTGCCTGCAAAGTAGTCCTCATAAAACGCGGCCGCGGCAGTGAGCACCGAGTTCTCCCTCTGAAGTGGCTGCTGCTTTAAAGCATGCAAGCGTGCCTCTTGGTAGCGGGAATCCACAAAGTCAGCACCGAGCAAGGCACTTTCGTCAGATAGCAAGTAAATCTGCCCTAAAGGCGTAGCTATCTGCTGATAAAAGAGTGCTCCCTGTACCTGTTGATCCGTAAGCAAAAGCTCGGGAACTACCGCTACTCCACTCTTAACCATATCCATCCACCTCACTGAATCCCAGTTGCAGTCTTGCAAGGCTGGTAGCATGCGGCTACACTTGCATAAGGCTGTGTTTTGCTAAAAGCTTATGGCCTAACAGCTCACAAGCTCATCATAGCAAAGCAGCAAATAGCATCGACACTGGGGGTGGTGGTTATGAACATCTTAATGGCCTTATCGCAACGAGAGATCACGGGAGCTGAAGTTTATGCTGCCACGCTCACGCAAGAACTCATGGCACGTGGCCATAAGGTGGTCATTGTCTCTGACACCCTCACGGTCAAGACAGAGGCACCGTTCTACTCCATTGTCTTCAACAACCGCTCCTTTGTAGACCGCATCCACCACGTCAAAGAGCTCCTAAAAATCATCAAGGAGCACGATATTCAGGTGGTGCATGCCCACTCGCGCGCCTCAGCTTGGAGCTGCGCGATTGCTTGCCGCTTAGCTCGCATTCCCCTTATCACCACTACCCATGGCCGACAGCCAGTGCACCTGTCGCGCAAGCTCATCAAAGCCTTTGGTGAATACAGCATCTGCGTGTGTGAAAATATTCAGACACAAATCACCCGCGATTTAGGCTTTGCGCTTGAGCGCACCTTGTTACTGCGCAACCCTGTTAATACCTCGACCTTTGCGTGCACACCACCACGTACTCGCCCTGAGAGCATCAGCCCTATCAGTGCTAACGAGGGTGGCGAAATCGTGGTCTCGCTGATTGGTCGTTTATCAGGCCCAAAAGGCGACGTGGCCTATGCTGTGCTCCATAACCTAAGCGGCAAAGAAGATGTTGTCGTCAATGTTATTGGTGGAAAAGACATCCCAGAGCGCTTCTTGCCATTTAAAGAGCATGAGAATGTGAACTTCTTAGGCTACCGCTCCGATGTGCCTGAGCTGATAGCCGCATCTGACGTCATCATTGGCGCTGGGCGTGTGGGAATCGAAGCGATCTTAAGTGGTCGCCCTATCATTGCTATTGGTGAGGCTATTTACGAAGGTGTGGTCACTAAAGACACCATTGGAGCCGCTTTAAGCTCAAACTTTGGTGACATCAACGACGTTAAAGAAACGCGTTTTTGCTTTGAGCGCCTCTACAAAGACGTCAAGAAGGCCTACGCCCTCTCACGTAACGTCTCAGAGCTAAATGAGCTGCGTGAGATCGTGCTGCGTGAGTTCAACCCTGACACTATAGTCACTACCATTGAGAAGCTCTACTCTCAGGTCTACGTGAACAAAAAGCACTACGAAATGCCAGTGATCATGTACCACCGCGTTATCCAAAGCGATAGCGAAAAGGGCGTGCATGGCACCTACATCACTGTGAAGCGCTTTAGAGAGCACCTGCAATATCTCAAGGACAAGGGCTATGAGACCGTGACCTTTGAGGATTTGCGCCACAACCACTACAAAGAGCGCTTCAATCGCGGCAAAAAATGGATCATCCTGACCTTTGATGATGGGTACGAGGACAACTACCGCACCGCATTCCCACTGCTCAAGGAATTTGGTTTTAAGGCGGTGATCTTCCTTTTGTCGCACAGCACCTACAACAAGTGGGACTGTGAAAACAGCGACAAGCCAGAGCTCAAGCTCCCTCTCATGACCAAGGAGATGGTAGATGAGATGGCAGCCTACGGCATTGAGTTTGGCGCCCACACCAAAACCCACCCACGGCTTGCGCACATCCCACAAGATGAGGCGCGTGCTGAGATTTTTGAGTGTAAGGAAACCTTAGAGCAGACCTATCAGCGTCCATTTAAGACTTTTGCCTACCCTTATGGCGACCTCAATGAGGAGGTTAAGGCATGGGTCAAAGAGGCGGGATTTGATTTTGCGGTAGCCACTGACTCAGGAGATGTGGTCTTTGATCACGACCTCTTCCAAATCAGGCGCATTGCCATCTTCCCTGGCAACTCCATGCACACTTTTAAGCGCAAGAGCTCGGGCTACTACAACTTCATCAAGATAAAACGCGAGCAGCGCGCTCAACACAAGTAACGCGCCGCTTCACGCCGGCAACAAGCCCCTGTACTAGAGCTTCAGCTCATCTAACATATAGCTCTTTAAGGTAGCAAAGTCGGCTGCCATCAGCTTCTTTTGCTTCTCTAAAGCAATGCGGTCAGCTAAGGCTTGAGGCAGAGGTAATTCGATACCTAAGGTGCGATCAACCTCTTCTTTGAACTTGGCTGGGTGGGCAGTGCCTAAGAAGATACCAACCTCACCTTCCTTTAAGTTCTCGCTTAAGACCTTATGAGCTACAGAAGCATGTGGCTCTAAGATGTAGCCAGTCTTCTGATATAAGGCGCGCATGTTCTCGCGGGTGGTGTCATCACTGACCGAACCGTAAGCAAAGTCAGATAAGCTCCACCCCATGATCTGGCATAAAGCCTCAACACGTGGCCAATTGTTTGGACGGCTGATATCCATGGCGTTAGAGATGGTAGCCACAGTCTTATGAGGCTCCCAAGCACCAGATTTTAAGTAACGAGGCACGGTGTCGTTTGCGTTGCAGGCGATGACAAAGCGCGACTTTAAACCTAAGGCTTTGGCAATCAAGCCGGCGGTGATGTTGCCGAAGTTACCGCAAGGCACTGCAAAGACTACCTGATCACGCTGCTCGCGAGGTAATTGCGACACGGCTTCAAAGTAGTAGCACACCTGAGCGAGCAAACGACTGATGTTAATCGAGTTAGCGCTGTTTAAGCCGACAGCTGCACGCAGCTCTGCATCATCAAACGCAGACTTCACCATGTCTTGGCAATTATCGAAAGGAGCGTCGATCTCCACTGCGTGGATGTTGTCGCCTAAAGTGGCAATCAAGCTCTCTTGCAGAGGGGAGACCATGCCCTTAGGGTATAACACCACCACGTTGATCTTGTCTTGGTGGTAGAAAGCATCAGCCACCGCAGCACCGGTATCACCAGAGGTAGCGGTGAGGATGGTGCACTTACTATCACCAATGATGCTTGAGAGCACACGGGCCATGAAACGGGCACCAAAGTCCTTGAAGGCTAAGGTAGGGCCGTGGAAGAGCTCTAAGCAGTAGGCATTGTCGTCAGCCTTGACTAAAGGAGCCTTAAAGTTAAAGGCATCAGCAATAATGGCCTCTAAAGTAGGGATCTCATCAGGGCCGATTAAGTGGCGCAGTACCTTTTGCGAGCGCGACACTAAATCCATGCTCAACAGAGCGTCGATTTCCTCAGCGGAGAAAGGCTTGATATCTTCCATAAAGAAGAGGCCCTGCTCCCTACCAATACCTTGCTTGACGGCCTGAGCAAAAGACACGCGCTCGGTCTTATCTTTTAAATTTACCAGTTCCACGGAAAAGTTCCTCTTGTGGCCCACCACCCAAGCCCACGTCAAAGCCTGAGCGGCTTGGGTATAAGCCCAAGCCTTGGGCTTGGGCCCAGCTTAGGCCCAGCTTGGGCTTGGGTGGTGGCTATTGCTGATCTGTTGTTGCTACTGCGACCTAGAGTCTACTTGGTCTCAACGCTGACGGTAGCACCTTGAGGATCGACTTTGCAGATATGGCAGAAGCCGTCTTCGTTAGCGATAAACTCGCGCTCTAAATACTCCTTCATCTTTTGGGCAGACTCGATGTTGGTAAATACCGAGAAGATGGTGGAGCCCGAGCCCGAAATACCTGTAGCTAAGGCACTTAAAGCCTGACCAAAGATGCGGGCTTCTTCAAAGCCTGGAATTAAGGCAGCACGATATGGCTCTGCAATCACATCAACTAAGCAGGCGCTAGCTAAAGCCTCATCCTTAACGTAAGAGGCGTGCATGAAAGCACCGATACGACGGCCATAGGTGATCACATCTTGGCGTAAGTACTGTGCAGGTAAGATGGCGCGGGCTTCAGCAGTGGAGACCTTAATGCCTGGGAAGCACAACACCCAATACCAATTATCAAAGTATGGGATGTTCTCGCTGACACGGCCATTCTCGTTGATGATGAACTGCATACCACCGAAGTAGCATGGAGCCACGTTGTCGTAGTGGATGGAGCCGGAGATCTTACCTTCTAAAATACCCATCAGCTCTAAGCAGCCTAAGCGACCAAAGAAGTTGTCGTGGGCGGCATCTAAAGCCAAAACCGCAGCCACTACCGAACTTGCAGACGAACCTAAACCTGAGCACACAGGCAGGTTTTTCTCTAAGGTCAGCTCTAAGCGCTTGGCCTTTAAGCCACGCTCGGCAATACGCTTTCTGTAGAGGCTGTAAGCGTCATAAACGATGTTTTGTTTAGGATCAGATGGCAGCTTATTCACGTAGCGACCGACGCTCTTTAAGCTGACATCAGGCTCAACATTACCGACCTCATCAGCGCGCAGCTCGCGAGCGCTCACAAAGTCACCTAAAGGCGAGCCATCCACCGGACGGACAGCAATGCCTAACAAATCAAAACCAACCGACAAATTAGCCGACGAAGCTGGAGCATAGGCGCGATAAACGCGCATACCATCCTCGGCTGCAGATGAGGCCACAGCACTAGCAGTATTAGTGGTCATGCACAAAATCCTCTTTATCCCAGTATCACAGGATCTCGGTGTCTCAGTGTCTCAAGATGAAAATGAGTAAAAGCTAGCCATGCCGGCATCGTGTACCACACAAAACCAAGCACGACACCGTGCCCGCTCCCGAACTCAAGCTCGGGCCAAGCCCGAGCCGAGCCCCAACAACTCGACAGCTCGGCTCGGCGACTCAGCGTCGCGCAGCGCGACGCTGAGCAGCGTAGCCACGCGACACACGGCACGCAGCGGCACGGCAGCTTAGTGAGGCAAGGTGAGATTAGGCCTCACGGGTCCAGTTTTGTAAACGTAAGATATCGGAGATGACGCCAGCTGCAGTAACCTCAGTACCAGCACCATAACCACGAATCACTAAAGGAATTGGCTGATAGTAAGCGGAGGTGAACGATAAGGCGTTTTCGCCACCGACCACCTTGTACAGTGGGTCTTCTGGGCCAACAGCCTTGACGCCGCAAGAGCACTTACCACCATCCTTAATGGTAGCGACAAAGCGCAGCACCTTACCTTGGGCCTTGGCCTCAGCCACACGACGACCAAACTCCTCGTCAGCACCCTTGAGGTTCTCTAACACCTCTTGAGCATTAGCGCCAGCCAAGTACTTGTGGTCGACAGGGCAGTCGATTTCGATGTCGTCTAAGTTGAGCTTGTAACCACACTCACGGGCCAAGATTAATAACTTGCGAGCTACATCCATACCCTCTAAGTCATCACGAGGATTTGGCTCACTAAAGCCACGCTCGTAGGCATCGCGAGTAGCCTCAGACAAGGTCTTACCCTCGTCCACCAAACCAAAGATGTACGAGAGGGTGCCGGACATAATGCCGTTGAACTCGATTAAGCGGTCGCCAGCAGCCAGCAGGTTTTGCAGAGTGTTGATCACAGGTAAGCCGGCACCGACAGTAGCCTCGTAGTAGAACTTGCGGTGGCAGTTGCGAGCAATCTGACGTAAGCCCTTGTAGTACTCGTAGGTGCTGGTGTTGGCCTTCTTGTTAGGGGTGACGACGTGGTAACCCACCTTCATCAGCTCAATATAAGATAAAGCCCAATCCTCGCTGGAGGTGCAGTCCACAAACACAGGGTTCACTAAGTGCGAGTCATCAACTAAGCGCTTAGCCTCTTCGATGCTGAAAGCTGGGTTGGTGCAAGACTCAAGCAGCTGTGGAATCTGATCGACCTTGAGGCCTAATGGGTCTTTGACGAAGGTCTTGGAGTTAGCCACGCAGATCACACGCACCTCAATGCCATTGCGGTGTTGCAGCTCATCACGCTGCTTTTCGATCTGACGTAAGAGCGCAGAACCCACGCCACCAACGCCGACTAAGATCAGGTCGATTAACTGCTTGCCGCTGAAGAAAGCGGTGTGGCAGCTAAACACAGCCTCAGCAACCTTGCTGTCTTCGATCACAGCCGAGATCGAACGCTCGGAGCTACCTTGAGCAATAGCGTTGATGTTGATGTTGGCTTGAGCTAAAGCACGGAAGAACTTTGAAGACACGCCCTTAGCGGTGCGCATACCGTCACCAACCACCGATATAATGGCCTTGTGGTCTTGAATCTCTAATGGATCTAACAGATGGGCATTGAGCTCTAAAGCAAACTCGGACTCAATTGCGGCACGAGCGTGGAAAGCATCCTCTGAGTGCACGCAGAACGAGATCGAGTACTCCGAGGAAGATTGAGTGATCAGCACGATCGATACGTTGGCGCGCGAAATACAGGTAAAGAGACGGCCAGCCATACCGACCATACCCTTCATACCAGGGCCAGAGACATTAATCATCGAGACATTCTTTAGATCGGAAATGCCCTTGATCGACATCGAACGATCGGTCTCTTCCGAGATCAAGGTACCCTCACCTTGTGGATTGAGAGTGCTCTTGATTAAGCAAGGAATGCGGTACTGAGCGATAGGAGTGATGGTACGTGGGTGTAATACCTTGGCACCGAAGTACGATAACTCCATGGCCTCTTTGTAGGACATGCGACGCAGTAACACCGCATCAGGCACAGCGCGAGGGTCGCAGCTGTATACACCATCAACGTCAGTCCAAATCTCGCAGCACTGAGCCTTAGAGATGGCGGCTAAGCAGGCAGCGGAGTAGTCAGAGCCGTTGCGACCTAAGAGCACGAGCTGACCTTGGCGATCACCACCGCAGAAACCGGACATCAGCACAATGGCCTTTGGATCGATAGTAAGGCGCGAGAAACGCTCGGTCGAAGCCTCGATGTCCACCGAAGACTCTAAAACCTTGCCATCGCAGACAAGCACTTGTACTGGATCGATAATCTGTACCTGATGCTCACGGGCCTTTAAGAGCTCGGCCATGATAGCGATCGATAAGGCCTCACCGCGGCATTCGATAAAGGCAGCCACTAAGTCAGGGCAAGAACCTAACATGGAGATGCCAGTGACACGGCGCTGTAACTGCTCTACAGTCTCAGCGTAGAAAGCAAGCACCTTAGCGCCATCGAAGTTGGCGTATTGAGCATCTAAGGTGTTGATCAGAGGACGGATGATGTTATCTAAGGCCTCAAACTCTTTCTTGCAGTCACTGCCTGCTAAAGCGCTCTTGACCATAGACACTAAGATGTTGGTGACACCGGCAGGAGCAGACAAGACTAAAGCGGTCTGAACCTGGATGGCGGTGTTAATCGCAATCTCCGAGACATTCACAAAGCGCTGCGCATCACCTACCGAGGTTCCACCAAATTTTAAGACTCGCATATCAAGCCACTCCAATATAAGCAACCAATAAGCTCACCTATTCACCACTCCACCCAAGATCAAGCTAAAGCAAAGCAAGACAAAGCAAAGCAAAGCAAAACTAAAACTAAAGCCTAGTCCTAGCTGTGTGGTGGCAAGCTAGAAAACCAAAAAGGCACCAAAGACAAAACTAATATAGAAGAAGAGACTACGCGACCTCTTTTGGCCACTATCAAGGAATCAATAAAGCGACGACGCGCTCACTGATGAGTGGCAGCAAAAGGCGCGAAAATGGTGCGATCGCCATATTGTGGGGGTTTTAGACAAACCTTGTCAAGCTAAGATCCGCTGCGGCCGCCCGCGCTTTTTTCTAGGGCAGCAGCAGCCCAAATTAAGGCACGTGCTCACCACCAAAGCCTGCCCCATAACAGCCCACATACATAGCCACTTAGAACCACAAATCCCTCACCAACTAGTAAAGATAGGCAACAAGATTTTCACCAAATTCGTGCAAATAGCTAACCCCAAAATCCCAAACAGCACGCAAACAACACACAAACAACACGCAAACAGCACGCAGATTTTGCGCTGCCACCACAGCTTGCCTTTATGGCCAAAAACGCACACAAAATGGCTTATTTAGGCCATTTTTGCCAATCATAATACCCGCAAATACGGGGCGTGCTCCTTGCATTCACCAAGATAAGCAGTAACGGCGCCCGCCCCTCAAAATTCCCTCAAGACTCCTCAAGACTCCCTTATGCTCTGCCAATGGAGTCTTGAGGGGCGAGGCGGAGCGACAATCACCCCTATCTGCGAGCGGTGCAGATCGACAGCACGTAAAGAACACGTGTAGAGCATGTGTAGGAGGTCATTATGGTCAGCTCCATTTCCTCTCTTAGCGCTACAGAACTCTTGCGGATGGCGGGAGTGGATATGCTCACGCCTACACGCCAACCAAACAACTTCAACCAAACGCTCCATAGCACGCAGCAAGTAGCGCAAGCACAAGCGCAGGCACAGGCTGCCGCCCAAGCCTCTGCTGCTGCTCAGCTCTTGGTACAGCAGCAAACGCTGCACGCTCAAAGTCAGCTACGTCAGGCCGCACAGCCTACAGCAACCAATGCCGCGTTTGCTGCTGTACCAAGAGCTGAGCAGCAGCAGA
>CALXYZ010000111.1 GCA_944393075.1 uncultured Anaerobiospirillum sp. | reverse complement strand
CGTCCCTTGACGGACTGAAGCTAGACAACTTAGGCTTGATCTCTCAAGCCTCGGTCGTAAGACCGCAGGTAGTTGACGAGCCGATTCAGATTCGTTTAGCGGTGCCTCACAGCGCCGCAAAGCTACCTGAAGTGAGAGCTCTCCTTTCTTACTCTCCATATACGGCAAGGCCCAGGCCCAGATTGCTCTGAGCTCGGGCCTTGCAACATCTTGCAGCGCTAGTGCATTACTGCACTAGTCTCGGTGATGCCATTTACTCCTAGTTTGCAGGATTGGTTGGAGCATTACGGGTGCCTGCACCAAAACCTGGGATGGAGATAGTACTACCAGTGTTATCACCAGTGCTGACAGCACTACCTTCTGTATCTGCATTAGGATCTGTGAGCGACTCACCCTCGATAGGATCCGCGTTGAAACGCAGCTGACCATCGGTACCAGTATCAAAGGAGAAGCCACCTTGACCGGCACGGCGAGTAGGAACGATACGCTCAGAGTTACCAGGGATGATGGCTAAGCTCTCTGGCTTTAAGGCCTCACGGGAGATAGCGATCACCACGCGGCGGTTTTGGGCACGACCGGCGCGAGTAGCATTGGAGAAGAATGGTGAGTATTGACCATAGGCCTCAGCAGCTAAACGCTGTGGATCGATGCCGTTAGCCTCTAACTCCTGCAACACATTGATTGCACGACGGGCTGACAGCTCCCAATTGTTACCGTAGATAGCGCTTGGTACAAAGGTGTTGTCGGTGTAACCACGCACGCGGACGTAGTTGTTGACACCACGCAGAGCAGTCGCAATCGAAGCAATCACTGGACGCGAACGATTTAAAATCGAAGCCGAGTTGCTAGCAAAGAGCAAGGCCGAGGAGATGTTAATCGTAATCCAGTTTGGATCGTGCTCGACGATGATGTCAGAGTTCAAGCCTTGTGCGGCAATGGTCTCAGAAATCGAGCTCATGATAGTATCGAAAGGTTGGCCAGAAGGATTATCACCTTGCTGCTCGCTGTTAGCAGGGCCAATACCACCAGTTTCGGTTTCATCTAAGCGGCCACCAGCAGTTAAACCGGCGCTACGCTCACTTTGATCTTCAGCGTTAACATTGGTCATGACACCTTCAGTGGCATCTTCCACCTCAGAGGCGTCTAAGTTACCTTGGGTTAAGGCGTCAGCTTGAGTCTCAGAGTCGGTAGTAGAAGGCTCAGTAGCACCAGCATTATCGATACTTTGAATGGTGATACCAAAGTCCATCACACCGCCACCGCCTTGGGAGTCGCTTTGGACTTCGTTTTTAGCAGCAGTTGCTGAAGCTAAAGAGGCATCAGCCATCAGATTAGCCACAGGGCCAGGTAAAGCGATAACACCAGGCACAGAGGAGATCATGCCTACTTCATTGAACGAAGCCATCAGGCCTTTGATCATCGACTGTGCATCGACCGACTTTGCCATGGCAAAGGAATACAGCACCACGAATACAGCGAACATTAAGGTTAAGAAGTCGCCATACGACACTAACCAACGTTCGAGGTTCTCATGGCCTTCATGCTTCTTATGTTTAGCCATTTCTCTTTCCAACCCTAACTTAAACTTTTGCTCACTTGATAAGCTGCGCGCCTTGCTTGTTGTGGCTTTAGATTGCTGAGGCTTGCTGAGGCTTGCCTTAACCTGCCTTAGCCTGCCTTGATACAACTAAGCTTCTTTACATAGCCACGCCGCGATCAATCGCGGCGCTGCTTGTTGTAACTTAACTTGGTATCTTGAGCGCAACTTAGGTGAACTACCTATTAATCACCGTTTAAGTTGCCGGTGTAGACGCCAATACGGCGCTTTAACATTAAGGTGTTCTCGCTTGCGGCGATTGATACCAGACCTTCTAGGGTCATGTACTTATAGAGCGCTATTTCCGCGTTCACCGAACGAATACGGTTGCCTGATGGTAATAAGAAGCAGTTAGCACCAACCAGACCATAGACGGTTGCCACGAAGGCCACAGCGATCGAAGGACCTAACAGATCAGGACGATCCAACAGCGACATAGCGTGAATCAGACCTAACACAGCGCCCACAATACCCATGGTTGGGAAGTAACCACCCATGGACTCGTAGAACTTAGCGCAAGGCTCTAACTTTTGCTGCTCAAGTTCGATGGCGCTTTCTAACAAGGCGTAGAGGGCGTCTTTATCAACACCGTCAACGATCATCTGAATGCCGGTACGAGTGAAGTCGTCATTTGCTGAGGCCACTGAGTTTTCTAAAGCCAGCACGCCTTGTTGACGGGCAATGGTGGACATACCAGTTAAAAGCTCAGCTTGGGATTGGAAGTTCAAACGAGGAGGGGTAATAATCCAGATAATATGCTTGAGGGCAGCCCAGATCTCACGCAGAGAGAATTGCACCACACAGGCCGAGAAGCTGGCACCGACCACCACCATGAATGCAGGGAGGTTGATCAAAGCAGTTGGGTGCGTACCCTCTAATATCATGGCCGTGAGAATACAACCTACCGCCAAAAACACACCAAGTAAGTTCATAAACGTCCTTCTACACGCCAACCAAGTCCAACAACAAGTTCTCTTTCTTGAGCTAGCTTGAGCTAGCTTGAGCTAAGCAGCAGCTAAGTTCAGTACTCTACGATCATGATCTTAGCGAGATCGTAAGCTCGGCTCGGCTTTGTTGTCCTTAGTTTTTGTGCTCTCCTTAGTCTAAATTGGATGACGACTTAAGGTTGCCCCGCCCCTGCGCGCACATCTCTCCTGAGACCGACAGTTGCTAGTGCAACTTACAACGCACTGCAATAGCCTTACAGTTCTCAGCTAAGAACACCACAGCAGTCAGCGCCTCAATCTCACTTAACGTACCAACTAACAATTTCTTTTGCTTGTAGATCTACTTCCAACTTAGTCCTGACTGCCTATGCCAAAAGGCAGTGGTGCTAGAGTGAAACTTGAAACAAGAAAAAGAGATGAGTGATAGGCAGCATTCCACCAAGGTTAGAGTGAGTGTATGGGCTGTTGCATGTGTGCGCTTGAGCCTGAGACAGTGAGTGGTAGACCATCTCTTCTTTACCGTCCTCTCTTACCTTGCCTAAGTTGCTGTCGCAGGGCATATAAGCTGAGGCCGCAGCAGTTGGTCATTCCCCTATTGCTCGTGGTCTTGATGCGGGTAATTGAAGTTGCTAAAACTAGACACGCATAGCAAAGGCAGCATGAAAAAGCTTTACCACAAGTGAGCGAAAAGACTTAGATTTCCTGTGCATCTGCTTTCAAACAAGACCCGTAAGTTTATCCCCGAAGAACGCTCTCCAAACAACACTACTCACTCGCCTTACAGGCTAGTACTAGCTGGTGAAGTGCTTCTTTCAGGTGCAAACTCAGGGCACTTGATGCCAAAAATATGCCAAAGAGCACAGCCAAAAAACTGCCAAAAGATCTAGGTTCGACGCGCCTTGCGCACAAAAAAGCCCGCTTAAAGCAGGCTCTTTTGCATCAGAAAAAGGAGTTCTGGCATCTTTGTTTTGCAAGCATCACAAGCACAGCGCTAACGTGTGTGTGCACGCTGTGCGAGCCAAGGCGCCTTGGCTTTGGTTGGCTTTGGTTGGCCATAGCCTCGGCTTGGTCTAAGCTAGGGCTTGGGCTTGGACTTTGGATTGGGCTTTGGCTTAGGAGTTACGCATCTCTTGGGTGATGCAGTCAGCAAACTTCTCTAAAGGCAGGATTTGCTCAGCGATACCGGCATTCACGATAGCCTGTGGCATACCGTAAACCACGCAAGTATCCTCGTTTTGGGCCCAGACCACAGAGCCATGTTGCTTGAGCATACGGCAGCCTTCGCAACCATCAGAACCCATGCCGGTTAAGATCATGGCCAACACGCTGCCACCGTAGATCGAAGCGATCGAGGCGAAGGTGACATCCACACATGGGTGATATACCACGCGAGGGTCGGCTGGCAGAATACGCACCTTGGTCTTGCCTGCACTACGCTCAAAGATCATTTGCTGACCACCTGGAGCGATGTAGCAGTGACCTGGCTCTAAGATCATACCGTCTTGGGCCTCTACGACCTCGTTTTGCGAGAGGTTGTTTAAACGGGCGGCAAAGGTGGTGGTGAACGATGCAGGCATGTGCTGCACGATCACGATAGGCACATTCATGCGAGGCAGCTTAGGAATGATATTCTGCAGCGCAATTGGGCCACCGGTCGAAGAGCCGATAGCAATCAGGTCATGGCGCTTGCCTGAAACCTTGAAGTTGGTGGACACACCACGAGCATTACCAAAGCTGAATTGCATAGCAGCAGCTGGACGGCCTTGGTTGACGCCACTTAATTTGCTGTAAATCTGATCAAAGTCCTGACGCACGGAACCACGGATTGCAGTAGACCCCACCGTGCTTGCGGCAGCAGAGCCTGCAGCGGTAGCAGCACCAAAGCGGCTGGTGGTAGATAAAGTGCTAGGACGTGAGCCTAAGGTGCTGGTACGAGCAGTAGTACCTAGAGTGCTGCTAGTACGCGAACCTAAGGCCGAGGCAGCAGAGGTCGTGGTCGATGTAGTGCGGCCGGCTAAAGCTGACGGACGCGACAGAGTTGAAGTAGCAGGACGAGCCGAGGCACTTAAAGCGCTAGTGGCGCTGCTAGCACCTGCTGCTGGACGTGATGGGCTACGACGAATGTGGGAGCGAGCAACAGCTTTGATCGAGGCACGGAGAGTGTTGAGGGCGTCCTCTCTCTTGTGGGCGATATCGTCGAAGTTCTTTGGCATGAAGTCGACGGCGCCGGCCTCTAACGCTCTGAAAGTGGAGTTAGCACCCTCAAAGGTCAGCGAGGAGAACATCAAGATTGGCGTTGGGCACTTGCTCATAATCTCCTGCACGGCGGTGATGCCATCCATGACAGGCATTTCGACGTCCATGGTGATTACATCAGGATGCAGTGATAAGGTCTTATCCACACCTTCTTTACCATCTTTAGCTTCACCTACGACTTCAAGCGAAGGATCAGCCTTAATGATCTCAGTCAGTCTCTTTCTAAAGAAGGTAGAGTCATCAACGATGAGCACCTTAATTGCCATAGAAAACCCCTCACTCAAATCTAAAGCGCTCTGCTGCTCTGCTAGAGTCTGCTAAAAGTCTCTTACTCATGACCTACGAAGTAACATACAAAAACTACTAAGCCCTGAGGTGGCTGCGAGTCTATCTTGAAGACGGATGAAGACACATGCAGTTCTCAAGGCCTATCAGCTTGTGCCATGTAGGAGTCGCAAACACTGCCTTTTAAGCTTAAACAAAGCTAGTTGACAGCAAGTCCCACTCCCATGGAAGCAAAGTTCTAAGTTTTGTAGGTCCCACTTGGTTTGACGTATCTAAAAAACATTATGGAGCAATGCATAGAAGCACGATGTTATACGTGTGCTGACTTAGACTTAGACTTAGGCTACAGCAAACCATCAAGCCAGCAACCAAGTAAGCAGGCGTCGCAACGCAGGGCTTACAAGCTCGTCAAACCGTTTTAATAGCTTTCTAATCCCATACTAGCACAAACATTTGCGCATGCAATTGCACGCCCACAGGCTTGATACAAAAATGCGCCAGCTCCCGCATATTGCAAAATATTTCTTGCGCCCATCTCTAGGCTCTGGTACTTAGGGCGCGACTGCAAAGCACTATTTCCCTGAAATGCAGACAGCATGTGCCCTTTTTGAGTCTAGTTGAGATTTTTGCGCAAACAAAAAAGAGGAAACACCGTACGTGCGCTGTGACTGCGCAGTGACTGCGCTTTGACTGCGCTGTGACTGCGCACTTGTGTCCCTCTTCTTTATAGGATGCAATCCTACCTATATCACCGCGCACACTATCACGGACTGGCGTGCGGGCTCAACTGCGGCTTAGCTGCTGCTTTGCTAAAGCAAAACTAAACAGCTAACGCCAATTGCAAAAGAGCACACCACTAGGGCGTGCTCTTTTGCAAGAAACTTTCTAATTAGAAACGATTGCCAGTCTTACGGGCATAGGCACGGATCAAGCCAGGGATAT
Organism: uncultured Anaerobiospirillum sp.; assembly: GCA_944393075.1. Taxonomy (GTDB): domain Bacteria; phylum Pseudomonadota; class Gammaproteobacteria; order Enterobacterales; family Succinivibrionaceae; genus Anaerobiospirillum. The sequence goes on along the minus strand of CALXYZ010000111.1, from coordinate 5,099 downwards.
CTAAGATCAAGGCGATACCACCGTCAGAGGTGATGGTAGCACCTGACATACCTGGGGTGTGGCGCAGCAAGCTGTCTAATGGCTTGATCACCACTTCTTCTTGACCGACCAACTCGTCAACCACAAAACCAACTAAATTGGAGGCTGGTACCTGCACTAAGACGATGTGAGCCTTACCGTGCATGTACTCATCGATAGGCGAGTTCTCAAACCACTGCTTTAAGAAGAACAGTGGCACAGCCTTATCGCGGATGATAACCGTGTTCTGGCCATCGACGTTACGCATCGAAGACAGATCTAAGTAGAAGATCTCCGATACCGAGGTCAAAGGCAGAGCGAAGGTACGACCGGAGATCTGCACCATCAGCGTTGGCAGAATAGCCAAGGTCAGAGGTACCTTGATCTCGATGGTAGTGCCCTTGTGGAGCTCGGAGTAGACGTGTACCGAACCATTTAACTTGGAGATGTTGGTCTTCACCACGTCCATGCCCACACCACGACCGGAGATATCGGTAATCTCGGTGTTGGTGGAGAAGCCAGGGGCGAAGATCAGGTTGTAAGATTCCTCATCGCTTAAGCGGTTGGCAGCCTCTTCATCCATCACTCCCTTGCGCACAGCCACTTGGCGGAGCTTTTGTGGATCCATACCGGCGCCATCATCGATAATGCGCAGCAAGATGTGATCGCCTTGCTGAGCAGCCGACAAGGTCACAGTACCCACAGGGTCTTTGCCTAAAGCGGTGCGCTCTTCTGGAAGCTCAATACCATGATCGCAGCAGTTACGAACCATGTGAATCATAGGATCGGCTAAGGCGTCGACCAAGTTCTTATCGAGCTCGGTGTCCTCACCTTCCATCACCAAGTTGATGTTCTTGTTGAGCTTACGGGCCAGATCACGCACTAAGCGTGGGAAACGACCGAAGACTTTCTTAATTGGTTGCAGACGGGTCTTCATCACCGAACCTTGGATGTCAGCGGTCACGACATCGAGGTTGGCGATAGCCTTATTCATTTCCTGATCGGAGCGATGAGCAGCAATCGACACCAAGCGATTACGTACTAACACCAGCTCACCTACCATGTTCATGATGTCGTCGAGAATCTTGCTATCGACGCGCATGGTAGTTTCTTCAGTCACAGCGGCACTAGCAGCAGCTGGCTTGGCTGGAGCCTTACCGGAAGCACCACCGGCTGACTTAGCAACACCGGCCGACTTAGATGCAGGAGCGGCGGCTGGCTTAGAGGCGGCTGATGGAGCTGCTGGCTTTGGAGCAGGGGCTGGAGCTGCAGCAGGTGCAGGAGCTGGTTTGGCGGGGGCTGCGGCGGCAGCTTGCTGAGCCTTAGCGGCCTCTTGGGCCTTTTGGTATTCTTCTTCGCTAGCTTGCTTTAACTCGCCTTTACCGGTGGCAGGAGCGTTGAGGCCAGCGTCATGTAACATCTGATCAAAATCAGCGTCGGTAGCATCAACACCAGCAGCACCACCTTGTAGAGCCTTATCGTTAGCGGCACCTGGAGCGTGACCCTTACCATGTAATTGGTCTAAGAGAGCCTCAAACTCTTCTTCGGTGATGTCATCGATGCTGTGATTTTCTTCACTACCGCCAGCAGGAGCTGAGGCAGCAGGAGCAGCAGCGGCAGCGGCTGGAGCAGCAGCGGCAGCAGCTGGAGCAACTGGAGCAGGTGTTGGCTCTGAGGCAGATGCAGGGGCTGGAGCCGGAGCAGGCTCTGGCTCAGGAGCTGGCTCAGGTTCTGCGGCTGGGGCAGCCTCAGCAGCATCGCCACCTGGGATCTTGCCGTCAGCAATATCGTGCAGACGCTCAATAAGGTCTGCAGGCACAGGCTCTAATGGCTCACGGTTTTGCACAGCCGAGAACAGACGGGTGATTTCATCGTAGGCCTGCAACACTGCGTCCATAGCAGCGGTGCTCATGGCAATCTTGCCATTGCGCAGCATATCGAAGACGTTCTCAGCTGCGTGACAGATCTCAACTAACTCATTGAGCTCTAAGAAGCCTGCACCACCCTTGACGGTGTGGAAGCCTCTGAAGATTGCATTCAACAGGTCTTTGTCGTCAGGGGTCTTCTCGATCTGAACTAGCTGCTCATCAAGTCGTTCAATGATCTCGCCAGCCTCAACTAGAAAGTCCTGTAGGATTTCCTCATCCATCTTTATACCCTCTGAAGAATGAACTACCGAACACTTACGCCTTCGGTTTCACGGGAGCATAACCACCGTTTTTAGTGATCTTCCGCGAGCGCTAAGCTAAGCTGAGCCCATCTTAGCCAAGCTATGCTTTGCGCTGGCAAAGCGGATTACCACGGGCTCGTCCACGAAGCCCCAGCAACTACAGAGTAACTTTCTCCATAGTTGAGCTCTGTGCGACCTGCGACCAATACCAAACAACAGCACTCACCAGAACCACGTGCAACACAAGTACACAAATGCACCTAGCGCACCTAGTGCCACAAAGTGGCTAACGCCACCAAGCTGGTGCTGCTGTGTATAGGCCATACAATGGGGCATGCTTTTTTGGAGTTCAGTGCCACCTTACTCCATCACACCACTTGAATATACAAACGGCGAGAGAGAGCAAAATATTGAATACTGCCCCCAAAAGCAGCAAACGACCGACACCTCAACAGATCTACTAACACTAATCCTAGCAGCCGTCATGCGGTCGCTCATACTTTCCATGACGTCTACGCGCTGTGCATACTACGCAGATTGCTTGCTGCGCTGCTTGCGCTGCACTCGCTCAACGCCTAAGCGGCATGGAAAGTAGCGCGGAACTTGAAGTTTTTACCTTACTGAAGTTGTGTTAAGGCCACAACAAAGCCTGAAAAAATCTGAGGCTAGAGCCTTACAGCAATACATGCAGGTCTTTTACCACTACACACCATTACACACTGCTGCAAGGCCAAAGCCTGAAAACTAAAATGGCCAATAAGCCAGTAGCTACGCCACTTTAAGATTAGAAACCGAGACTTGCGAGCAGGTCGTCGACTTCGTCTTGAGATGCAGCAGCTGTGTTGTCTTCGATCTGACTGCCAAGAGCAGGGCCTTGAGCCTCAATGGCCTTAGCCTTAAGACGCTCTTGATCTTGCTCTGGGGTGTATTGACCGAACACACGGAGGAACTCAACTAACTTGGATTCCACCTCGGTAATCAGTCCCACCACACGCTGAATCATTTGACCAGTTAAATCTTGGAAGTCTTGAGCCATCAGAATCTCGTTTAACTGATTCGAGAGATCTGAAGCGTCCTCGGCGGTCTTCTTTAAAAGATCGTCGATACGGTGGCACAAGAACACAAACTCAAAGCGGTCAATACGACCGTTCATCAAATGCTTCCAGATAGGCATCAAATCATCGATAGACGACTTGAGAGCAAGTGCAATAGGAGTGCACTTATCAACAGCATCTAATGTGCGGGTTGCGGCTTTGTCCGTCACCGTGATGATATAGCGCAAACGCTCGGAAGCGTTTGGGATCTCCTCGTCGGTGATCTCGCGCAGTCTTGGATCATAGGCAAACTTTTGCACAGCCGTGTGGAGGTCACGGGTCAAACAGCCCACCTGCTGATAGAAGCTTTCCTCGTGCTTTTGGGTGATAGCAAGCAGCTTTTTATCAGCATCTTTTTGCATGCCTGCCTCGAGCAACATGACGATTTCGCGAGCATCATCTAAAGTGATGAGGGGCTTATCATCATCTATCATGTCGGCAATTTGGATCTCATCGGACATACCGCACCACCTAACACCTACTACCTACAGATTAACCTTGGGCACCATCGATACGCTCAAAGATCTTATCGATCTTGTCTTTCAAGGTATCGGCGGTAAATGGCTTCACGATGTAGCCATTCACACCAGCTTGTGCAGCGACGATGATCTGCTCACGCTTAGCTTCGGCGGTCACCATAAGCACAGGCAGAGCCTTGAGCTTTGGGTTGTTACGAATTTCACGGAGGAGATCGATACCCTGCATGATAGGCATGTTCCAATCGGTGATCACGAAATCAAAATCGCCCGATTCAAGCATAGGAAGAGCAGTAGAGCCATCATCAGCTTCGAAAGTGTTGTTGTAGCCCAGATCACGCAATAGGTTTTTGATGATGCGTCTCATGGTAGAAAAGTCATCGACGATCAAAATCTTGATATTTTTATCCAAGATCCTCTCCTTAACTGCAATTTAGTCATCAGGCCTATTAATGCCAAAAAATCACTCACACCTAGAGAACGATGAGGAGTAGAGGCAAAGTAAGAACAACAAACTCAGCCTGACGAGCAAGGAAACCATGCTTGTCAATTGCCACAGCTCCAAGCCACCAACCAGACCTCCATAAAAAACTCTGATTGAGCGCTTAGAAACTTCAAAAACTCTTTACTTTGTTGGTCACTAGCATCGTCATATATCAGCCGAAGACGCAGGCGCTTACAGCTAACTTATGCAAACGCTAACGCCTGAAGCTAAACACAGAGAACAATGCAGATTGAGACCAGCTTTTCTACCGTGCTTAGGTCAGATACCTAAGCTGATACTCTCAGCTGCTCTAACCATCTTTCGCTACTCTAAAGTCGTATTCTGACCATGCTAAAAGCAGTCTAATCTTAGCGCCAAAACTAGGGTACAGCAATTTTAGAGCCTTGCTTTTTGCGCATCTGCAAGGGATGTCACAACGTCTTTACATCACTTACACACCAGAAAGCAGACCCACCACAGTCTTCATACGACATCTGTGCTAAATCTAGGCATTTTACACCACTTAAGCGGGAAAATGATGTACCTAACGCCATCTATACCGGCGCCAACTAAAGCACTAACAATCCTAGAGCCCATTGAAGCTCACTAAAGCTCAACAAAGCACACTAGAACACACGAAAACACACTAGAGCACACTAGAGCACACTAGAGCACATGTAATGCGACTAAAGCAGAAAAAGCAGAAAGCAGCTTACTTGAGCCTTAAGCCTAAATCCTCTATTACCGGCCACACGACACGCAATCTAGATAAAGCACCAAAAAGCAGCATCTATCTAAAAAGCGGCGTACAGAGGCCTTCTTTCTCTAACTAGCAAAGAGTATTCCACAGCCGCCTT
>CALXYZ010000110.1 GCA_944393075.1 uncultured Anaerobiospirillum sp. | reverse complement strand
GCAAGGGTGCGTAAATTAGTGCAGTCGAACAGCTGCACACAGTCCACCGCTTTGGTGTTGCGAGAGCAGGAGCCGGCACGACACGATGGGCGAAAACTCGAGCCAGCATTAGCTGCGGTGCTGTCCTTTTTGCAGCCATCAGATGTGGTTCCAGAGCTCTAAAAAAGTGCTTAATTGGGACTTTGTCGCAAATCTAAATGGCATTTCATTTTTTACAACAGATCTCGTGTATGATTATTCCAAGATTGTTTGTTGGCGATATTGATGCGTAACGTAGTTACGCTATAGCCTTATTTCGCCAATTATTTGGGTCATAAGGGGTATGGTATGGCAAAAGATGCGCAGAAATTCATTGGGCAAAATCGAGCGCCACGTGTGCAGGTCGAGTACGACGTTGAGCTCTATGGGGCAGAGAAAAAGGTTAATCTGCCTTTTGTAATGGGTGTTTTGTCGGATCTCTCCGGCAAGCCAGCGGAGCCTTTACCAAAAGTTGCAGATCGCAATTTTGTGGATATTGATGCCGACAATTTCGACGAGCGCTTAAAGAGCATAAAGCCACGCGTAGCCTTCACCGTTCCTAACGTGATCTCAGGTGAGGGTAATATGGCCGTTGATCTGACCTTTGAGAGCATGGATGATTTCACCCCAGATAAAGTCGCAGCTAAGGTCGATGGCTTAAAGCAGTTATTGGAAGCCCGCCAGCAGTTAGCAAATCTCTTGTCTTATATGGATGGCAAGAGCGGCGCTGAAGAGCTGATTGCTAAGCTCTTAGCCGATCCTTCGCTTTTACAAGCATTAGCCGCCCAAAAGAAGCAAGACTCTGGTGCAGATAGCTAAGGCCAGCCTGCCCTGCCTTGTAGATAAAGGCATGATCTGATGAAAGCGAAAAGCTCCACTCTGAAGGGAATAGGGAAAAGGACATGAGTGAGATCAAACAAACTGAGACCCAAGTACCAAGTGGTGCAGCACAAAGTGCCACCATTGAGGTGTCTGATTTTGAGAAGCTGCTGCAACAGGAATTTAAACCTAAGTCCGAAGAAGCTAATACTGCAGTGCAGGGTGCGGTCAATGTGTTAGTGGAGCAAGCGTTACAAAACGCTAACTTAGTCAGCACTGACGCTATTAAGACCATTGAGGGTATGATTTCTGAGCTCGACAAAAAGCTCACGGCACAGGTCAATGAGATCATCCACCATAAGGATTTTGAGGACTTAGAGAGCGCTTGGCGCGGTCTGGATTACTTAGTCTCGCATACTGAGACCTCAGATCAGCTCAAGATCCGTGTACTCAATGTTTCCAAACAAGAGCTAGGCAAAACGCTCAAAAAGTTTAAGGGCTCGTCTTGGGATCAGAGCCCGATCTTTAAGATGATCTACGAAGAGGAGTACGGTACTGCTGGTGGTGAGCCATATGGTGCTTTGATCGGCAATTACTACTTCAACCAAAGTGCCCCTGATCTTGAGGTGCTCAAAGGTATGTCGCAGATAGCAGCTGCTGCTCATGCTCCTTTTATCGCCGCTGCTGATCCGTCCATGTTTAACCTTGATTCGTGGCAAGACCTGTCTAATCCACGCGATCTTACAAAGATCTTTACCACCCCTGAATATGCCGCTTGGCGCTCTTTCCGTGAGACTGATGACAGCCGTTATGTGGCTTTAACCTTACCACGCGTCTTGAGTCGTATGCCTTATGGAGCAGAAACCAATCCAGTAGAAGGCTTTGCCTTTGAGGAAGACACGTCCGACGGCGATTCCAGCAAATATGTGTGGATGAATGCGGCTTACGCTATGGGCGTTAATATCAATCGCTCATTTGCAGATTATGGCTGGTGTGCTCATATCCGTGGTGTGGAGTCAGGAGGTATTGTCACCGATCTACCAACCCATACTTTCCCTACAGATGATGGTGGTATGGCCATGAAGTGTCCAACCGAGATCGCCATTACCGATCGTCGTGAGGCCGAGCTTTCTAAGAATGGCTTCCTTCCTCTGTGCTATTGGAAGAATACAGATTATGCCGTGTTCTTAGGTGGCCAAACGGTCAACAAACCTCAGGAATACGACAACGCAGATGCTACCGCGAATGCAGCACTGAGTGCTCGTTTGCCATATATCTTTGCCACTTCACGCTTTGCCCACTATTTAAAGTGCATTGTGCGCGACAAGATCGGATCCTTTAAAGAGCGTGCTGACATGCAGAACTGGCTGTCAGACTGGATCTCCAATTATGTGACGTCAGATCCAAATGCCTCTGAGGAGGTTAAGGCTAAGTACCCATTGGCCGAGGCTCGAGTTGAGGTTGATGAGATTGAAGGGCAGCCAGGTTACTACAATGCACGTTTTTACCTGCGACCACACTATCAGCTGGAGGGTTTGACCACTTCCTTGCGTTTAACCGCTAAAGTGCCAAGTGGTGCTGCTTAGTAGGGGAGTGCTTTGAGCTCTAAGAGAGTTAGATGGCGTCATAACTGGCTGGCCTAGAATACTTGTCAGTCCTATAGGTATGACCAGCTGCTTCAAGTAGCATTAAGTGTAGAGGAGACTGAGTATCCGTTAATCTTTCTTCCGTGTTGATGCCAGCCTTAGGTGTTCAGCGCTATTCAACATAGAGGCTGGTTTTGGTTTACGGCTTAGTGCGCAGAGAGTGTGGCAAGCTCCCTTCTCTGCTGTAAAGCCAAGTAAAAAGAGGTTTTGTTATGGCTAGCGATTTTTTCATCAAACTCGACGGCATTGACGGCGAGTCCTACGATAAGGCCCACTCCAAGTGGATTGAGGTCATCGATTTTAATCACGGTTCTATGCAAAACGTGGCTAGTGGCCGTGTCAGTGATGTGGCCGGTCGTGGCCAGTTTAAGCCTTTTGTCTTTACCCACAATGTGGATAAGGCCACCCCTAAACTCCAGCATTACTGTATGTCAGGCCAAAAGATCGCCAAGGCTAATTTTGTCGCTTGCCGTGCTATTGGTGGCTCTCAAGTGCCAGTGTATGAGGTGACCTTAGAGAATGTTAAGGTGCTCTCTTGCACAGTCGAAGGCCATGATGTTAACGATAGCGGTGTGCTGCCTGTAGAGCACGTTGAGCTGGTGGCAGGTAAGATCACTTGGAAAGTCACGCCAATCAAGCCAGACAACACCAAAGATGGTGCGGTTGAAGCTTCTTTTAACCAGTTGGAAAATGCCTAAGGTGCATAGTCGTCTCGCAGTATTGCGTGCTGTACAGCATAGCGTAGAGCAGGATGCTGCGCAGGCTGCATAAGCAACTTAAGACAATAGAGCATTGAGGAGTAAACGTATGGCAGAGGTCGGATCTGGACGGACGTCAGCTTTGACTAGGCCATTGCGTCCGAGCTCAAGATCGAGCTTAAACTCGCCAGCCTCCTCAATGCTAGTACAAGGTGCAGGACAGTTTTTGCCTTGTACCTTGTCTCTGCTCAGTGGCAGCTTCTTAGAAAGCAGTGACATTACCAGAGCCTCTGCTGAAGCATCGGTTGTAACCTCTGCTACGGAGGATACCAATATCTCTGGAAATAGTGTTGGGGCAGGCTTGGACTCAGGAGCAGGCGCGAGTCTAAGTGCTAAGTTAAGCTTAGAGCGCAAAAAGGAATTACTGCGTCACGAGATCTTACAAAACATCATCTTGATCCTTAATTCCCACTCGCACCCCCGTCTTGCTGATCTAAAAGGAGATCCGAGCTTGGCATTTTCAGTGTTGGGTATGGGCTTGGCTGATTTTTGCGGCCATTCGTATGCTTCTTTGTCTCTATCTCAGCTGCAACAGAGGATCAAAGAACAGATCGTGTACTTTGAGCCACGTTTAGACCCAGATAGTGTACAAATACTGTTGCTGACAGATCCTCTATCTAGTGTGACTGAGCGCAGCAGTCATACCATAAATTTGGAGATCAGTGCCAAGATCCATCCCCGTCTGTTAGCTGGACAGGTTTTTAGGTGTAGTACCGTACTGGATTTAGAAAGTGGTGCCAATGTAGTCCATCTCAAGTCAGGACGTGGGCAGGATTAAGTCGCATTAAAGCTAACTTGGGTCGATGGGAAAGGAGGCTGCAGATGCAACCTGATTTCTTGGAATATTACCGTAAAAATCTGAATGCTTTACGCTATGATGCCGAGGATTTTGCCCGCGCCTATCCCAAGATCGCTTCTTGTCTCTCACTGTCCAATTTCGATTGTGCTGATCCATTTGTTGAGCGCCTACTAGAAGGCTCAGCTTTTTTAGCCTCTCAAGTAGAAGCTAACTTAGACTCGGGCTATGCCCGCTTACTACAGCAATTAGTAGCTCACGTCGCGCCTTTGTTTAATATTCCTTTGCCTGCACTAGCATGCGTCCAGCTCAAGGCAGTGCAAATGGGGCAGTTACCATACATCAGCAGTGGCCAGACCTTTACCTTACCTACAGTCAATGGACAGAGTTGTACCTTTAGTGCCCTGTGGCCACTGCAATTACATCCTTTTGTGCTCCAACATTGGAGCTACCATCACAGAGTAAGCGATGAACTTCCAGAGTTAAGTTTAGGCCTGGAACTTCCAGAGTTAAGTTTAGGCCTGCAAGCCAAGAGTGTCATAGCTTGTGATGTCAGCCTTAATGTCCCATTGAGTACCTTACGCTCATGGTTTGAGCTCAATCCTCAGCAGACCTCTGCCTTAGAGCTCTTTTTAAATTTACCCGAAAGCGAAGCTGCGGCCTTATACCAGATCCTGCGCAACGATCAGCTGGCAGTATATGTGCGTACTACCGCTCCTAACGGACAAAGCACCTTACATCAGCTGGAGCTATTGCCTTGTGTAGCCTCGGTATACGAGCAACCGTCCTTCTTACAAGAAGTGGTAGGTGGTGCAGCGGCCTTAGACTATATGGCGCTGTATCTGCACTATCCGGCCTTGTGCAAGTTCATCCGACTACAGCATTTTGTTGAGCAGTGGCTAAGTCTGAATATCACCTCAGGCCGTCTCATCATAGTTTGTAAGAGCACAGCTGTTCTCAATACTGCATTAGGCCCAGAGAGTGTGCTGACCTATGTCCTGCCCTTGATCAATGTGTTTGCCCAGCGCTCTAATCGTACTGCGCTGACGCTGCGCTCTGACTACCCAGTCCATATCGATCGCACCCATCCTCGTGATTACGAGGTGCTGACAATCAAAGCTATTGAGTGCTACGATCAGCAACAGCGTTTGCGCTTTGTCGCAACTCCCATGACGGGGCTACGGCCATTACTACCAGTACAAAGAGCACAAGCTAAGACTGCCTCTATGCCTGTTTCTTGGGAAAAAACAGATCAAGTTCCAGAGACACAGCTGACGCCAGAAGTTGGGTTTAGCTGGGAGAGACGACTTCCTGCGGTGAGTGCACATCCACGCTCGCTCTATCGGATCAGTAACGTCTTTGTCGCCTTTACTGGGCAGGCTTACGACCAAGTTGTCAGCAGTGCACTACAAAATTTAGAACCGCAGCTGTGGGCTGCTGGGGCGGGTGCAGCTAATACATCTCATGCTGCGCATACGGCCAAGATGGCCATACCGGTACGCGATCTGGGTTTAGACTTTGTGGCACAGTGCTACTGCTCTAATGGTGATCTGCCTTATTTCTTAGCTAAAGATGTAGAGATCCGCTGCTCTAACGAGGTAGTGAGCGGTGTGCTTTTGGGTGACGTGATTAAGATGTCTTCGGCACGTCTGACTACGATCGCTGATGATGACTTACAGCTTCTGTCTTTTGTGTTGCTCAATACCACGGCTTTATTGCGGCAGCAAGATAGCGAAATCGTGGCTTACTTACAGGAACTGCTAAAAGCCTGTGGCGATCATAGCAACGAGATTGAACAGCTATCCCACTGTATTGTTGGTTTTAGCCGTGAGCATATGACCTTTAGGTTGTGGCGCGAGGGCGTGGTCTTTTTTGAGGAAGGTGCACTGCTAACTTTAACCTTAGATGAGAGCTTTTTAGGTGGCAGTGGTTTGATGTTTGTGGCCGAATTATTGGCGCAGGTACTGCTCAGTGCTTTGGAGCTTAATGCTCATGCTCAATTGCTGGTGTGTACCACCACAAATAAAGAGGTGGGAATATGGATGCACTAAGCCCAAGCCAAGGCCAAGGTCAAGACCGTGGACGCGGCCAAGTCCTTGACCTGACCATGACCAGCCGTGGCGCTGTTGCTGCCAGAGAAAACAACAATAAGGCTTCCCAGAGCCCGCAAGCCTTAAGCGCACTGGTGTTATGGGCCCAATATTTACTGAAGCATCGCTCCCAAGAACTCTCTTTAAGTGAACTTATACGGCGGATCTATGCTTTAAGCCCGCTTGCTCAACCGATCCGCTATCGCTATCAGATCTCTTTGTCACCGCGCACGCAAAACATAGCTCAGGTCAAACTTTTACCATCAGGACAGGTAGAGATCAGCGTCTTTACCCCCAGTTTAGTCACTCTCGACGGCCCTATGCCTTTAGAGTTTTTGCAAGATCTCAATCTGCAAGTCCAAGATGGCCAGCGCTCGGTTCTAGACTTTATTAGCTTGCTTACCGAGCGTTTCAGTCAGCTTTATGCGCAAAGCGCTGAGCTGTCCTCAGGTCAAAGTGTGCACCATGCAGCTTTTTATGAGCAGTTGGGTTTAGCCTTATTAGGTGCTAACAGCACTTTGCGCTATCAATTACCCACCAAGATGCTGCTGGGAGCTTTAAGCTCCTTAAAGGCTTTAGACCAAGGCGGCGCATCGAGTTTAAAGCGCTTATTGCAGCAAGTCTTAGGCTGTACAGTACAAATAGAAGAAAGAGTCTTTGCTTTTTATCCGCTACCTCAGACCTTACGTACTTGCCTTGGTAAAGCTAACTGCACCTTAGGTCAAGAGGTAGTGCTTGGTAAGCACTATCCCTCCACACAGCGTCGTTTTGCCTTAATTTTAGGGCCTTTGGATTATGCGCAATTTGTGGCCTTACAGCCACAGCAAGCAGGACATCGCTATTTGCGACAGATCCTGTCTTTGGCGTTAGGCCCACGCAGTCTAGAGTGTGTGGTGGAATATCGTTTGCGCAAATCACAGGCAGTTCCGCTGGCATTAAACGGTCATTTGGCCTTAGGACAAGGCACAATCTTGTGCTCCACGCACCCTAAGCTAGAGTCAGCGCCTGTGCGGGCGTCAGCGCCCTCCCCCGCTGTAGATGCGGTAGATAGGGCAATTGATGCTGAGGACTATTGGTCGTGGCGTGAAGTGATCTGCGTGGAGGCTTTGCAGCTCCACCCTGAAATTTCACCTAAGGTTGCAGCGGCAGCGGCGGTTGCTTCAGCTGAAGCTACGGCAGCTGCAGTTGCGGCAGTAAATGCTGAACATGAAAGCGCTAAGCGCGCAGCAAAGTTTCATTAACATGAGGAGTGAGTAAAGGCTATGTTTAAGCTGACTCGCATGGATTTATTCTCACGGCTGGATGAGCTGTGTTATCAAAGCTGTGAGAGCGCTACGGTGCTGTGTAAGACACGCGGCAATCCCTACGTAGAAGTAGTACATTTGCTCAATCAGATCTTTTTACATTCTGACAGCGAGCTGGTGGCTATTACTCAGCATTTTGGGTGTAATGCCGATCAGATCTCCCACGATCTGATTGTGGCTTTAGATCGTTTGCCTCGGGGTGCTTCAGCTATTCTCGATTTTTCCCCACAGATTGAGCTCCTCATCAAAGAGGCATTTATGCTGGCAGAGCTGGTGTACAAACAGCCACGCATTAGCTCTGGTCATTTGCTCTTAGCCTTAAAAACTCACGATTCCTTAGCCTTAGTGTTGCACGGCATTAGCCGCGAATTTCTCAAGATCAACGCCGATCTGCTGCAACAGCAGCTACCTGAGATCGTGCAAAACTGTGCTGAGGCCCAGCGCAATGCTGATCTGGCGCGTGTGAGCTCTTTATCCGCAACCACTGGGCTAGGGAGAGCGGCAACCGGCACAGGTGAAAGTGCAGCTACCGGACAACCAGCCGCTTTAATGTCTCCTGCAGCTATGGGTAAGGGTGAAGCCCTCTCTTTGTATTGTGTGGATTTAACCGCACACGCAAAAGCCGGAGAAATTGACGAGATCGTAGGCCGTGATCGGGAAATTCGCCGCCTTATGGATATCTTGTTGCGCCGTCGGCAAAACAATCCAATGCTCACCGGTGAGGCCGGTGTAGGTAAAACTGCCGTAGTCGAAGGTTTTGCGCTGCGCTTAGCTCGCGATGAAGTGCCTGATGCCCTCAAAGGCAGTCGTCTTTTGTCTTTGGACTTAGGATTGCTCCAAGCAGGCGCTTCGATGAAAGGCGAGTTTGAGAATCGCTTAAAGCAGCTGTTAGAAGAGATCTCTGCCTCTGATACGCCTATTATTCTTTTTATTGATGAGGCACATACACTGATCGGAGCCGGTGGCACCGCAGGACAAAATGATGCAGCCAATCTCTTAAAACCAGCCTTAGCGCGTGGTAATTTGCGCTGTATTGCTGCTACCACCTATCAGGAATACATCAAATACTTTGAAAAGGATCCGGCCTTAAGTCGTCGCTTTGAAAACATTTTGGTCGGAGAGCCTGATTTTGAGCAGGCACTACCTATGATGCGGGCCTTAAAAGGCATGTTAGAGCGACATCATAAAGTGCGCATTTTAGATGAGGCCTTAGCCGCTGCGATTAAGCTTTCGGCGCGTTATATTCCTACAAGACAGTTACCAGATAAGGCCGTTTCGGTCTTGGATACAGCTTGTGCCAAGGTAGCTTTAAGCCAAAACACTGAGCCTGCAGCTTTAGAGTTTTTGCGCCATCGGGAGCAAAACTTACAGATTGAGCTCAACGCTCTCCAGCAAGAAGAAAATGCAGGTTTCAGCCACGACGAAGAGTTACAGCAAGTGCAGCAACAGCTGGAGCGCTGCCACAGTGAGCGTGAAGCTCTCCAAGAGCGCTGGGAGAAATGCCAAGATGCCTTGCAAGAGTACTTGCACCTCAGAGCTGCGGCTGACTCCACCGACGCAGCCGACGCTGCCGCAGCTTCAGCTGATCCAGCCGAAGGCTCTGCCTCGAACACAGACGTTAGCACGTCAGTACAGTTAGCTACGGCCCGACAGCACTTGCACGAGCTCCAAGGCGAGGAGCCTTTAGTGCTCACTGAAGTGGATGAGCAGGCGGTGGCGGCAGTGATCTCAGAGTGGACTGGTATTCCTTTAGGTCGCATGGTCAAGGATGAAATGCAGACCTTATTGCACCTTGCAGACACCTTAAAGACACGCGTGATCGGCCAAGATCATGCCTTAGAGCTTATTGCCAAACGGGTGCTGACCTCGCGTGCCCAGCTTGCTGATCCTAAGCGCCCAATTGCGGTGCTGATGCTGGCAGGCCCATCGGGTGTAGGTAAAACCGAAACGGCTCATGCCTTAGCAGAGCTCATTTACGGTACAGAGCGCAACCTCATCACGATCAATATGAGCGAGTTCCAAGAGGCTCACACTGTTTCCACTTTAAAGGGAGCTCCTCCTGGCTATGTGGGCTATGGTGAAGGCGGTGTATTGACCGAAGCCGTGCGGCGGCGACCTTATTCTGTAGTCTTACTCGACGAGATCGAAAAAGCCCATCATGATGTCCATGAGATGTTTTTCCAGATCTTTGATCAGGGCCAGATGGAAGATGGTGCCGGACGTCTCATCAACTTTAAAAACTGCATCATTATCCTCACCACCAACGTGGGTGACGAGGAGATTATGCAGGCATGTAACTCAGCATTAGAGGCAAATGATGAGAGTCAGATGCCAAGTCCTGAGTTTTTGGCCAAACGCATCGACGGTGAGCTCAAAAAGATCTTCCCAGCGGCTTTATTAGGGCGCTTGAACGTGATCGCTTACTATCCTTTAGGCAAGAAAGCACTGCAAGCTATTGTGCGTCAGAAGCTGCGTAAGGTGGTGGATCGCGTTGAGCAAAACTACCATGCCAGCTTAACTGTGACTGAAGCCTTAGTTGATGAACTGATCCAGCGCTGTGATAATATCAGTGCAGGAGCCCGTATGATTGATGCGCTGATCAACAATGAGCTGTTGCCTCAGCTCAGCTACAAGTTCCTTGAGGTCACGTTGCAAGGACAGCGCTTAAAAACAGTCACGGCCGACGCTT
This sequence comes from uncultured Anaerobiospirillum sp., assembly GCA_944393075.1. Taxonomy (GTDB): domain Bacteria; phylum Pseudomonadota; class Gammaproteobacteria; order Enterobacterales; family Succinivibrionaceae; genus Anaerobiospirillum. Next base: position 1,017 of record CALXYZ010000110.1, on the reverse strand, counting down.
CTCCAGGCCAATTTGTCTTTGCTTTCGAGACCGTTCCTCAAGATCAGGTTTAATGGTGCTGGTTATTACTATCAGCCAAAGGCTATGCCATTTGGCTGTAGGGCATCAGGCCCCTGCGTGGAGCTTGTGCCATTAAGTTAACCTCTAAGGAGGCCTTAAATGACTCCAACTGCAACTCTAGCTAATGCCACTGCCACTGGCGATGTGGTAACAGCTGTGGGTATGCCGACGCGCTTGTGTAACGGTATTCCCATCGCTTGTATAGGTGATATGGTCACAGGGCCAGTGTGTACTGGTAGTTTGGCCATGTCTACAGCGGTGACACGCTTAATGGCAGGACGTCCTGTGGCTAACATTACGACCCAAGTCGTGGGGGTAAATCCGATCACCGGTATTCCGGTGACCAGTGTGATCGCGGTCAGCCCTAACGTCAATCGCTTGATCTAACAGCCCATTAGGACATAAGGAGTCTGTATGCAAGCACCTGCTTACTCTGCTGAGCGCAGTAGCGCCTTAAGATGTAGGCTACGCTCATGGCAGTGCGCTCTCTTGAGCTGTAGTGCCCTTATGCTGACAGCTTGCTCGGCCAGTAGCGTAAATTTAGGCGTCTATCTGTCTCCTGAGGTGGCACAGACCTATGGAGAGGTGCCGTCTCTTGAGGTGGATGTAGCGGGAGTTACGGCCAAGCAAAAACAGACTCTAGAGCAAATTTCAGTGGAACAGTACTTTGCTCCTAATAGTGCTTTACGGCGCAGTATCCAGCCTGTGACACTGTATTTTTCGCCTTTGCAGCAACGGCCATACAGTATAGAAAAGAGCTTTGCGGCATGGGATCTCTGGGAGCAGCGTGGGGCTGAATACGTCATGGTGCTCTGCAATTTACCACTGCTGGAGCGCACAGCGCAGCAAGGTGCCACAGGCATTGATCCTGCCTCTGGTGCAGGTGGCAGTGATAGCCGCATGCTCTTTATTGAGATGCACGATGGCTTTATCAAAGACAGCTCTTCACATGTGGTT
>CALXYZ010000109.1 GCA_944393075.1 uncultured Anaerobiospirillum sp. | reverse complement strand
AGGAACCAAACCCATGCTATGCAGTAGGAACCTCCTCGGAATCCCCCTGCGTAAGCTGGGGGAGGATGTCAACTGCTCCGCTGTGATATGATGAGCTCAATCCGCTGAGGCAAGCAGTGCTGTGTTGGAGCTGCTAGCTTGCAGCTATCTAATTTCATTTTCACTTCATGTGCGACTTGCTACAGCTGAGATGAGCCCGCACAGACAGAGGCTAGGCTCCACATAAAAAGAGAGCTGAGCCCTGAGGCCGCAATAAGGAGCGCTTTGTGACTGCAAGATCCTTTACTCATCGTATAAAAGTGAGCGCCGTTGCTATGGCAATCGCGCTGAGCTTAGGTGCCTGTACCTCCACTACTACCACCACTGAGACTCTAATGAGCGGAGCGGTCAGCACCACCCAAGCCTTTAGTGGCCTTACCCTGTCACAAAGCCAATACCAAGAGCTGCTCTCTAACGCTGATGCTGACTCGCGCTTCCCTGCTATGATTCTGCTTGCTCGCAGTGCCATCGTCGCTCGTGACTACGGCACCGCAGCTGGCTTAATCACCAATATGCAAGCCGAGGCTATTACCCCACTGCAGCGCGATGAGTCCTTAATTATCGAAGGTCTCCTCTACATGCATCAGGGTAAGACCACGGACGCCTTGTTCACTTTAAACAAGGTCAATGCCGCTACATTACCAAGCGCAGTGGCCAGCTACTACTACCAGTTAAGCTCCAATGTGGAATTCAATCTCTACAAGGAGAGCAACCGCATTGAGCACTTGCTGCAATCATGCAACGATAAGATCACCCTCTTAGGCTACGTCAACGACGATGCAAAGAAGACTGTGGCGATCCAAACCGTACAGCAATTACAGCAGCTGCCAGCCTCCGAGCTGACTGTACAGATCAACCGTGCTACCGATCGCACCATGCAGGGCTTCATCGACTTTGCCCTGCTTGATTCTTCTAAGAGCCTCAAGCTCAAGCAGCAATTAGTTCGTGACTGGCAAAAGAAATACGATAACCACCCACTGGCCTTTGCCGCCGAAAACATCGCCTCCGGCATGGCTGCTAACAGCAATATGAGTGCTGCTGGTACTGGCTTAGACTCCATGGGTACTGCTATCTCCTTAAAGGAAGGCGATAGACTTGCAGTTCTGCTGCCACTGAGTGGCCGCTTCGCCGCTAGTGTTGGTGAGCCAGCTAGATTAGGTATTCTCGCAGCCTTGCAGGATCGCAACAGCGCCCTTAAGGTCACCTTCTACGATACCAATCGTATGACCATGGAGGAGATTGCTTCTTCCTTAGGCCAAAACGGCACTAACTTCATCATTGGCCCGATCTTGAAGCCTGAAGTGGACGCACTTTTAGCCACCAACATTGCCCTGCCAGCTATCGTCTTTAATCAGCCAGCAAGCTCGCGTGACGGCCTCTACTACTACAACCTAGGCCCTGACTACGAGGGTGCATTAGCTGCCTCGAAGATCTTCCACGACGGTCATGACCGCCCAGTGGTGATTGCTCCAGAGAGCACTCGCGGCCAGCGCGCTGTAGCCGGCTTCACGCAGGTATGGCAGCAAGGCAAGGCCCAAGCTCCAGTGACATGCCGCTACGCAGATATCAACACGGCACCAGCAGCTCTGACTACCTGCCCACTCAACAGCGCTGATGCTATCTACATCAACGCCACGGCTAGCGACGTCATCAAGGTACGCAGTGTACTGCCAGATAACACTCCACTGTACCTGACTGACCGCAGCTACATGGGACTCAACAACAGCTCGGGCGAAGTCGCCTTATCTGGTGCTTACTTAGGTGATATGCCATGGCTTCTGACCGACAGCAGTCTCAAGCAAGATCTCATGGCTACTCTGCCAAAGGCTGATACTCAGGTACAGCGCATCTTTGCCTCGGCCTACGACAGCATCAACTTAGCTTTCAACCTTGAGACCTTAAGCCGCGACAAGAGCGACGTGCTCCACGGTGTCAGCGGTGATCTGCAATTAGGCCCTAACGGTCTTATCGAAATGGCCCCAATGTGGGTGCAATTAGGTGCTACCCGCATCACTGGTGCTCCAAGTGCTACTAGTGCTCCAAGCACCCCAAACTCGCTCTAACCGAGCACCCGCACCGTACCTTGGCTGAGCTGAGGCTCAGCCTCACCCCCAAAAAGCCAAGGCCCACATAACGTGGGCCTTGGCTTTTTGGTATTGAGCCGCGCGCAGCGCGGAGTGGCGCGGAACTGCGGAGTTGCTACTCCACCACCGTGAACTTTGGCTTAGGCTTACTGCTTTCTTCTGCCTTAGCGTCAGCGCCTTTCTTCCCCTTAGGCACAGGTGCGCCGTAGTTCTCAGGTGTAGACTCATCAATGGAGAAGCTGATCTTGTTGTGAGCGGCCATGGCTTCTTTTTGCTCTTGGCGCATCAGCTCCTCGGTATGACGATCGAGCTCACGCATCAGCTCTTCTTCGTCATTCCAATCAGTCAGATCGCACTGATGGCAGGCAAGGTCAATTGACGCCAGCCACATGTTGAGAGGGATGCTAAAACCGCTATCAGAGCACACCAGCTCAGTCATAGCAGAGTAAGGGATAACCACCAGCTCTTTCTTCCCCTTGAACTTGGTGTAGAAAGAGATCATGGTAGGGCCGATGGTGAACTCACTGACATAGAGGTGGTAGATCGAAATTAAGATCATTCCGCCAGTGACGTACTGCTGTGGCACACGAACGCCAGGTTTTGAAGCATCGACCATAATGCGAGGATTCGCGTCATTGTCGCGCAACCACTCATAAAAGGCTGTGAAAAGGTAGGAGTAAATGCTTGTCATCGAAGAACCTAACGCGTCGTCCAGTCTAACAGCAACGAACATTTGTCCTATACGCAGGATGAACCCTGCTCTATGGACACCACATCCGCTTTTTGATCCCCAAATCTAAACAGCAAAACAAGACAGCAAGAGAGCATTCTCGTCTGCAATCTAGGTCATGGCAAAAGTGCTTTTGCTGGCTAAAACCTAGCCAAACAGTGAACAGTGAACAGCGCCTTTGCTCAGCAAAAATTATAGCGCACAAGAGGCGAGCTTTTGAGAATGCACGCGCAAATGGCGTCCAAATCGCGTTTTTCCACAAATTCGCTGTGCTTATTCAGTCAGAAATGCAAGATATAAATGGGGTGACAACTGGAAGATACTAGTGGAATAAAAAACCCTCGGCAAGCGTAGGCAAGCGAGGGTTTTTGAAGTACCACCAGCCATGATGTAACAGTATGGCTGATGGTTTGAAATCTGCGGTACTCTCTTAACGCTTGGAGTACTGTGGACGCTTACGAGCCTTGTGTAAGCCGACCTTCTTACGCTCAACAGAACGGGCGTCACGAGTGACGTAGCCTGCCTTACGTAATGCAGGACGGAAGCTCTCGTCGTACTGCATTAAAGCGCGGGTCAAGCCGTGACGGATAGCACCAGCTTGGCCGGAGATACCACCACCAGTAACGGTGATATAGATATCGAACTTGCCAACAAGGTCTAACAGCTCTAATGGTTGAGCAACGATCATACGGGCGGTTGGACGACCGAAATATTGCTCAAGAGTGCGACCATTGATAGTCATCTGACCATTGCCTTGCTTAATGAAGACACGAGCAGTGGAGCTCTTACGACGACCGGTTCCGTAGTACTGATTTGCAGCCATTTCCTAATGCTCCTTATAACTTGAGTTCTTGTGGCTGTTGAGCACTGTGATTGTGAGACTCACCAGCATATACCTTAAGCTTGCGGAACATAGCACGGCCTAATGGGCCCTTTGGCAGCATGCCGCGAACAGCGGTCTCTAAGACCTGCTCTGGCTTGCGAGCGATTAACTTGTCAAAGGACTCAGCCTTAATGCCACCTGGGAAACCAGTGTGGTGGTAGTAAATCTTATCTTGGGCCTTGTTGCCGGTAACCTTGATCTTGGAAGCATTGATGACGATGATGTAGTCACCGGTGTCCATGAATGGGGTGTACTCTGGCTTGTGCTTGCCACGGAGACGTCTTGCAATTTCAGTAGCAACACGACCTAAGGTTAAGTCGGTTGCGTCGATTACAAACCAATCACGCTTGATGGTAGATGGCTTGGCTACATAAGTTTTCATTAAAAAACCCTTTGATTTTGAAGGAATAAATCCTTTAAAACTTCAGCGAAACGCTGAACTCAGTAAAACAAGCATTCACATGCTTGCATCGAATCTAATGGGTGGGAAACCACAAGACACGATTAGAGGGGCGCGCAAATTATACACTCAAAGCCAGACCATCTCAACGCAGCGCGAAAAAAATTCCCGATTTCTTTGAGCTTCATGCCTAGGCTAGGCAGCAAGCCAAATGTGCCCTGCCATAACTATGCGCACACTTGACCGACAAGTGCAGCCACGCATAAGTTACCCCACAACAACCACTCTCCAAGCGCAGATGCAGATTTCGCGAGCTGTGCGTACAGCAAACGGGTTTGGCAAGTTCAAACGCTTCTAAAAGAGGCTGCTTAATTATAAACCTACAGGGGTTAATGCCTTATGGTACAAGGGCTAGAGGCTGATTTGCGCTGTACGCACAGCTCGACAGCAAACGGGGTTACAAGTTCAAACGCATCTAAAAGAGGCTGCTTAAGTATGGCCCTACAGGGGGTAATTCCTTATGGCACAAGGGGCTAGAGGCTGATTTGTGCTGTACGCACAGCTCGTGTTTTCTTTTAGCCAGATGAGCTGTTATGCGGCGCATCTGGCTTTTTTATGCGGTTTTATAGCGGCTTGGGCAGCACAGCAACACTGTGCCCCCATGTGTGATGCTGCTAAATGCGAGCTGATGTACAAAGCAAACTTTACAATCCTGATATAATGGCTTGTTTTTGCGGACTTAGGTACCATACAAGCTTGGCCGTTGATGGCCTAAATATCAGCTTTTTACGGCTTTAGCCTGCAAGAAGCTGCCATGATAGAAAGTCACTGGCTTTGCGCTGTGGGCCTATTCGCTCTTTGTTTCTGTTGAACTTACAGCCATACCGTATCGACCACCTAGTTTGGTAACGCTTTGGGTATTAAACAGGCAAGCGATCACAAACGTTTGCGTGCATATATGTGCATATATGTGCATATATGTGCATCTAAGTGTTACTGAGCTTGAGTTTTGAGGAGCCCTGTCGGCTTATAAAACAAATTGGAGCCGGCTGGTGTTTTGGTCTTTGCAGCTAGTTGTGCGGCAGCTTCAGCTGTGAAGTAAATTCGTAGGTGTGAGCGTCTTGGTGTGAATCAATGCGGCGCGCGCTTATGGTGGTTGACGATAATTGAGGACAAGCTTGTGCTGTTATATCTTCTTAAGCGCGTGCTAATGCTGATTCCAGTATTGCTCTGCGTCTCTATCCTAGTGTTTTTGATCATGAGAGTTTTCTCTCCTGATCCAGCTTTGATTGTGTTAGGTCAACACGCAACCACCGAATCGATCAATGCTTGGCGTGAAAGTATGGGCTTTAATAGACCAATCATCACGCAGTACATCGACTACATGGTCGCCATGTTCCATGGTGATTTCGGCACTTCTTTCTTTACTAACACTCCGGTGACTACCGAGCTGTTAGCACGCCTTCCTGCTACCATTGAGCTTGCAGTTTTAGCCATCATCATCGCTTCTATTGTTGGTGTGGTGTTTGGCGTGATTTCGGCTGTTAAGAAGAACTCCATCATCGATAACTTAACCATGACCACCGCTTTGATTGGTGTGTCGATGCCAGTGTTCTGGTTAGGTATGTTATTGATCATCCTTTTCTCGGGCATGTTGCATTTAGTGCCATCGGGCGGTCGTATCGACACCTTATTACGCCCTTATGACGGCACTGGCTTCTACCTCTACGACACCTTAATCATTGGAGACTGGGAGGCCTTCTTCAATGCACTGCAACACGCCATCTTGCCTGCCATGACCTTAGCCTGCTACTCCATGGCTATCATCACCCGTATGACCCGTTCTAGCATGTTAGATGTGCTCCACCAAGACTACATCCGTACTGCTAAGGCCAAGGGCTTATCTCCAGTACGTGTGATTGGCAAGCATGCTTTCCGCAATGCCCTGCTCCCTATCATTACCGTGATTGGTCTGCAATTTGGCAGCTTATTGTCAGGTGCAGTGCTCACCGAGACCGTGTTCTCGTGGCCAGGTATTGGTGCTTACTCTGTTGAGAGCATTATGCGCTCTGACTTCCCTGTGATTCAGGCAGTGGTCTTAATCGTTGCCTTTATCTTTGTCTTTATGAACCTCTTAGTTGATCTGCTGTACGCAGCATTAGATCCACGTATTAAGTATGGCGCTGAAGGCCAGTCATAAAAGGCCCACTTCAGTTCCAGTTTTACTGAGGTTCAGGGTAGTTGCCCTGATACCAATAAAGACCAAGACAAGCTTATAAAAGCCTATACAAGCTTAGGCAAGCCTATAAAAGCTAAGAAAGCAAACAAGCTAAGCTTTAAGCTTCAAGGACAAGACTAAATGTCAGAATTAACTACTACTAAGCCACAATCGGCCCGCTCCTCGCGTTTAGGCGACATGTGGCACTCGCTGTACTCTAACAAAGCAGCTTTATTGGGCATGATCATCATTGCAATCTTAGTGACGATTGCGGTGGTTCTCACCATTACCCAGGCCATGGGAATCAACATCCTGCCTTATGACCCTAACTTAGCCAACATGGACAAGGCTTTCATCGCCCCATGTGCTGAGCACTGGTTCGGTACTGATCAGTTGGGTCGCGATATCTTCTCGCGTGTGTTAGACGGTACCAAGATCTCGCTGAGCGTAGGTATCGCTGCAGTGTCGATCTCTCTTATCGTCGGTACCATCTTAGGTGCAATGGGTGGTTTCTACGGTGGTCGTTTAGACAACCTCATCATGCGCATGATGGATGTGATCTTATCGGTACCATCAATTCTGTTAGCTATCGCCTTTATGGCTGCTATGGGTCGTGGCTTAGATAAGGCGGTGTTAGCCATCGGCTTGGTGTCGATTCCTGAGTATGCCCGTATTGCTCGTTCTTGTGTGATGTCGGTAAAGGCCAATGATTACATTCAGGCTGCTATCGTCACCGGCGACTCCAACCTGCGTATTATCTTCCGACACATTCTGCCAAACATCACCTCGCCAATCGTGGTGCGCGCTACCTTAGGTATCTCCACTGCTGTGCTCGATACCGCCGCCTTAGGCTTCTTAGGTTTAGGTGTGCAGCCTCCATTTGCCGAGTGGGGTGATATGTTAGCAAGATCGCGTAGCTTCATCTTCTCAGCACCATACACCTTAATCTTCCCAGGCTTAGCCATTACCTTAACTGTGCTGGCTTTCAACTTATTTGGTGATGGTCTGCGTGATGCTTTAGATCCACGCTCACGTCGTCGCTAGGAGAGGAGGTCACGATGTTACTTCAAGTTGAGCACTTATCTACTGAATTTACGACGCGTCGCGGTAAGGTGCGCGCCATTCGCGATGTGAGCTTTAGCATCGACAAGGGCGAGATCTTAGCATTAGTGGGTGAATCTGGTTCTGGTAAGTCCGTTACCTCACTGTCGATCATGGGTCTTTTGAACTCCAATGGCCGCGTGGTTGAGGGCTCCAAGATTATCTTTGATGGCACCAATCTCTTGGACTTGAGTGAGCGCAAGATGCAGCATATCCGTGGCAACAGCATCTCGATGATCTTCCAAGAGCCAATGACCTCGCTCAACCCAATCTTCACGGTGGGCGATCAGATCTTAGAGAGCATCAAGCTCCACACTAAGCTGTCGAAGAAAGAAGCCCAAGAGAAGCTCTTGCACCTCTTAGACACTGTGGGTATCCCTAACCCACAAAAGCGTATCCACGACTACCCACATCAGATGTCTGGTGGTATGCGTCAGCGCATCATGATCGCTATGGCCATGGCTTGCCAGCCAAAGCTGCTCATCGCTGACGAGCCTACTACAGCATTGGATGTGACCATTCAGGCTCAGATCTTAGACCTGATCTACCGCATGCGTGAGCAGTTCAACATCTCAGTGCTTTTGATTACCCACGACTTAGGCGTGGTAGCCGAGGCTGCTGATAAGGTGGCTGTGATGTACTGTGGTCGTATTGTGGAAGAGGGAACCACCCAAGAGATCCTCACCGATCCAAAGCACCCATATACCTTAGGCCTCTTAAAGTCTATTCCTCGCTTAGACGAGAATAGCGAGCGCTTATTTATGATCCCTGGTATGGTGCCACCACCAGAGGAAGTACCAGAAGGCTGCGCCTTTGCAGATCGCTGTGACCAAGCTCGCGATGCTTGCCGCTGCAAGCTCCCAGAGCTCATCAGCATTGATGATCGCAAGGTACGCTGCATCAACTATGTGGATGCTGCTCCAGCTCAAGCACAAGCCTAAGAGATGACCATGACACAATCACAGAACATCAGCCCAGATCAGGGCTTAGAAGCTAAGGATCAGGCCGCTGCTGCTGCAGCAACTGCTGCTGGCAGCGAGCCATCCCAAGACAAGGAAGTGCTCTTATCGCTCAAGGGCTTATGCAAGTACTTCCCAATCAAGAGCGGCTTATTGAACCACAAGACTAGCTACTTAAAGGCTGTGGACAACCTAACCTTGGATATTCACAAGGGAGAGTGCTTCGGTTTGGTAGGTGAGTCTGGCTGTGGTAAGACCACTTTAGGCAAGATGATCGCCGGCTTATACAAGCCAACTGCAGGTGAGATTCTCTACAACGGTACCAACTTAGGTGCTTTAACCCGTAATGAGCGTCGCAAGTACAGCCGCGACATTCAGATGATCTTCCAAGACCCATACTCCTCCTTAAATCCACGTATGACGGTCGAAGAGATCATCTCTGAGCCTATGGTGGTCAACAAGACTCACCACGGAGCTGAGATCGGTAAGCGCGTGGAGTACTTGTTAGAGTGCGTAGGCTTAGCTAAGACCTACAAGAGCCGTTACCCTCACGAGTTCTCTGGTGGTCAGAGACAGCGTATTGGTATCGCTCGTGCCTTAGCCGTGTCCCCACGCTTAATCGTATGCGACGAGGCTGTGTCGGCATTGGATGTGTCGATTCAAGCTCAGATCTTAAATCTGCTTGATGACTTAAAGTCAGAGTTCGGTCTGACCTACCTCTTTATTGCTCACGGTTTGGCTGCGGTGAAGCACATCTCCGATCGTATTGGTGTTATGTATTTGGGGTCGTTAGTAGAGGTAGCTCCAAAAGAGGCTATCTACGACAACCCACTGCACCCATATACCCAGTCGCTGATCTCGGCTATTCCAATCATTGATCCAAGCAAGCGCAAGGATCGCATTCTGCTCAAGGGCGACTTGCCAAGCCCTATCGATCCACCAGCAGGCTGCCGCTTCAACAGCCGCTGCTTCGTAGAAGATTGCCCACACAAGCAAGAGCAGCAGATATTGGTACCAATGGGCAAGCACCTCATCGCCTGCAAGCACGTGAGCGATGGTGGCTGCACTAAGGAGGCAGCTGCCGCAGCCGCTGCCAGTGCCAGAGCCTCAGCTTAGTCTGAGACGTGTAAACGAATAACAGCAAAAGGCGAGGTTAGAACCTTACTTCCAAAGCAAAGCTCTAACCCCGCCCTGTCCTCAAAAGGCAGAAGTCGCAAGGCTTCTGCCTTTATTTTTGGTAGCTACTCGTCGTCGTTGTTGCCATTTAGCGCAAGCTGCGAAGAGCTGCTAAAGATGTTATTGAGGAAAGCTTGGTCTTCTGATGGCAGGTTGCGTGGTACACCGTCAGCGACGCGCACTCTCTCACTCACAGGAGCAGCGGTGGTAGAGACCATATCGTCAGTAGCCTCTGATTGCGGATCAGCTTCTGGGGCATCAGCACGTGGCGCGAGCTGATTGGCCAGAGCTTGGCGCTCAGATTCTTGAGCCTGGATATTCTCCCAAGTCTCCTGCTCGGTAAGCATGGTCTGATATTCTGCTTGCTTGGCGTAGATGTCGTCTAAGGTGGTGAGGAGCAAGGTTCTGCGAGTGGCTGTTGGGTCTTCGGCGTAGGCAGTAGCACGCTTCACAAACTGTTGCAGATCTTGGTAGGTCATAGCACCTAACGGGGTCTCAAGCAGATAGTTAGGATGAGACTTAGCATAGGCAACTTGATCCTCACTAAGGCCAAGCGACTTGATCACGGCGCTTGGTTTCGACATGGTCTCACGCAGGTCACCAGTGAGAGGCACGCCGTAGAGGGCCGACATTAATAGGTTCTTGAGGTCATCAACGTCTGCGTCAGCTGGTACGCCAGCACCATTAGAAGTAGCACTAACAGCACCTACAGCAGAGCTGGCAGCAATGTCTGGAGCTGAAGTCGAAGCTGAGAACGCAGCAGCAGCTTGGCCTGTAGTGGTAGTGCTGTATAGCAAGTCACGGATGCTTTCAGGGCCGTAACGAACGTCTTTGATACTGATGGTGCCAAGGAAGTCAGGCGCGGTTACTACAGGACTTTGCACCTGCTCCTGCTTTTGCTCCTCTTGGGATTCGGCAGCGGCAGTGGCTAAAGCATACAGGCTAGCGGTAGCGCTATCGAACGAAGGAGCAGTACCCTGACGCATGGTTGCGGTCACTTGTAGTAGATCATGCGAGGCAGAGCGCGAGGAAGCAGAGTTGGAGTTATAGGATTGGGAAACAGCGCTTGGAGCATAAGAGGTGAGAGCATCACCAAAGGATACACCTTGGGCTTGCAGCATCTGCGCGAAGAGCATACCGGCGCCGCGATGCTCTGATGGCAGACGAAGCATTTGCACCTGCTCTCCAAGTCCAGAGCGGCATCCTTTCACAGCATCGATTGCATAGGCCATAGTAGCTATCTCCAAGTTGTGGTGAGGGGATCACCCTAGGGATCACCCAAATTGTGAAATGGAGAGAGCACAGAGCGTACCACGAAGCTTGCCACAACGGCATATATAAGGGCATATACATGCGCTTTTGAGGCTGCAAGCCGCATAGCGAAGGAGGATAAGAGAGATAAGGTGGAGCAGCAAGAGGCTGCTGCAATGTACTGCAAGAACACGGCGGCAAGGCGTTGCCGGTTACTTGCTACTGGCAACACTGCTTCACGTGGAGTCACGTTGAGCCATGTGGAGCCCCGTGGAGCACGCAGAACTGCGTTGATTTTGCAGGTGCTAGAAACAAAAAAACCACCTCGCGGTGGTTATTTGAAAAGTAATGGTGCTGATACCGAGAATCGAACTCGGGACCTCACCCTTACCAAGGGTGCGCTCTACCAACTGAGCCATATCAGCACACAAAAATTTATGCCTAGCGATGACCTACTCTCGCACAATCGTACGTTGCACTACCATCGGCGTTACTGCATTTCACTT
>CALXYZ010000108.1 GCA_944393075.1 uncultured Anaerobiospirillum sp. | reverse complement strand
AGCAATACTTTATCCAAACATGCGACCTTATCCCCACTCTCACGAGTGGGGTATTGGTCGCTATAAGTCAGATAAAAGCTCAATTGCGTGCTAAAGCCCATACCTACGGGCTCGTGCACACTTCTAATTTTAGCATTGAGCATTTGTGGACGTAACTTGTGCTTGTGCAAATTCGTGACTCCTTCCACAGCCTCACAGCTTTATGGTCTTACGACCTTACGACCGTGCAGCTGCACAGAGGTGCATCAGCTGCAGCCGCAGCAGCTAATGTTGGTTTTGGTGTTTAGGCTGCTGCGGCTGTCAGCGAGGTTTCGCTACGCTACAGCTACGCTGTGCTGAATAGGATGCGGCTAGTGCTAGCTCTAGTGCTAGCTCTAGTGTTAGCGCTAGGAGATGATGAGGTCAAAGCCCTTGAGGTAAAAACTCTCTGGGCAAGGGAGGGCGACCATGTGGTCTGGGGCTTGGCGCATGGTGGCCACAATCTGGGCATCGACCTTGGCGCCTAAGGCTGCGTCTGCAAGGATCTTCTGAAATAGATCTTCAACCATCAGACCTGAGCACGAAAACGTCAGGAGGTGGCCGCCTTTGCGCACGAGCTGCATACCTAAGCGGTTGATATCCTGATAACCACGGCAAGCGGTAGTCAGGGAGCTCTTGCTCTCCGCAAACTTTGGTGGATCTAAGATCACCACATCAAACTTAGTGCCCTTAGCCACTTCCTCCCGTAAGTAGGCAAAGACATCCTTCTTAATAAACTTGCAGCGACCTGGGTCTAAGTGGTTAAAGACCACACCACTCTTAGCTGCATTGAGGGCATGGGCTGAGACGTCGACGTTATAGACGGCACTAGCACCACCCTTTAGGGCTAACAGACCAAAACCACCAGTGTAGGAGAAGCAATTGAGCACAGTAGGACCTTGTGGCTTCTTAGCTGGGGCTTGATTTTGAGCCTGAGCCAGAGCTTGTGCTTGAGCCAGAGCTTTGAGGCTTTGGCAGAGCTGGTAGGTGTGGTAGCGGCTTTCGCGCTGATCTAAGTAGCCACCAGTTTTGTGACCTTGCTTGACGTCGATTGGAATGGCTACCAAGCCCTTTTCCTTGACGTAGAGGGTGTCGGCAATCTCCTTGTCTTGTGGAGGAGTAATGCGCTTGCAGTTTGGTTGTGGCTTACCTTCTTGATCGACTAAGTTGTAGTCAGGGGAGATATCGTTAGGATCAACGTAGCCTGCGCGCAGTTTGAGGTTCTCTTTGAGGCGAGTCTTGCCATCGGAGCGCTCATATAAGGCGCAGTTTGGTTTGAGCTCGTGTAAGGCGCGCACGAGGTGGTGGTAGTTGGCCTCGATGCCCCATGAGGTAATGGCAAAAGACAAGACGTCGTTGTACTGATCAATGATCAGGCCTGGAAGGTAGTCACCTTCGGCTGCCACTAAGCGCAGACCATCATTACCCTCAAGTGCTAAGGCCTCGCGCTTGGCAAAGGCCGCATTAAGGGTGCGCTTAAAAAAGTCGTAGTCGATGCTCTCGTCTTGCTTAAAGGAGATCACGCGCAAACTGATTTGCGATTGTGGTGAGAAGTGCGCTTGAGCGAGGAAGCTACCCTTGCTATCGCGGACTTGGCAGAGTGTGCCTGCTGGTACTTGCTTGCGCTCAACCTTATGACCTCCTTGAGATTCAATGGTGGCGAGGTTTAAGGTCTCTTCTTGTGACTGTAATTCAGTGAGCTCGTAGACCGCAGCAATAGCCTTGGAGAAGACCCAAGGGTGACGGCGGAGGAGGGATTTTTCACGCTCGGCGTGCAAGATAAAAGCAAACATCAATCAGCTGCACCTAAGTTTCTGCAAAAACAAAATTCGTAAAATTATAGCGTGGTCTACAACAAATGCGTGCGCACAGCACATTTTGTTTGCGACAGAGAAGGCTTTTTTGTTTTAATTAGCTGCGGCTAACTCGGGCTAGAGGCTGGTGTAAGCTGCCATTTTTTTTTGTGTGTGTGTGGTGTGTCATTGCGCCTTGTATTGCGCTAGGCGCCCTTTGTAAGATCAGGGATCTTGTCGCGCTAGTGACGTCACTGCAAGTCTCTGTACGTCATGTCACGTCGTACTGCATTGCGGGTTTGTGGCATTTTGGGGCAAGTGCGTGGATTGCCACAACGCTCTCATATAATCAAAAAAGCTGTGCGCGTGAGAGCAGGCATTTGGTGTAACTGTTTGCTGTCTTAGTCGCTGATGGTTTTCGGACTTGGCTTTGTTTTGATTAAGGCTTTGCCTTGGGCTTCGTTAGCGGCTTTGCTTGTGTGTTTGGTGTTGGTTTCCGTTTTTGTAGAAGAGGTGGTTGATGCGGCTAAATAAGCTCATTAAGTGGGGTGTGCTACTGCTTATCGTGCTAGCAGTATTGGCTTACCTGTTTTATCGCTTGACTTACACCGAGCCGCCTACCTATATGACGGCTATGCCTACTGTCAAGGACATTAGACAGCAGGTCTACGCCACTGGCAGTATCTCCGGTAAGGTTGAGGTCGATGTCGGTGCTCAGGTCTCCGGTCAGATCAAGAAGCTCTATGTGGAGCGTGGCGATAAGGTCAAAAAAGGCGAGCTCTTGTGCGAGATTGACCCTGAGATCCAAGAAAACGAATTGCGTCGTGCTCAGGCTGAAGAAAAGCTGATCTTAGCTCAGATTGCCTCTAAAGAAGCCCAGATTGAGATGCTTGAGGCGGAGCATGTGCGTCAGCAAAACCTCTTAAAGCGTGATGCTACGAGCAAGCAAAGCGCCCAACAGGCCAAGGCAGAGTACCTCATGGCCAAGGCTGACTTAGATGCCCTTAAGGCCCAATATGAGCAGGCTCTGATTGCGGTTGATGATGCCACTACTAACTTAGGCTATACCCGCATTGAAGCTCCTATGGACGGTACGGTGTACGCCATTCCGGTTGAAGAAGGTCAGACGGTGAATGCCAATCAGACCACGCCTACCATTTTGAAGCTCGCTAACCTCGATATCATGACGGTCGAGGCTGAGATCTCTGAGGCTGATGTGGTGAAGGTCAAGCCTAATATGGACTGCCGCTTTACCATTATGGGTCTGCCAAATCAGTACTTTGAAGCCACCTTAAAGTCGATTGACCCAGCACCAGCTTCAGCTGAGAGTACTAATTCAAACTCATCGTCTTCTACTTCCTCGTCGACTGAGGCTATCTACTACAACGCCTTACTTGATGTTGATAACAAAGAAGGCATCTTACGTATCGATATGACTGCTGAGGTGGAGATCACTATTGCTGAGGCTAAGGACGTAAAGGCTATTCCAATCTCAGCTGTGCAAAACGAAAGTAGAGAGGGCACTGCCACTGTTTATCAGCTCACTGGCCTTGGTGTGATCAACGCTGTAGAGGTGCAATTAGGTGTGCGTGATGAGCAGTATGTTGAGGTTAAGAACGCCGACTTCGATACCTCTATTCCTCTAGTCATCGGCGATGACGTGTCTACTGCGGCCGCTAATGCCAGCAAGTCCCGTCGTCGTGGTCCACCAATGTTCTAATCAGAAGCCCTCCAAGCGCTAGCTTGGAAGGGAGATAAGGCCCGAGCTTAGTTCGGGCGGTACCGCAGTGTAGTGCAGTGTAGTGTAGTGCTTGTAGCGTAGCTGCATGCTGGCGGTAAGTGCCCAACTGTTTGGAAGGATGCTACCCCTATGGATCATGAGGTATTGTTAGAGCTCAAGGATGTGCGCCGCTCCTATCAGTCGGGCAATAGTGAGGTTGAGGTGCTGCATGGCATCAACCTGACTGTGCGTCGCGGTGAAATGGTCGCCATTATCGGCCCATCAGGCTCGGGTAAGTCGACCCTGATGAATATCATCGGCTGCTTGGATAACCCAAGTAGTGGTAGCTACCTAGTGATGGGGCAAGATACCCTCAACATGCAACCAGATGATTTGGCCGCTCTGCGTCGTGACTTCTTTGGCTTTATCTTCCAGCGTTACCACCTCTTAGGTCACCTCTGTGCCCGTGAGAATGTACAGGTGCCAGCTGTGTATGCCGGTGTGCGCAAACGCAAGCGTGATGAGCGCGCCAAAGAGCTTCTCGGCAACTTAGGCTTAGAAGAGCGTGTCGATTACCGCCCAGCACAGCTCTCAGGTGGTCAGCAACAGCGTGTGTCTATTGCGCGTGCGCTGATGAACGGTGGTCAAATCATTCTCGCAGACGAGCCTACTGGTGCTTTGGATACCAAGTCAGGCCAAGATGTGATGCGCACGCTTCAAGAGCTCAACGCTAAAGGTCACACCATTATCATTGTGACCCACGATCCGCGTATTGCTTCTTGTGCCCGCCGTGTTATCGCCATCGAAGATGGTGCAATTAAGTCAGACACCATCAATGAGGAAGTGGCTGATCCTTTTGTCGTGCAAGAGCGTGAAGTCCAAGATGTCGAGCCTAAGATCAACAATCGCTGGGCGCGTAGCCTCAATGCGCAGATCGACCGCTTTAAAGAAGCCTTTGTTATGGCTTATCGCGCCATGCTTGCTAACCGCATGCGCACCTTGCTGACTATGCTCGGCATCATCATCGGTATTATGGCGGTGGTGTCGGTGGTGGCCTTAGCTCGTGGTGCCTCTGAGCGTATCATCTCCAACATTGCGTCGATGGGTACTAACACTATTACCGTCTACCCTGGTGAACGTATGGGTGACGTGCGCTCAGGTAGAGTAAGGTCGCTGACGCCGCGTGACTTGGTGGCGCTACAAGGACAACCTTTTGTCGACTCGGTTTCGGCTTCGGTGCAAACCAATTCCTTAGTGCGGCGTGGTGCAGATGATTCTAATGCTACAGTACAAGGTGTGTCCTTAGATCTGTTCCGTGTGTATGGTCTAGTGCTGAAATCGGGACGTATCTTTAGTGAGACTGAGTTAGAGGCTAAAGCGCAAGTTTGTGTTATCGACCACAACACAGCCACACTGTTCTTCCCGACAGAAGACCCTCTAGGCAAGAACATTATTGTCGGCAACGTCTCGGTACGCATTATTGGTGTGTTAGAGGACACCGACTCCTTTGTAATTAGAGGTGAGAACCCAACCATCTTTATGCCATACACGGCAGTGATGACGCGTCTTTTAAACCAGAACTACTTATCGTCGATCGTGCTGCGTATTAGTGATGGCTTCTCGGCTCCTGTGGCTGAAAGTGCCATTAGGTCTGTGTTGATCTCACGCCATGGCCGTGAGGACTTCTTCTTACAGTCTTCAGACACCATTATGAAGTCGATCGAAGAGGCCACCATGACCTTTACATTAATGATCTCGGCTATTGCTGTAATCTCGTTGGTAGTAGGTGGTATCGGTGTGATGAATATTATGTTGGTTTCGGTTACTGAACGTACCCGCGAGATTGGTATTCGTATGGCTGTAGGCGCAAGACAGGCAGACATCCTAGCGCAGTTTTTAATCGAGGCGGTGATGGTCTGTATGTTAGGTGGTTTGCTTGGAGTGCTGTTCTCCTATGGAGTAGGCCAGCTCATTATGAAGCTCTCACCTAGTATCGTGCTCTCCTACTCCATCGACTCTATTATCGCTGCCGTGCTGACCTCGTCTGCTATTGGTATTGCTTTCGGCTTTATGCCAGCTCGCTCGGCCTCACGACTCAATCCTATTGAGGCGTTAGCCCGTGAGTAATAGCAAAAGTGCTATCGTAAGGGACATAGCCGCGCTTTAAGGCAAAGTAAGGCAAAGTGCGGCCGTGCGTGATTTTTGCTAGATTAGAGTGGTCGATTTTGAGGGGCGAGTGCTGTTAGCCCACACCTGATCGGCTGATGTTTAACCAATTTAATGGGGCGGGAGGCGCTATGCAAAAGGGTGATGTAAAAGCACTAGAGAGCAAGCTTGCAGATGACAAGCTGTTAAAGCTCTTTATCGATTTAGTGGCGTTTGATACTCGTGCTGACTTTACGAGTAACGATAAGCCTTCGAGTATTGGGCAATTACGCTTAGGTGCGTATTTACTCAACCACCTTGCCCGTCTCAAGCTCAAGCCAGTGCAGACCAAAGAAGGCGTCATCATCACCAAGATCCCTGCAACAGTGGGCTATGAGCTCAAAGAAAAACTCTGTCTTTTAGCGCACCTCGACACCGCTCCTGATGCCTCAGGTAACAACGTCAAGCCTGCCTTAGTCACCAAGTACTTAGGTGAGGGGATTGAGCTTGCCAACGGCAGCATTATTGATCATGAAATCAGTCCAGAATTGGCTTCGCATTTAGGCGATGACATTGTGGTCACCGACGGTACCACGCTCTTAGGTGGCGATGATAAGGCCGGTATTGCTGTGCTCATGCACTTAATTGAGAGCTTAGTGGATGACCGTATTACACACGGCCCAATTACCGTGGTCTTCTCGGTAGACGAGGAAATTGGTCGCTCTACCAAGTACTTAGATCTTGAGGTCTTAGATAGCGATTTTGCTGTGACCATTGATGGTTGCGAACGTGGTGAGCTTGATGTAGCTACCTTTAACGCAGAGGGTGCCAAGATCATCTTTAAGGGTAAGGTGGTACACACCGCTGTGGCTTACGGCAAGCTCAAGAACGCTCTCAAGATGATGGCTGACTTTATCAAGGCTCTGCCACACGAAGAGTCACCAGAAACTACTAAGGACGAACAAGGCTTTTACCATGTCCATGACGCCATGGGTAATGTCGAGCAAGCCGAGCTCATGATGATTCTGCGCGACTTTGATAAGCAAAGGTTAGAGCAGCGCCACAACTTCGTGACCGACTTAGTACAGCGTATCAATGACCAATATGGTGAAGGCTCGTGTGAGGCTCTCTTTGTGAAGCAATACGAGAACATGGAAGACGTGCTCAAAAAGTACCCTCGTATTGTGGAATACTGCCGTGCTGCCTTTGCCCGTGCTAATGTGCCTCTTACCGAGAAGCGTGTGCGTGGTGGTACCGATGGCGCTAACTTAAGCTGTCGCGGCCTGCCATGCCCTAACATTTTTACTGGTGCCCTTAACTGCCATGGCATCTACGAGTGCCTCCCAGTTAAGTCCTTGCATGACAGCTTTGAGGTGACCAAAGCCTTAGTTGAACTTGTGGCTTTGGGCGATACCAACAGCAACAACTAAGCTGATCTGATCAGCCGGCATCAAGCAACATCAAAGTGCCGACTGAACCATTGCCAAGTGGCGCAGTTAAGTAGAGTTTGTTGGCTTTAGGTAGAGAGTAGGGGATTGTCTTTTCATGGCCAAGGTATTGTTGACGGGATGTAAAGGCCAAGTAGGCACAGAGATCGAGTTTGCTCTGTTGAAGGCGGGGCATCAGGTGGTGGCTTGTAGCCACAAGAACTTGGATATTGCCCAAGCTGACTATGTGCTCAGTGCTGTGATCGACAGTAAAGCTGAAGTGGTGATCAATGCCGCAGCCTATACCAATGTTGAGAAGTCAGAAGATGAGACCTCTCTTGCCTACAGTGCAAATGCCATAGGTGCTCGTAATATCGCGAAAGCCTGTGTTGCCGCCAAAATCCCTCTCATCCATATCTCAAGTGATTATGTGCTCGCCGATAACAAGCGCAATGCGGAGTACGAGCACAGTGAGACCGATGAGACGGATCCACAAAGCGTCTACGGTAAGAGTAAGTTAGATGGTGAGAACAACATCTTAAGCTCAGGCTGTAAGGCCATTATTGTTCGCACCTCGTGGGTGTTTGGCCGTTTTGGTCGCAACTTTGTGAAGATCATGCTCTCCTTAGGCCAAGATCGACATGAGATTGCTGTGGTGTGCGATCAAATTGGCAATCCTACACCAGCACGTGCTTTAGCTGAGGCTATCGTCAAGATTGTTGAGCGCGTGTTAGAGCCTGATTTTGAGGCCTACGGTATCTACAACTACTGTGGTCAGGATGCCACTACATGGGATGAGTTTGCGCGCGCCATCTTTGAGCTCGCTCAGCAGATGAATGTGCTACCTCATGAGGTCAAGGTGGTATCGATTTCTAGCAATGACTTTAAGAGTAAGGCACAACGTCCACGTAACTCACGCCTTGCGACCGACAAGATCAAGGAAAACTTTGATCTTGAGATGCCATATTGGCCAGATTACTTAGGTGAGGTGATATCGGCCTATGTCAGAGAGAGCCAAGGGCTACGCCCTGTAGAGGAATACGACAGCTCACTTAGTGCGCAGCTTCCATCTCCTGAGGAGGTGGCTGCTTTAGAAGCCGCCTTAGCTGAACAGCCTGATGCTGCTGTTGATACCGATACTGATACATCTTCAGCAATATCTATAGAGACAGAAACACCGTCTTAGTCTGATCCGCAGAACCAAGATAAGAGCTAAGCGCCAGCTGTGGTAATGATGGTGAAATAGGGCGTAGGGGGCTTGTGTTTTTATTGTGCACAAGCATAGCAAGTAAGAATTGCTCATGCAGAAGAAAGCGAGGATAACGATGATCGATCTCAGACCATATAAAGGTATCAGCTGCACCTTAATAGGTTTAAGCTGCTTCTTGCTATCCTCGTGCGCCCTGACTGAAAGTGAGTATGAGTCCGCCCTGAAGGCTCCTGCCGGTTATGGTGACTTGCAAAATGCGCCTTCTTCGAAGGTGGCTATGAATACTGATGCCACGCAACAGCTCGACTTTTATAAGAGCTACAACGATGACAAGCTCAACGCCATGATTGAGCGGGCGCTGTCCCATAACTACGACATGCGCTCAGCTTACCTCAACTTAAGACAAGCTGAGGTCAATCTAGGCTTAGCCCGTAGTAACCTCCACCCAACAGCTAACGCTTCTATTAGCTCTAGCTTGCGCAAAGACTTAGAGCATGGTGGTAGTGCTAGCGATTCCTCTAGTGGCAGCCTCTCTATTGCTTATGAAGTCGACCTTTTTGGGCGTCTTGATGCGAGCGAACGCGCTAGCTATGAGGAGTTTAGAGCTAGTGCCTATGATTACAAGGCCATGCGCTTGACCTTAATTCAGCGTACTAGCGAGTACTACTGGAATTACGCCTATGCTACCGAGGCCTTAGCACTTGCTAAAGAACAGCTTGATGTTTCCACCAAGCGCCTTGAGCTGATCAAAGCCATGGTGAATTACGGTGCTACTGATGGCCTTGAATATGATCAGGCGTTAGCTAACCACCGTGCTGTAGAGCAAACTGTGTATCAACGTAATTATGAGCTCACTGCCGCTCACAATTCTTTGGCTACACTGCTAGGGCTTTACGCCGATGAGAATCTGCAAGAGGACATCACAGCACAAGCGTTAGAGACTACTAAGAGCCCAAAGCTGGAGGTGCCACTGCCTGCTAGCCTGCTCCAAAACCGTCCTGATCTTATGGCCTATGAGGCTAGAGTACGCTCGGCTTACGCGAATGTTGATGCTGCTACTGCCAGCTTCTACCCTACATTTAACCTAAATGCAGCGGTAGGTACAGGTAGCTCGGAGAGCTTAGTGCGCTTTTTAACCGATCCTATCGGTACTTTAGGGGCTGCGATTACATTCCCTTTTCTCAACTTTAATGAGCTGAGCTTGCAACAAGAAAGCGCCATGATCGAGAGCGACCGCGCAAGACTTAACTTTGCAAACGGCTTTATCACCGCGGTAGAGGAAGTGGCTAACGCCCTCAATGAGCTCAGCTATCAAGAGCAGTTAGTACAAAGTATCGCAAGTGAGTACACCTTAACTAAGAGCAACTACGAGCGCTACTTAGAGCGCTATCGTTATGGTTCGGCCTCGATCTCAGATGTGCTTGATGCTTCAGATAGCCTGCGTAGTGCACAAAACCGCCTCTTAAGCTCCAAGCGTGATCTGCTCAATGCCTCTATGACCTTGATGATCGCCTTGGGCGGTGACTCATTTACTAAGGAGAGCATCGCGGCCGCCACATCCACTACTACACCAAGCGGCAGTGGTGATCCAGCCATCGCGCCTGTTGATAACACTGATCCGCTGGTGATCATGCAAGAGGCCGCGGAAAAGACTGCGCCTATTGAGGCTTAGCAACTTTTTCACACCTCTTTTAATCTTGCGACAGCGCAAAGGGAATAGATAGGCTTGTTCCCTTTGTCGCTTATGCAGCCTTTAAGGCAGGAAGGTTTCTCCTGTCTTATTCTGATCTCCCCTGCTCTCCCCTATATCCCTCCACATTTATATCAGTAGCATTGATTAGCCTCACTAAACCTAGTTAAAAGACCAGATCTAAGTAGGGCTAAGCAGCAAGAAGTGGTCATAATCGTGAGCTTTTAAGCAGCAGGGTTAAGCTGCTTGGTGATTGCCACGCTAATTGAGCGCTAAGTTTGTATGAAACTAAGCGCAAAGCCCTGATAAACACTAAGGTTGAGCGCTGTTTGCTAGGAAGGAGGAGTTTATGGGTACAGTGTGTATGTAACCTACAAAAGAGTTTGTTTTGCTTGTGTTTTAAGGCTTTTTGTAGGGTAGTAGCGAAGCCTTGTCATACAAGCAAAACAAGGGAATTAGGTACTGTGTAAAAATTTTTAAAGGTAAGCGGGAACTTTTGAAAGCTAGTATTTATCGGCTGCCTGCCTTTTGAGCAACATGTTTTAGATAGCTAAAGATAACTTCTGTGATCTGTGCGGTTAGTACGACCCTCAAAATCTTAATGTGTTGGTGGTATATTTAGCGGTGCAGGTAAGGCCTGCAAAGCTTCTTAAAAAATGGGATAGAAAGTAAATGAAGAAGTCATTCTTAGCTTTAGCTGTTGCTGCTGTTGCTGCTACCGCTATTTCTGCTACTACCGTAAATGCTACTACTGTCTACGACAAAGACGGTACTTCTTTAAGCGTGTATGGTCGTGTCCAGTCGGTTTATTATTCGGATAAGACTGCTAGTGCTGCTTCCAACGAGGAAGGCACCATCCGTTCTTCCGCTCGTCTCGGCTTTGATTTCCGCACCCAGTTAACCTCTGGTATCGCAGGCTTTGCAAAAGCTGAGTGGGAAGCTGCTGCTGACGACAACTCCCAATTCACCTCTCGTTACATGTGGGTTGGTGCTGACTTTGGTCAGTTTGGTCTGGTCAAGGTTGGTAAGTTCGAGGAAGCCATCAAGTACGCCATTGGCCCAACCGATATTTTCGATGACTGGGGCTGCACTGGCTTAGCTGGTAACGATGACCGCCGTGAGGGTGTGGTTCAGTACCAATGGAATGGCTACGGTGTTGATGCCATCATCTCTTATGCTTTCGCTAACGACGGCGAGCAATTAGATGGTGCTTACTTCACTGGGGAAAATGTTGACCTTGACTACAGCTTCTCTGCTGCTTTAGGTTATACCTCTCCAGAAGTTCTTTTTGGACCAATTGGTGTTCGCATTGGCTATGCCATGGGCCAATTTGCTGACGATTACAATGGTGCAAATGGCGCTAATGTCTTCTC
>CALXYZ010000107.1 GCA_944393075.1 uncultured Anaerobiospirillum sp. | reverse complement strand
GATCAGTGCTTTGTGTACCGTTACACCGCGCAAGCAGTTCACAGCCCATTCTGCTTGGGCTGTAGCGCTTATGGATTTGGAGTGTAACGACAGTAAAGAGCCCAATTAACGATTAGCGGTCAATGCAATAGCTGCTTCTGAGGTAGTAGGAACAATTGAACTTTGGCTGAGAGATAAAGCCACAACGATGATAGAGAGCGCCTACCTTATAGCGACGATGGTTGTAGTAGAGGGTCACAGCCTTTTGCCCCAGCTCAAGGGCATGCGCGGCGCTGATAGCAACCAAACGTTCACCTACACTGTGGCGTGGGGTTTTGGTGCAAGCAATACCATCACAGCGGAATAGAGAATCGACATGCAGATTGACACTGCGCAGTGTAAAAACCACGGCGCCTATGATAATCCCGCGGTCATCACGCAAGGCTAAAACACGCTTGTTTTTAACTAATTGAATAAAAACGGTCTGATCATAAAGCTCGTTGAAGATGAGTCCAGGGAAAGCCTTGAGATAGCAGCCATAGACAGACGAACACTCCTCTGGGCGCACAAAATCCACCTTGGTGTCGGAATACTGCGCAATGATGGCATCCATTTCAGGCTGGGCTAGGCGCAGAAAGCTAAAGTCCTCACGGCGTGGGAAGAAGTGCCTGAGAGTGGTATCAATGCCATTACCACCACTGATACGGCCATCAGGATCTGGGCTTTGCACAACTTCATTTAGGTGGTTAAACACCAAGCAGTAGCAATTGGTCAGCGGCAGTGACTGCGGAGTGATAAACGTGGTGGGATCAAACGGGCCTGTGCGAGTCTTAATGAGAGAAGTGAGATACTTGCAGTCTTCAGCTGCCATCATGATACCGGTGATAGGGTTGACACTATCGAGAAAACCCTGCTGCAACAATAACAAAGCACGCTCTAAGCACTCCTCAGCACTGCTGGTGTTCAAAGGAAAGAAGTGCTCACCCTCATGATCGGCCATGACCTGAGTGATCTTTTGGCGTAGAGGCTCAGGCAGCGACAATAGCTCCTTGTCGGAGGCATTAACCTCACGCACTGAGAAGACGACGTTCTTGGCCTGATCTAATTTGCCTAGCTCTTGGTGGGTGCCCAGAAAAAGCCATGGGCTTTGGTAGCAAACCTCATACTCAGGGCTTAAAAACAAGAAATTAGCCAGCATGAAGCTGTTCTCCTTATCACCAAAAACTAAAGCTAAAGCTAAAGCAAACGCCAAAGCCAGAGACACAGGAGCTGCTACGGCACAGCCAAATGCCACACATAACACAAATTCTGCAGCGTCCTGTCGCACAAGTGGTCACAGACCAAGAGCCACTTCAGGTTGCAATAAGAACTGAATTGCATTTGCTCATAATAGCAAGCACTCGCACTTTATGGCGCTTTGTCAGTGGAAGATGTGGCAAATAACATGCGCAAATCTGCGCTAAAGCACACTTTCAGCACTAGGCCGATAGTTTGCAAATGGCAAGCAATGTGCTAATTTTGGGTACTGCCAAAAGCTCACAAAACCGCAAATATTTGAGCTTTTGCTGTAAACAAACTCTCAGGAGCAGCAGTGATATAGGCGTCAACACTGCAATCTCTAAATTAAAGCACCACTACGCCCAACAGTTCATATCAGCCCTCAGCCATTATGAGCCTCTTTGATCCCCAAGCTAAAAAGCAACAGCTCCACGAGCCATTACGCAATATGGCTTTGGTTGCTGATAACGCAGCTATTGCTAAAGACCAAAAGACCTATCCAGCACTTGTGTCCCCATCAACTCCAGCCTCCAATAATCATTGCACTACAGAAACTGCTGCGGCCTCTACGAGCTCACGCACAAGCACACGTACAAGCAAGAAAGACGAAGCTGATACTAGAACTGAGAATAGAGCCGAGACTATGACAGGGACTGGGACTGGAACGGGGACTAGGACTGATACAGGGAGTGGACGTGTGCTCAATGACCAAAACGCAAATGAGCCACAAGCAGTAACTCGTGATTTCGATGCTACAGCATTGGAAAAGCCCGCAGCCTTCCAAGAAGAATGTCGTCTGCAACAAGTTGATCCACAAACGATAGTGAAGATCATCCGCACAACGCTCAAAGTGGTCTTTACGTGCTTGGGATTTGTTATGACCGAACGCACCCGTCGCTTGAGTGCCGGCATCGTCTATCTTGCTTTTCGCGGAGTTCTCTCCTACAAGGACATTGCCGAGTGCACCAACACTGGCTTTTCGACCATTCACCGTGGCAGCTTAGAGATGCAAGAGCGCTATGCACGCTACAAGAATGGCGATAGCAGCGCGCTTGCAGAGATCGATCCGCTGATCGCCACCTCCAAATGCCGCACCATACGCAGCAAACAGCCTAAGAGCTAGAACTAGAACAAGTGCTAGTAACGCACTCCAGTGTTTCTGTTGACGTAGCGAGCAGCACGAATAGCCGAGTAGACCATGTCGAATACGATAATAACGACAAAGGAGATGATCACTACCGGCTGAAGCAATAAGGAGAACTTAAAGATCAGGCCCAAGCACACCACCATAATGGCGTACTTAAAGACCTCACCCTTGATGAAGTCCAGCATAAGCAGTGGAGTACGCGGTACCACAGGGCGCGACTTACCATGGGCCGAACTAGCACTCGCACCAGCACCAGCACCCCAGCGGCTGCCTTTGCCCACAGCATAGAAGTGGTTAGCAAAGATCGCTAAAGCATAGGAAAAAGCGCCAGCTGCACCAGATAGACCATGCCAGATAGCAACCGTAAGAGCACTTGGATCAGAGCCTAAACTTCCCGACCACAAAGCTAGCTGTGCTTGTATTGCAGATGCATCTAAGCTCGCATCAAGGCCAGAGGCACGGACATAGCCTGCAATAGCAGCCACCACAAACAAGAGCACCACACCAACAAACAAATACGATGGGGCCACGCGCGCTTCTTTGAGGGCTTGTTCTTGGAGGCGCTCTAACTCCATTGGGCTTAGGGAGCTCTTTTTACCCCAATCTTTGTCATCACGATCTTGCTCATCCCACGATGCATTGCGATCGCCGTAATGAGTCTTTGCAGCAAGCTGCTCGTCAGTCGCTGCATTTTGAGGTGTTGGGTCTTTTGGATCCGACATCAAATTTTTCCTCAAAGTGGATCATGCCCAGCAAGGCTAAATCCAAGGCTTAGGCTTTGTCTTTATCAGTGGTAGTGGCAGTATCATAAGTGGCGACCGGAGCAGCATCTGAATCAGATGCTTCGACGGATTCAGCCTTTGCCTCTGCGGTAGCAGGAGCTGGCTCTGATGGCGCAGGTGCATTGTCTGAAGCAGAAACAGGTACAGTCACGGTCTCAGGCACTTCTGCAGACAGATTAAGCAGCGATAAGAGCTGCTCTAAGCCCTCTTCACCGTCATAGCTTAAGACAACTTTGCCCTTACCCTTACGATGTACCACCCACTTCACTTGGGCTGATGGCACCTTTTCGTTAATGGTCTTTTCGTAGTAGTTGAAGCGAGGCACGCTCAGGCTTGCGTAGTTCTTAGTGCTACGCCCTTGAGCTAAGGTAGAGGCAACTTCTTTGGCCTTATCCTGAGACTCGGAGTCAGCTGAGCTAGCAACGGCGTTTTTCACGCCCTTTGTGCCGCGATTGCCCTTAAGGGCTTGGACATATTCCTCAGTTTGACGCACGGAGAGTCTTTGCTTAACGACCTCAGAGGCTACAAAGCTTTGGCTTTGGGCGTTATCCAGACCTAAGATGGCACGCGCATGGCCATAACCAAGGGTGCCTTTAGCAATGAGCTCTTGAACGTCATTAGGAAGCGACATCAAGCGCAAGGTGGTATTGAATTGCGAGGTGCTATAACCGGAGATTTCACGAGCCTCTGCACGCGAGAGGTTGCACTCTTCCATCATGCGACTTAAAGCCCGAGCAATCTCAATTGAGGTGAGACTCTCACGCTTTAAGTTTTCGGCAAGGGCCACGCTGTAAGCTTGCTCATCAGTAAGCTCGCGCACAGCACATGGCACCACCTTAAGGCCAATCATCTGAGCGGCACGGAAGCGACGCTCACCGCACAGGATCTCGTAGCCATCCTCGTTAGGGATAGGGCGAACCAAGATTGGATCAATCATGCCCATCTTTTTGATGGAGGCAGCCAAGTCCTGCATAGCCTCATCAGCAAACTCGCAGCGAGGCTGGAATCTTGATGGCTTGATCTTGCTCACCAAGATCTTATGAATCATCTGATTTTGAGGCTTAGGAGCTGTTAAGAAAGACTTAACTCTCTCACTAGACTCACCACCATGACCACTCTGACTGCCCTGAGCTCCCTGTTTACTCTGTGCACTCTGTGTACCCTGCGTTTCTTGAGAGCTTTTAGTCTGATTATTAGCATCGACAACGGTGATAGAAACCGAAGAAATCTTCACAGAGTCTGAGTTTTCGGGAGAGGTAGCGCTAGTAGCAGCATCAACAGTGGCAGAGGCCGAAGCCGAGGCAGTGGCTGAGGCAGCAACAACATTACCACTCTGTTTAGCTGCGAGAGAACGATTAATGAGTTCTTGCCCAGCGTAACTGGTACTGCTTTGCTCTTGTCCTTCTTTGTCTTTGGTGGTGGCATCAGCCTTACCACTTAATAACGAACCCAAGCCTCTACCTAAACCAGCCATAACTCATCCTCACTCTCATCATTAGCTTTTAGGCAACAACCAACAAAATGCCAAAACAAATACCTAAACGGCTTTAGTGAGCGCTACTCTCAACTGCCACTTCAGCCTTAGTCTTAGCCTCAATCAAATCCTTTTCTAAGATCTCACCTGCAAGGGCTAAATAGGCCTTAGATCCAACAGACGACTTGTCGTAGTACATAGCAGGCTTGCCAAAGCTTGGGGCCTCAGCTAAGCGCACATTGCGTGGAATGATGGTCTTGTAGACCAAATCACCAAAGCTGTTCTTGAGGTCTTGGGAAACGTCAGCAGAAAGACGATTGCGGTTATCAAACATCGTGCGCAAGATACCCTCAATCTTGAGGTTTGGGTTGACCGCACGAGCGAGCTGATCGACGGTATCGATAAGCAAGGTTAGACCTTCAAGAGCAAAGTACTCGCATTGTAACGGCACTAAAATCGAGTCGGCCGCACACATGGCGTTGACGGTAAGCAGGTTTAAAGATGGTGGGCAATCGATGAAGATGTAATCGTAGTTATCCTTGATCTCATCTAAGGCATTCTTAAGGCGGAATTCGCGCACTAAGTAATCAAGGAGTTTAACTTCAGCAGCAGAGAGCTCTTCGTTGGCAGGAATAAGGTGGTAGGCACCGTTGGTTTCAGTGATGAGCGCATCGTTAATATCAGCGCCGTCTAGCAAGACTTGGCATAACGAGCACTCAAGATTGAATTTGTTGATGCCAGATGCCATGGTGGCATTACCCTGCGGATCTGAGTCCGCGATCAAGACTCGCTTTTGCATAGCAGCAAGCGATGCGGCTAAATTGACGCAGGTTGTGGTTTTGCCCACACCACCCTTTTGATTAGCTATTGCAACGATCTTGGTCATCAAAAGTACCCCATTGGCTGCTGCCGTCATAACCCATAAAACGCAAA
Organism: uncultured Anaerobiospirillum sp.; assembly: GCA_944393075.1. GTDB lineage: Bacteria > Pseudomonadota > Gammaproteobacteria > Enterobacterales > Succinivibrionaceae > Anaerobiospirillum. Next base: position 5,943 of record CALXYZ010000107.1, on the reverse strand, counting down.
ACGACACGCTAGAAACCTAGCAAAAACTGCGCGCATTTGAGAGCAAGTCATGACGAGACAAGTAGGGCTGGTGGAAGCTGTTGATGACCTCTTGAGACGCGCATTAGAGGCGCTTTAAAATCACTGCCTGGCGCTTTGCATCAAGGCTTGGCACCTTAAGCTCTACAATCGATTCTATTGTAACAGTTCTAGGCAAATCTTGAATTTCACTTTGCTCAAGATTGGCCTTCATCGCCACAAAACGACCTTGCTCATGCAATAACGGCAAGCACCAGTTGGTCATACGCTCTAAAGGAGCAAAAGCACGGCTGACAATCACGGCAAAAGGATCGTGCTTAATGTCCTCACAGCGCTTGTTGATAAGCTCCACATTTGCAAGCTTAAGTCTAGCTACTACTTGGCGCACGAAAGAGAGCTTTTTTCCCACCGAGTCAATCAGGGTAAAGTGAATCTCAGGGTGCAAGATAGCCAACACCAAGCCAGGGAAACCTGCACCAGTGCCTACATCAGCAACGCTAAAGACAAAAGAACCGCTTGCACCATCTGTATCGCCAGTATCGCCTGCATCACTAGCGCTACGGCACTCAGATGGCAGAGAGGACAAGACCCCAGAGAGCACTGGTGAGACCACCGCACTGTCAACCACATGGAGTAGCACCATTTGCTTGACCTCCTTGATGGCAGTGAGGTTTAAAGCACCATTCCAAGTGTTAAGCATCTCCATCAGGGTAGTGAGAGCGTCTAATTGAGCGTCACTGACCTCGATACGAGGCTCAGTTTGCGCAAAGAGCGAGCACATATACTCACGGCACTCACTAAAGGAAAAAGGACTCTTGGAGTAGCTGGCGGCCATATGGTCTCCTGTGTGTGATCACACTGTGGGAAAAGATTACCCCACAAGGATAAGCTCAATGAAGCGATGAAGCGATAAAGCTACGAAGCGGCTAAACCTTGTGGGAAAAGGATGTTGTGCAAAAACGGCGTTAGGCTTGAGCTGAGCTTAAGCTCTCAGCTGCCACTGTCTCTGCAGCCGCAGCCTCAGCAGCTTCAGCTAAACGCTCGCGCTTAGCACTACGGGCTAAGCTCAGATTAAGAAGACCAAGCTTCTTTAAATGCACTAAGAGGATAGAGATTGCAGCAGGAGTCACGCCCGAGATACGCGAAGCCATGCCTAAGGTCTCAGGCTGGAACTCATTGAGCTTTTGTGCCACTTCGTTGGATAAAGCCGAGATCGAACGGTAGTCAAAGCCCTGGGGGAGAATGGTTTTCTCATTGAGCTCACGCTTTTTGATCTCATCTAACTCGTGCTCAAGGTAGCCCTGGTAACGTACCTGAATCTCGACCTGTTCCACAGCCTGTGGGAGAGTGGCGATAGGGTCAAGCTTAGCTGCCTCTAAGAGTGGAGTTAAACGCGACTCTGGACGACGTAAGATCTCCTCTAAGCTCTGCTCCTTTGACAGTGGGTTATTCAAGATAGCGCTGATGTTCTTGCCTATTTCCGAAGATGGCTTGACTGAGGTTTCGCGCAGACGAGCCTTTTCGCGTTCGATTTGGTTTTGCTTCTCCTCAAAGGCACGATAACGCTCATCAGAGATGATGCCTAAGTCACGAGCAGTTGGGGTTAAACGCAGATCTGCATTGTCCTCACGCAGGATTAAACGGTACTCAGCACGTGAGGTAAACATGCGGTAAGGCTCACGGGTGCCTAAGGTGCACAGATCGTCCATCATCACACCGATGTAGGCGGTGTTACGGGATGGGAACCAAGCCTCTTTACCTTGCACAAACAAGGCAGCGTTGATACCAGCCAACAGACCTTGAGCAGCAGCCTCCTCATAACCGGTGGTGCCGTTGACCTGACCTGCTAAGAACAAACCCTTGATCTTCTTGGACTGCATGGTCACAGACAGCTCACGAGGATCATAGAAATCGTACTCAATGGCATAGCCTGGACGGGCAATTACCACGTTTTCAAAGCCAGCGATAGAGTGCAGGAACTTCTCTTGGATGTCGTAAGGCAGAGAAGTAGAAATACCGTTTGGATAAACCAATGGTGAGGTTAAGCCCTCTGGCTCGACGAAGATCTGGTGAGCTTCACGATGTGGGTAACGCACAATCTTGTCTTCGATCGATGGGCAATAGCGTGGGCCGGTGGACTTAATCACACCAGAGTACAGTGGGCTACGGTCAAGACCGGAGCGGATAATCTCGTGAGTACGCTCATTGGTGTGGGTAATGTGGCAGCAGACCTGCTGAGGCAGTACCGAGTTGTCATCCATAAAGGAGAACACTGGCAGTGGGTTTTCTGGCTCTTGGCGCTGCATCTTAGAGTAATCAATGGTCGAAGCCACTAAACGGGCTGGAGTACCAGTCTTTAAACGACCCTGCTTGAGGCCTAATTCTTTTAAGTTTTCTGCCAAGCCAATAGAGGCTGGATCACCAGCACGACCACCTTGATAGTGGTTAAGGCCAATATGGATTAAACCATTTAAGAAGGTACCAGCGCAGATCACTACAGCAGGGGCATAGAACTCAATGTCAGCTGCGGTGTTGACGCCGCACAGAGTCTCGCCGTCAAACATAAGCTTGGTGCAAGGCTGTTGAAATAAGGTAAGGTTTGGATATGAGGCTAAGGTCTTGCGCATCACCTCTTTGTAGAGATGGCGGTCAGTTTGTGCACGGGTAGCACGCACTGCAGGGCCCTTAGAGGAGTTAAGGGTACGGAATTGAATACCAGCACGGTCAATAGCTTGTGGGCAAATACCACCCATAGCATCGATCTCGCGCAGTAAGTGACCCTTACCAATGCCACCAAAGGCTGGGTTACAAGACATCTCACCTACAGTCTCAAGATTATGAGTCAGGAGCAAGGTTTTGCAGCCCATGCGAGCGGCAGCACCTGCTGCTTCAATACCGGCGTGGCCGGCACCAACCACAATCACATCAAACTGACGCAAAGAAGACGTAGACGACATACCCGTAAAGCCCTCAAAAACCAAAAACGTGGCCTATTGCATCGACACAACGACCCACTGCAAACAATCAAAGAACAAGAAGACGCTCAGGCGATACCTAAGGCGATTTCTCTGTGTGCTACGACAACACTACAGCATCAGAGCATCAGAGCATCAGCAAGATCAGGGAGATCAGAAAGCCCAAGCAGCGCATTAATGCGGGCGCTATTGTATCAGCAAACAAGGAAAAATGGCCGAAAATCGCGTACTTTGGGCATTGCAGCGCAAAGAGGCGCAAGGCAAAAAACAGTAAAGCTTAAAAATACAAGCACTAAGCCGCAAAGCTAGGCAGCATCAAGCTTTGCCAGATCCAACAGAGCCAACAGAGCAGTCCCAAGGTAAGTGCCGCGGCCGGCCCACAATCAGACAGGCCCTTTCAGGCTCCTGTTGCACAGTGGATTTGGCGCCCCAGCCCGCGCCGCCGCGCCCGCCGCCCCCATTTTTGTGTTTTTGATACGGGTGCTCTTCCCTTAGGTCTCTCATATCCCTAATCTTCTTTTCTTCCATCTTGTGCTCTTTGCATTAGGGCACAGGTCGCGTCGATCTTTCCTTGCAGATAACACCACATCTTATTCTTGGAACATATCACACCAGTTGTAAGCACTGCTCCCCAAAACATTTCACCTCTCCTTCTCACTAAAAGTAAGTTCTTTCTGTGATGGGGGTGAGCAGATAACTTGCTCGAACGAAGTGAGCCGTTACAAAGATATGGGGAGACGGGGATATGCCATAAAGCACAATGCGTGGGGTAAGACAGCGATATTTAAGAAGAAGAAAAAATCGGTATCGGAGCTGCAGTTGCTCTTTTCACGAATTGGGTGCTGCACATAATAAGAGTAAATATAGATAAATGGAGTATATGACAGTATCTTCTTCTTATAGCAGGGGAGTTTTTGTGGGAAAGTGCCTTTCGGCTAGGAAAAATCAGGCTTTGTGCCTGTGGGATATATGGGGGATTTGATAGGGGAAGTTCACAGTTTCCCACTGTAGTAGCCTGTGGGAAATTTTTCCCCACACATAACCCAACGTTAACCCACAGCTTTCCCCCTGAATTCTTTTCATTTTGGGGAAAAAGTGAAAAATTTTTTCACAATTCAAAGCTTGGGTGCTGATTTTGGGTGTTACAAGCCAGCTCGCTACCTATTTGAACGCAGACTTTGCTGCTGTGGGATATTTCTGTGGGATATTTCCCTTGTCGCACTAAGGCAATTCTACGGGCTTGCATGGTTTTGTGCATTGCGCGAGCTCACATTTTTGTCGAAAAACCCTGCAAATTAACCCTTTGGCGGGTTTCCCACCGTCATTTGCCGCTTCAGGCGCTATTTTTCCCACATTGTGGGTTAATTACGCCAAGCCAGAGCTGTAGCCGTATTCGTGCTTTCCCCACCGCAAGATTCTTGCCGACTTAGCGAACGATTTTTTGGCCAAGAAAGGCTGTGGGATTCGCGTGGAGCAGAGCTCCTTAAAGATGCTGTTCTTGTTTTATCTGTGGGAAAACAGCTAGGCAGACGATAAGCCTTGAGCCAAGCTGGTTTTGAGTTAAGGCTGCGTATCTGTGGTTGGGTACGGTATGGGCTGTGATGAGCTGTGGGATAGTGCCTTTAGTGCCTGAACACATGCCGATAAAGGTCAAATCTACAGCAATGTTTAAAAATAAAATAGCTAGCTTATATACAAGTGTGGGGAATTATAGCTAAAAGCGCTTATTTATGGGAATGGTAAAAGTTTCCCACAGGCAGGGGAATTTAGGGTGAAGGCTGTGGGAAACTTTATCAAAGCCTGTTTTTAAGCGAAAAAATGAAGTTTCCCACCGCGAGCGGCCTTAGGCCGCTATACCGTAGTAGAAGGTTCAAACTACAGCATTGGTTAAAGATAATAATGCTGAAAAAGATGTACATAACTGACATCCCAGTTTGAGCTTGTGCCTGATGTACTGTGCCCATAGAGATGTTTCCCACAGCCTTTAAGAGCTGTGGGATTGTAGACTTTAAGCCAAATGTCAGCTGGCAAAAGGCATAAGACAACGCACAGTGTGGGAAATCTGGCAAAAAGCAAGGTGAGATAAGGCTTAGCAAAGTTTCCCACTGCCTTGGCTGGTGCCATGCTATGAATGCCTAGGCAGAGGGAAGAGAGAATGCTAAGTGCTGGCGTTGTTACTCCACACCTTATCGCGCAGCTCTTTACACAGCTCTAAAATCGGCTGGGCAGGGAGGCTGTTCTTGGCTGATTGAATCATCAGCAACTGATGGTGGAAGCTAGTGCTGTTGAGGAACACTGAGTAAGCGTTGGACACGCGGTTAGCATGGTCAGCACTCACGCTGTCCGTAGTAAACGCAGCGTGTAGCTCGGCAGCATCCGCCTCTAACAGCGGTGAGCGCAGTGGCTTATCAAAGAGCACATGCTCAATGAGCTCGTAGGTCAGCCCCTGCTCCATAAAGCACAGAAATGGCAGAAACTCCTGCTGCACAACATCATGCTGCTGAGCAAACTGCTTTGCCTCAGCAAAGGTCACGTCCTGACGCCCCTTAGCCTGTTGCAGAGCGTAGTAGCTCATGCAGATGCACAGCACGGCACACGAGCGCATAAACTCGTGCTCAAGAAAACTGGGCTCAAGCAGATGCCCATCAGCGTCTTCGTAGTCGCCTTGCTTGACCAAGTTGCCAAGCAAATCACCTAAGCTCTGCAGCTCCACGCTGGTGATGGTTGGCAGATCACCTGGTGCCGCGTCTACGATGTACGGAAAGTCCTCATACGGGCCGTAGACGATGGTTTCGAATGAGACCGGATCAGGCAACCCGTAGAGACCGGCGACAGTGCTGAGATCAGCTTTGACCTCAAGCTCCTGCTTAAACGCACTATCGCCGCTGTGCCCACGAAGAAAGGCCTTTGGGCCTAAGGTGCGTGGTAGCTGATCGCAGATAGACAGCGG
>CALXYZ010000106.1 GCA_944393075.1 uncultured Anaerobiospirillum sp. | reverse complement strand
CTAGTATCTGCCACTGCTGCTGCCACCACTGCTGCTGCCACCACTGCTGCTACAGCTACTGCGACTACGACCACAGCAAGTCCGATTAGCAGTGAAGAGTACTTCAAGCGATTTTGTGAGGCCTCTTCGATCTACCCTTACTACCGCTATAAAAAAGTGCCCATTGATATCGCTCGCGAGCTCCCTTATCCGCAAAAAATGACTGTGCTTGAGCACAACTTCAGTCTGATGAAGATGTGTGACTTCTTTGAGAGTCTCACATACATACCTGTAGGACGCATTGTCTCCACCAAAGATGCAGCTCAAGTCCTTACTGCTATAGGACTCATGCAGATCACTTTGCAAAATTACCTGCTTGAACTAGCCTCTAACAAGGACTCTCATACTGCTACTACCAAGATGCTTTCTGAGCCAGTCATCAGCTATATCTACACCTTGCTCCAACAGCGGATCGTGTTGTTATGTCAGCAACTCTCAACAGTCCCTCTCTCAAGCCAAGATTCAGACATAACTGCGTCCGCGGCTGCGGCTGCGAACGCGGCCAAGGCTGCGACTACGGCTGCGACTAAAACCTTAGGCGCAGATCCCGAGATGCAGGCCTTAAGGGCTGATCCTATGATGGCATCTTCTCTAGATAAGGCCTGCCAAGAGGCTCTTATGCTGATCCGAAAGGCCATGAATCTCGACTCTTTAAATCACAACATGTCCTTAAAGGCTGCTATTGAGAACCCTATGATCATTCCGCAATCAGATCTCAATACTGGCCTTGCGTTCCCTGTCTTTCAATACCACCACAATCAGCAAGAGGTGGACGCCCTACTTTTAGAAAACAACATTGCGCCGCTTGGTGTAACCCAATTCATTGCCAAACAGCGCCAAGGCTTAAAGCAGCTGCGCCAAAAGGCAGATTTCTTTCGCCGCAAAGCTATCTTAGAAGAGCAAGGACTCTACAACCATAAAAACTTAGACCCACTACTGCTCTTAGATCCGCGCTTTTACTGCCGTGACTCCAAAGGTCATGTGCTCTACACCGACATGGCCTTAAATATCTGTAGCCGCAACATCAGTGCAAGTCGTCATGGCACCACAGCAGACAGTCAAGGACTACACACCAACTATAACGAGCTACAAGACCTTATTGGCCGTAGCTCATTTATCTACAAAGACAAGCTCTTAGCCAGCCTTGCGCTGGAACAAGAAAATCAGCAACAGCTGCGGCTGTGGGAGAAGCGCAATGCTGAAAAGATTAGATTGGGCTTTAACCATGTAGAGAACAAGCCTCAAGATGTGCGCAAAGAGCTGCGCTATCAGTACTACAAGAGCCGCCTGTCTTGTGAACTCATTGAAGAAAACGTGCGCGATCCACGCCGTGAGTGCACCTACGCTGATGCCTTACGTGAATTTTGGCAACACAAAAGCCTCAACTTCTCCCAAGTTCCAGAATCCAACTACACCTTTACGACCAAAGCTAATACCACCACCACGCAGCCACATGGCCCTAGCAAAGCCAAGGTCAAAGACAAAGCTAAAGCTCAATACCAAGCGCAAGCTTCCATGATCACAGCTGCCCAAGCCGCCATTGCAGCAATACCAGTGAAGATTGCGCCTTTTACAAGCAACAGCCAAAAAGACCAAGGTCAAGGTCAAGACCATGGCCAAGACCATACACAGCCCAATGCCTCAGTCGACGCCGACGCAGCAGCCGCAGCGGCTGCGGCAGCACCAGCGACAAGTGCTTACCCTTATGGCTCTTCCCGTAATCGCTTGGTCTTTGACAACAAGACTTCTCGGCGTGATGACATCCGCAGCTCCTTGGCACAAGCCAAACAGGCCGTAATCGAGGCAAGTGAACTTCAGGCTTATAACAAACAAGCTGTTGACGATGCTAGCGCTACTGCCTTTGTCCGTGAGGTCTCGGCCTCAACTGCTGCTCTGCGCCATATCCTCAAGCACAAGCTGCAATCCTACATCGATATCCTCAGCATTGGCGGCGCTTCACATGGACGCCACATCGATATCAACAAAGCAGTGATGCTGCCTCTAGGCGAAGAGCGCATCTTTAAGAAATATGATCGTGTGCTGGACTATGCCACCGCCATACACCTCTTAGTCGATATCTCCGGCTCCATGAGCAAGCCTTGTTTTAACACCAAAGAGCAGCTGCAAGCTATGGAACTACGTGAAGGATGCGCTATCCCACCTAGGATGCGTACTCGGTGTTACCAAGCCTGCAAAACGGCGCTCACCATGTCGTTATCCTTAGCTCCAATACCAGGTATCTACACTATGGCGACCTACTTCCCTGGCCCTTTAGGTTCACCTTTTTGTAATGTCCTCAAGGCTGAAGAGAACGTTAACCGTGCACCTGAGCGCTTTTGGTTTTATCCAGAAGGTGGCACTCCTATGGCCGAGGCCATCTGGTTTGCAATAGATTCCTTTACGCCACTCAGCCATTGCGAGCGCAAGATCATCGTCATTATCACTGATGGCATGCCAGACAGTATTGAGCGCACCCGTGAGGCTATTGAGTTTGCTCAAGAAGAGGGTATCGAGATTTACACCATTGGCATCAATGTCTATGAGTGTGCTGACATCTTTCCGTACTTTGAAAACTTGGAAGACAGCTCCGTACTAGTAGATGTCGTAGGCAAGCTACTGCTAGACCTTTTCTCTGTACAAAGAAAGCGCCCGCACCCACGCAACCATATCCATAGCTATGACCATAGACACAGCCTCAGCCCCAACCACAACCTTGACCACAGTTCCTTTAACAACAACCACCACGACAGTTTTAGCGGCAACAACAGTTACCACAGTCACGACGGTACTGCTACTCCAGCTAAAACTGTCTCCACTCCACCTGTAGAAGACCTAGGTGTTGCTTGCAGCACCCAAGGTCTCGTGTATTAGGAGTTAATCATGAGCCCAAAGAGCCAACAAACCTCAGGCTACACTACCACCGCCTCAAAACGTGCCACTAAGCGCGCCTTGCGTCGCGACAATGATGCAGCTATCAGCTCTATGTGGCAAGATCTTATGCGCTACACAACTAAGCCTCCAGCTAAGGAGTACCTTGAGGCTGTTCCTATACGCGATGATGTCTCGCCTTTAGGCAAGCGCCTCTTAAAGTGTCAATTCAAGACTTTTGTCCTGACTTGCATCTTTAGCCTATTGATGGCGCTGCTGTTATTCAGCGTGGCTTTCGACCACTCCCAAAATCTGCTGACCTTACAGCTCTCACCCGATGGCAGACTTGAGGCCCGCGCGCTCTATGCCCAAGCTAATGGCTTAGACCCAAACGACCCTATTTTGCTGGCACAGGAATCACCGCGTCCACGTCTACCAACCCGCATGGAGATGGTAGCTAAGCTGCATCACCCCGATGCTGAAAGTAACATGAGCCTAGAAGAGATCATGTTGGCGGCGGCTAGGGAAAAGCAAGAAAAGAGATTGCTTGAAATGCAGCAAGCAGGCGCTACGGCCGATGCGGTGGCGGCAGCGGCAACGGTTCCATGGAGCTAACTCAGCCATACAGCAGAAGAAAGCTGCTATGAGAGTTAAAAGCCAGCAAAAGCCCCCGATCTCTGGGGGCTTTTTATGCCCAAAAGGTGTCTGCCAAGAGCCCCACAAAGACACCGTGCACGAAACATAAGTATCGAAATGCTGTGATCCAATACAAGCAGCACAGGTGACATGGAGTTGATTGCCTTGGTACAGGCTGACTGCTATGCCTGTGGTGTAATCTCTGAGGAGGTGTCCGCAGCGGTATCTGTAGCAGCACTATCAATACCACCAATGATCTCATCGAGCTTGGTGAGATCGCAGGCCATAGTAAAGGCATCCTCTACTGGCGTAGTAGCAGTAGCAGGGTAGTAACGCTTGCGAGTACCTGTGATTTGGAAGCCATAGCGATCATACAGATGAATGGCAACCTCGTTGGAAACTCGTACTTCGAGAAAACACTTTTGCGCGCCTAACTCTCGGCACACCTCAAGACTCTTTTGCAGAAGCTTATGGCCAAATCCTAGGCCTTGGTACTTTCTCTCAATTCCGATGGTAAAGAGTTCTGAGTCCTCATAGATGACGCAGACAATAGCAAAGCCCACGATCTTGTTTTTGAGAAATAGACCGATACAGCGAGTATTAGTGGTAAAGCACTCTTTAATGCCATCATATGTCCACGGATCGGAGTGGGCACTAACCTCTACCCTAAAAAGCTGTTCAAGAACCTCATCAGTAGGCTGATCGATGATACGCAGTTCTACTTTCTCATGTAAGGCATGGCGTCTAAGTCCCATGGTGCACCTACGAGTGTTTTCTAAAAGTCAAAAGACTGTAAAAGCAACAATAGCAATAGCTTGAGCCAAGTGCTCTACACTGAGAGCAGAGCACTTGGCTCGGGCCTAGCTAGCCTAGGCTAGGCCGCGGCCTTGGCGGGGTCTAAATAGAAAAGCCACGAGCTTGCAGCAATGGCTTTAAATAGCCCCACAGAATCTTTTTGTCTGATGGTAACTTAAAGGTGTAGTTACTTGGGGCTGGATGCGGCGTATATGGCAGCAAGATGATGTCATCTGGCTTATATCTAAAACCACCATTGAAGTACTGCATCTTAATGTTCTGACGCTGCAAATAAGCTAAGAACGAGCTTAAGTAATCAAACTCGCCATCCATAAGGATGTAGATATCGGCATCAGGGCGCAGTGGCATAGCAGTACCGTAGGCTACAGCCACATTACTGCTAGGCCTATAAGCTGGCGCCACATTAGCAGTAGACGCAGCAAAAGAAGCTTGAGTCTGCACTGGCGCTTGGGCTTGGACTTGAGCTTGAGCTGGTGCTGTTGTTTGCGTATAAGGATCCATAGGCGCTTGCTGAGCCAAATATGGCTGATCCACACCACCTTGGAAAGGTTGGGTGTTCATCTGCTCATATTGCTGATACATAGCCTGTACTTGAGACTGTTGCTGTGGTTGCAATTGAGGCTGCTGAGGCTGATCCTGGTATTGCGGCATAGTCTGCTGCTGGTACTGCTGATATTGTTGTGGCTGCTGATACTGCTGTGGCTGTGGCTGCGACTGGTACTGCTGAAGCGGTTGCTGTGGCAGCTGCTGTGGCAGCTGTTGAGGCATAGCAGATTGTCTAGGCACATTGCCGTAGGTATTAGGCCAAGCATTAGGAGCTGCTTGTACTTGAGCGTAGGTAGCAGCATATTGCTGTTGACCACGGTTCTGATAGCCGTTATCACGCGGCTGTCTGTAAGTCTGAGACATAGGCTGCTGTCCTTGCACATTGTCAGAAGTATCCCATGGAAGTGAATCCCTTCCACGAGCCTGCATATAGTTAGCAGCAGTAGCAGTAGCAGCAGGAACCGGTGCTGGAGCTTGATCCGGTGCCTGATACTGAGGTGGCCACTGTTGCTGTAGTGGAGGCTGCATCTGTTGCTGTGGCTGTTGCTGCTGCGGCTGCCATGACTGCCAAGTCTGTGGGGACTGATATGCAGGTGGCTGAGGCTGTACTTGTACTTGTGCCTGAGCCATGGTCTGTGGACGCTGCTGTGGCATAGGCTGATTGTTTCGAGGATAGCGTTGTGTCTGATCGTATTGAGGAACAGACTGATTTGGTGCTACCTGACCATATTGAGCTTGAGGTCTTTGCACTGGAGCACGTGACTGAACCTGAGCTCTGTTGTTCTGGTAACGAGGTAAAGGCTGATAGTTACCATAGCCACCATAGGTAGTAGCCACAGCATCAACATCAGCATTAGCTTCCATTGGAGTTTGCTCAGGGGCGGGCGCTGTTTGGGTATACGCAGGAGATGGCGCAACCTGAGGCATTGGTGCGGGCGCTGGGACTGGAGCTGGAGCATGAGCCTGGTTATAAGCAGCAACTGGAGCAGCTGACTGATTTGGAGCTGCATATGAAGAAGCTTGTGCAGGTGCCAGTGCAGGAGCATAAGTCGGCATTGCTGCAGCCTTGGCGGCGGCAGCTGCCGCTGCTTCTGCTCTTGCTTGAGCTTGGGCGCGGGCTGCAGCTTCAGCCTCGGCTTGAGCTCTTGCTTGAGCCTCAGCCTCTGCTTGAGCCTTGGCTCTGGCTTGCTCTTGTTCAATCTTATTGATCTCAACAGAAGCCTGATCTGCTGAAGCCTTACTCTCTAAACGCTCATGATCCAAGCGCTCAATGTCTTTAGAGACCTGATTCATACGTGTTTGCAGCGTAGTCATCATGTTATCGAAATTAGCTGCCGCTACGGTAGCGCGCTCAGATTCAAGACGCTCTTGCTCGGCCTTTGCGGCGGCTGCTGCGGCTGCTGTAGCAGCCTCGGCTTCAGCCTTGGCCTTAGCCTCTGCTTCTGCTGCCGCCTTATCAGCAACTGGAGCCTCCTCATGCACAGTAATGACAGCAGTAGTGTCATCCACAGCACTAGGCGCAGCTTCAGCAGTCACAGCTTGAACTTTATCAAGCTCTAAAGCCTGATCTTGCTCCTCCTTGCTACGTGGTGTCACAGCTAAAGTGACATCAGGTCTTAGAGTCCATACAAGTCTATCTTTGGGCATGATGAAACCTTTTGGGAAAACAAGGAGAAAGACAAAAGCCGCCAAGGGCGCAAAAAGCCTTACAGCAGCTACCGCCACCGCTAAGGCTTTTGGGTGTTAGATGTTGAGCAAAGCTCTAAGCTCTAGAGCTTTACTTCTTTTCTGGTAGGATCTCGATCCAGTAGTCATCAGGATCGTGGATGAAGTACAGGCCCATGGCCTCATTTTCGTAGCAAACGCAGCCCATTTCCTTATGGAAAGCACGCACAGCGTCGTAGTCTTCTTTCACTCGCAGGCAAAGGTGGCTCTCGTTATCACCAAGCTCATAAGGATTGGTGTGATCCTTTAAGAAAGTGAGCTCTAAGGAAAAATTAGACTGCTTGTCACCTAAGTACACTAAGGTGAAGGAGCCGTCAGAAGCTTCCTTACGGCGCACTTCTTCTAAGCCTAAGGCCTCACGATAGAAAGCGATAGAGCGCTCCAAATTGGTAACGTTGATGTTGAAGTGATCGAAACGGGCCGTGACCTGCATATAAACCTCATGGGCAACGGTGATACTTTCAGCACTCAGGCTAAAGACAAAAAGCCAAAAGCTACCACCCAAAATAGCCAACGATCGCGCTCAAAAAAGCGCAATCTTGTCCTGAGATTATACCCGACAGCTTAGATAAAATAGCAAAAATCACCTGTTCCCATTGGCACCCAAACGCGCTTGTGCTCCGCACTTAAATGCATGGCTTGCTCGGCAGAAGATACAGGCAAATCATTAGGATTTGCATGCACAGTCAGATCATATTGCTGCAAAACAACATCTTCTTTGATCGCCTTTACTACCTGCTGAGGCTGCTCCCACATATGCATTGGGACTAAAACCTTTGTAGGTATAGCGCTAACAAAGTGCTTAGCACCACTAAGAAAATCTGACACCATGCGTGGATCACAAGGGAACATCGCCACATCAAATGTGCCCGAGAAGTGCTCCACAACAAAGAACAGCTCACGCTGAAAGAAGTCGGTTGCTGTCTTAATCTCCGCAGCAGTACTCTCATCCTGCCAATGCCAGAGGTTGAAGTCTCCAGCATGGAAGATCTCATAACCATCGATACTGACCACACATGAGATACCGACATCGGTTGAACCAAACACCTGCACCTTAAGATCAGGCAAGGTGTAGCTCTCACCTTTGCGCAACACCGTCACCAAGCCCTGCTCAATGTAAGGCGTAACCATACGCTTGCGCTTGGAGCGAATGTCATTAGAAAGTAACAAATACACAGGTGGCAGCGATAGCAACGGATTTTCTGAAGACTGCTGTGCATGCGACGCGCGCTGTACGTGCTGTGCGTGCTGTGCGCGCAACTCCTGCACATAGTCGCAGAACTTTAAGATGAAAGGATTGAAGTGGTCACGGTGGAAGTGACTAGCGATAAAGTAGCAAGGCTTATCAAGGTGTGTCAGCAAGGACGCCACAAGACCTGCACGATCGCTCAGAGGTGGCGTCAAACCTAAATCAGCAAATACCTCAAAAGACATAGCCTCAGAGCCGATCTTAGGCAACACACCCTGCTTACTAAAGCTAGCCGCGCCTTGAGCTGAGCCTTGGGCCGCTCTAGGATCCCCACTCGCCAAGTCTGGCGCATCCAAAAAATAATCAAAGACAACATAGGCTGAAGCTGTCTCCAGCAAATAGCCACTGTGATACAGATATGTCAGCTTGAGCACAGCCTCACCTCACTTTTCCCGCATGGTCGCAGTGCCGTCACAGACACAACACCACCACACAACACCCAAAATCCAATGCCAACCTCGTAATGCATTGCGCTTGGCAGCAGCAAGACTCAACAAACAGCGAGCCACTGCTGCGCTCAATATATAGGGAACCTCCATAATTTACCACCCAGCATCGGATAAGGCTAAGAAGCAATAGCCTTGATCATGCATGCCTGAGACTTTATTAAGCTTAAGCGATGCATGTTGTGTAAGGCTGTTGCCAAGAAAACGTAGAGTCGAACCTGGGCGCTACCAATGTAGCGCATCTTTCCGCGCTTGCGATGATGTGCAAAGACATGCTCCACACGAGACCTAACCTTTGAGTTGTGCCGATTGCTATTATGCTGTTCGGTTGTTAGTGGATGATTGACGCTTGCTCAAGCTTATGCGTAAGCAGTACCACAAAATAAAGAGTGAGCATAAGCAAGCACACACCATGATCGCCAACCTAGTCTTTGCCTTAGTGGCGCTTCATGGCGATACAGCTATACAGCTTGTAGCAAGAGAGCTAAAACTCGAAAGAGGAGACGTGGAGTATGGAGAAAAAAGGCAGCGCCACTTAGCTTAAAAACAATCTGTTGTGAGATGTGCTGACGCACAGATGTGCAAGCACATACGCACTAAGAGCACGACATCAGATCTCAGCTTAATGAACGTGAGTATGCGCGTCCATATGCCGTGACCGAAGCAGGCAAGCCTCGTGGCGTAACCTTATGGTTTAAGAAAAAGCGAATAGGAGAATTTTTAATGAAATGAGAAGAGCAGTTCTGAGCTTTTTAGTTGACTGGTGCTACAACGAAAAGCACTTAGAACTGTAGGCGGCTTGAAAGCCGCGTGGCTAGAGATCTGCGCTCTAGCTATCGATATCACCCGCGCCAAGAGCTCTCATAGCTGTCGGCAAACCCACATAACGATATCGACAAAAACAAAAAAACCCCAAAAAGGGGCCTTATGTATTTGTTTGGCAGGAGCGGAAGGACTCGAACCCTCAACCGTCGGTTTTGGAGACCGCTGCTCTACCATTAGAACTACGCTCCTGCAATGGCGCGTATTATGCCTAAACTATATGGCCTTGTAAACCCCCTTTTTACACTTTTTCACAAAAGCCTAACAAACCCCAGATAAAACAAGACCTCAAGACACTTTTCCAATACCTTAAAGCATTTTGTCACTATTCTCCTCCACTGTGCCAAGGAGTACTGCAGCACAGAACATCTATCTCTTACCACCTTAAACTCTCTGTATTGCTCAAAGAATCAGGCGATGGAGACGAGAGGACAAGTTGATAACAAAGTGCAGACAAGGTAAGGATGAGATGAGGTGAGGTGAACTCGCGGTGAGGATGAGGGGCGGCGACATTTTCTTTTGTGCGCCCAAAAACTCTGTGTGACAAGCTTTAGCGATTTTTGCCACAGAGCTAACAAAATTTTTACAAAAATTATGATAAGCAAGAGCCTTTATTTATCGTGTATACAACCATTTTGTGCCCACATACAGGGGCACAAAAAGCCTGCGCACTGAGGGTGCTTTTCTGTATAATGGCATTTTCAGGAACAGCGCCTACGTTCTTGAAGAACTCCTCTAAGCTGTTTCCGCACTGTTTTGATTCGACAGTTGAGGAACACCGTTCATGACCAATCCCCTCTTCCAAAAAGATATCATCTCGATCTCTGAGTTCACCCGTGATCATCTTGAGTTGGTATTACAAACAGCCCGTTCGTTAAAAGCCAATCCTCGCGATGATTTGTTAAAAGGTAAGCTCATCGGTGTGACTTTCTTTGAAGGCTCCACAAGAACTCGTCTTTCCTTTGAGACTGCTATTCACCGTTTAGGGGGTCAAGTCATCGGCTTTGCTGACGCTTCTAACACCTCTTTAGGCAAGAAGGGTGAGACCTTAGCTGACTCGGTGCGCATCATCACCTCCTACACCGACGCTTTAGTGATGCGTCACCACATGGAAGGTGCCGCCCGTTTAGCAGCTGACATCTCTCCAGTTCCAGTGATCAACGCTGGCGACGGTGCCAACCAGCACCCATCTCAGACCTTACTTGATCTGTTCACCATCTACGAGACCCAAGGTCACGTTGATGAGATCAAGATCGCCTTTGTTGGCGACCTCAAGTACGGCCGTACCGTGCACTCTCTGGCTGAAGCTTTAAGCATGTATAACAACGTGCGCATCTACTTAGTCTCGCCAGAGTCGCTTGCTATGCCAGACTACATCCTGCAGCACCTCAACAAACACAACGTGAAGTACTCCATCCACAACACCATCGAAGAAGTCATTCCAGAGGTCGACATCCTCTACATGACCCGTGTGCAAAAAGAGCGCTTCGATGAGACCGAGTATCAGAACCTCCGCTCGAAGTTCATCTTAAGCAAGGATCTGCTCTCTGAGGCTAAGAGCAACATGAAGATCCTGCACCCATTACCACGTATCGACGAGATCACCTTAGACGTCGACACCACTCCTCACGCCTACTACTTCCAGCAAGCCGCCAACGGTGTCTACGCCCGTCAGGCCCTGTTAGCCTTAGTCTTAAACAAGGAGATCTAAAATGAGCGAGACCACTAACGATAAGCTTTTAGTTGAGGCTATTGCTAACGGTACTGTGATCGACCACATTGCCCCAGGTCAGGCCATGAACATCCTGCGCTTATTCAACTTCTTGGGTAAGCACAACCAGATCACTGTTGGCTTCAACCTTCGTTCTGGCAACATGGGCAACAAGGACATCATCAAGATTGCTGATGTGACCTTCTCCCCAAGCGAGACCGAGCAGTTAGCCATCTTAGCTCCAGACGCAACCGTCAACTCGATCAAGGACTTCAAGGTAGTCGACAAGTACAAGCTGCGTCTGCCAACCGAAATCAAGGGTGCATTTGAGTGCCCTAACAGCAACTGCATCACTCACGTCGAGAAGGGTGCAACCCCATGGTTCCGCATCTTCAAGGATGACGGTCATGTCATGATGCGTTGCCACTACTGTGAGCGTGTCTTCAGCCGCAAGTTGGTCTTAAAGCACAACAAGTTAGCCAACTAAAAGTAGGCAGCTAACGACAGCTGCTTCACAGCTACAGCTCACTGCTCACAGTCACGTGAGCATAGCCACAAAGCGCCACTAGGACTCCTGTCTTAGTGGCGCTTTTGCTTTTACGTCACCTACTACGTCGTAGTGGGCGATTTGATAAATTCATTCCAAGTGAGCCTATTTTTTAGGCTTACCTGCTTAGGTGGCCGCAAGGACGTC
>CALXYZ010000105.1 GCA_944393075.1 uncultured Anaerobiospirillum sp. | reverse complement strand
ATAGAGCATCCGTAGCTTAGTTGGTGAAGCGTCTGCTTGCCATGCAGAAGACCGCCGGTTCGAGCCCGGTCGGATGCTCCAATTTTTAGATTAATCAACAAATTAATCTCATAAAATGAGCTGCTTGGGCAGCTTTTTTTGTTTCTGCAATTCAACCATTCCCTCCTTCGATTTTCTCCTACAATTGACTCCTCAATCATCACATAACTGCTTTTGTAGCTGCAATTAGTTTGCAACGTCGTGCTTTAGCACCTAAGCTCATGCTGTTTTAGCCTGTATACCATATGAGCAGTGTGAAGAGTGCTGTACAGCCCCGTATTGCTCTTGTACTCGTTCCCGTTGTGCAATCTTAGGTCTGATTTGACAGCGCGATTATATGCGCTGAAAATTAGGCGCTCTTTTAGAATTCCTAAGCGGTATTGAGTCGTTGCTTGAGCTGCTATTTGCCTTTTATCTAGCCATACGCTAGACGCCGACTCTAAATGCCTGATGTTGGTTGCATTGCCTTAGTTGGCGCTGGTGGTTACTAATTTGAGGTCGCTATGTTTGGTTTATTGCTGAGGGTTTTTGAGTATCTGACTCCTTTGTCGACACTCACTTTCTTGTCGTCCAAGCTCACTGATGCTAAGCTCGGTGGAGCAACACAATGGCTCATTAAAAAGTTCGTTGATACTTATAAGATCAACCTTGAAGAGTGCGCTGATAGCGAGCTCAAGAACTATGAGACCTTTAACGACTTCTTTATCCGCAAGCTCAAGGAAGATGCACGCCCTATTGCAAGCAAGGATGCTTGCGTTGCTGTATCTCCTGTGGACGGTACTGTTGGTCAGGCTGATGCAATCAAGGCCGGTCGTCTAATTCAAGCCAAGGGTATCGACTACTCTCTTGCTGGCTTGTTAGGCGGCAGGAAGGAAGATATCTCCTTGTTTGATGGTGGTAACTTTGCCTGCATCTACTTGTCCCCAGCTAACTATCACCGTATCCACATGCCTATGGATGGCAGATTACTGCGCACCATTCACATCCCTGGGCGCCACTTCCCTGTGGGTAAGCGCAATGTCTCGAACATGCCTGACCTCTTTACCAAGAATGAACGTCTGGTGTGTATTTTTGAAACCGAGCGTGGCCCTATGGCTGTGATTATGGTCGGTGCTGCTTTGGTTGGCTCTATTGGTACAGTGTGGGATGGTACTGTGGTGCGTCGCTCTGGTATTACCGTCAAGGACTATACCGATCAGGTGTTACGCTATGAGCGCGGTGAAGAGATTGGCCATTTTAAGTTTGGTTCCACCGTGATTACCTTATGGCCACAAAGACTTGGTTCCTTAGACTCCTCCATCGTTAGCGAGCACGTTATCAAGATGGGTGAGCCAATGATTGCCAATCAGCGTCTCAATGGTTAGTGCCTAAGCCCTTAAGCTCAGTCTTCAACTGATATTGCGCCCACGCTGCCGTCCTCTCTTTGAGAGAATTGTGCGTGGGCGCAGTGTTTGGGGGAGTAGTAAAGGAAACGGCCTTCAGCAACTTGATTATTGGTAATTGCCCACTTGCCCTCTCGCTTGCTCACTCACTTATCCGTTCTCCTTCTCACCTCTTGCTTGATGTAAGCGTCAGCAGCAGTTGTAGCGTTTTGCTGTGTTGGGCTGTGCTTTCTGCAGCTGCGATCTAAATAAGATGCTGCAAGATTGGCGATCTTGTGGCAATCTTAGGTGATCTAAGTTGCACCTCATTTTTCCAGCCGATAATGACATCAAGAACTTTTCTTTTGTGTCGAATCTACGCCTTCCAAGAGCCTGTGCTTTTACGCGTGCGCGCACACCCAAGCACACGAAACTGGCGTAAAATTAGGCTTTTAGCATGGACCGTGAAGTTGTGTGCATATGGCTTTCAAGCCGTCAATATGGCCAAATTTGTTGCAGTGCCACAATCTGATAAGATATAGCGGTCGTTTTCTGTAAGTAGTTCGTTTTCTCTATGTTTATTACATCAATCGTTACCAAGATCATTGGTAGTAGCAATCAGCGCACGATCAAGCGCTTGAGTAAGATTGTCAAGCAAATCAATGCCCTTGAACCTAAGTATCAGGCCCTGCAAGATGAGGACTTTAAGGCTTTAACCTTAGAGTTCAGATCTAAGCTTGAAGCAGGTGCTACTTTAGAGAGCATCTTGCCTGATGTCTTTGCCGCTGTACGTGAGGCTGCGAAGCGCACCTTGGGCTTGCGTCCTTTTGATGTCCAGTTAATGGGTGGTATGGTCTTAAACTCCAATCAGATCGCCGAAATGAAAACAGGTGAAGGTAAGACCTTAACTGCTTTGATGCCTTGCTACCTGAACGCTATTTCCGGTAAGGGCGTTCACGTGGTGACGGTGAACGACTACTTAGCTCGCCGTGACGCCGATTGGTCACGTCCTTTCTACACCTTTATGGGTATGACTGTAGGCTGCAATATTCCTGGCATGGATCCTAATGCTAAGCGCCTTGCCTACGCCTGTGATGTCACCTACGGTACTAACAACGAGTTTGGCTTTGATTATCTGCGCGATAACATGGCCTACACTCCTGAGCAGCGTGTACAACGTCCTCTTCACTATGCCTTAGTCGACGAGGTGGACTCGGTTTTAATCGATGAGGCTCGTACTCCTCTTATTATTTCCGGTCAGGCTGAAGATAGCTCTGAGCTCTACCGCAAGATCGACACCATCATCCCTAAGCTTGAGATCCAAGATAAGGAAGATACCGAAGATTACACTGGCGATGGTCACTACACTGTTGATCTTAAGCTCCGCCAAGCTTACTTAACTGAGCGTGGCCAGCTGTATGTTGAGGATCTGCTCCGTCAATTAGGTTTACTTAAAGAGAACGATTCGCTCTTCTCTAGCACTAACATCGTCCTCCTGCACCATGTGATGGCTGCTTTACGTGCTCACTCGCTCTTTAAGCGCGATGTTGATTATGTGGTGGAAAACGGTGAGGTCATCATTATTGATGAGCACTCGGGCCGTAAGATGGAAGGCCGCCGTTGGTCTGATGGTCTGCACCAAGCCGTGGAGGCCAAGGAACATGTGCCTATCAAGTCGGAAAACCAGACTTTAGCTACTATTACCTTCCAGAACTACTTCCGTATGTACGAGAAGTTGGCTGGTATGACCGGTACTGCTGATACTGAGGCTTATGAGTTCCAGCAAATCTATGGCTTAAACACCGTGGTGCTGCCAACTAACAAGCCAATGATCAGACAGGATCTGCCTGACCTCATCTACTTAACTGAGGACGAGAAGTTCCGCGCCATTATCGCGGACATCAAAGAGAAGGTGAGCGAGGGGCGCCCTGTGCTTGTTGGCACCATCTCCATTGAGAACTCGGAGAAACTCTCCCACCTCTTAGATAAAGAAAACATCCCTCACCAAGTGCTGAACGCTAAGTTCCACGAGAAAGAAGCTCACATCGTGGCACAAGCTGGTCGCCCACGTACCGTGACTATCGCTACCAACATGGCAGGTCGTGGTACCGACATTATCTTGGGTGGTAATTTACAAGCTGAGATTGCGGCTTTAGGTGAGAACCCTTCCGAGGCTGATGTTGAGCGAGTGAAGCAAGAGTGGCAAGCAAGTCACGACGCTGTGGTGAATGCTGGCGGTCTGCACATCATTGGCTCGGAGCGTCACGAATCTCGTCGTATCGACAATCAGCTCCGTGGTCGTGCCGGTCGTCAAGGTGACCCTGGTTCCTCTCGTTTCTATCTGTCGATGGACGACAATCTGATGAAGCTCTTTGGCTCTGATAAGTTAAAGAACTTCATGAAGCGTATGGGTATGGAAGATGGTCAGCCACTTGAGCACAAGTTGGTTACCCGTGCCATTGAGTCAGCTCAGCGTAAGGTTGAGACCCGTAACTTCGATATCCGTAAGAACTTGTTAGAGTTCGACGACGTTGCTAATCAGCAGCGTAAGGTCATCTACGAGGAGCGTAATGCTCTTCTCAATGGTGAGGATATTTCTGAGACCATCACCAATATCCGTGTTGATGTCTTCAACAGCGTGATCGACGAGTACATTGAGCCAAACAGCTTATCTGAGACTTGGAAGATCCACGATTTAGAGGTCAGACTGCGCGATGAGTTTGCTTTACTCTGCCCAATTGCTAAGTGGATGGAAGAGGACAGCAAGCTAGTTGAGCAGGATATCCGCGACAAGGTGGTGGCTGCCGCTCAAGCTGTTTACGATGAGAAGTGCAAGCTCATCGGCGAACAGAACCAGAAGCAGTTAGAAAAGGGTCTGATGCTGCAGACCATCGACATGCTGTGGAAGGAGCACTTGGCCGCTATGGATTACATGCGCTTAGGTATTGGCCTGCAAGGTTATGCTCAGCGCAATCCAAAGAACGAGTACAAGATTCAATCTTTCGCTCTGTTCACCAAGCTGCTTGATAACATCAAGTACCAAGTGATCAAGATGCTCTCGCGTGTACAGATTCAAATGCGCCCACCAGTTGAGGAGCAACGTATTCCTTCTGCTCTCAATGATGAAGAGCGCGCTGCTGGTGCTGCTGCCGCAGAGGAGCTCATGAAGCCATCTATTGGCCGTAATGATCCTTGCCCATGTGGCTCAGGTAAGAAGTACAAGGACTGCTGCGGTAAGGCTGATTAAGTGATTAAGTGATTGAGCCTTAGTGCACGTAGTATGTGCTTTTACTCTCACGAACCCAGGCCGTAAACTGCTTGCTTATGCTGCTGTGGGGGCTTGGGATCGTGATGATGGAGCCGCGCGGTATTGGTAAAAACAAAGTCAAGTTTGGCTAAAGTAGATAATCCGCTCACTAGCAGAAGCAGTCTGGAAGTAGTGGATAGCGTTATCTAAGACTAAGACTAAGTCTTAGTCTAAGTCTAAGACTTAGTCTGTCGGATATTGAGCGCCTCACAATACCGAAATAGTTGGAATCCTCATTCTTGGCTGCGAGTCAATGGGGATACGGTACCGTTCACTAAGTATCAGTTCTAGCAACTCGTTACCTAAGCAAGCTAAAACGGAAAGTATTGTCTAATCAACTCCAGTAACGGTGGCTGTGCCATCGTTATAGTAGACAACCTTAGAACTGTTGCCCCTGACGAAGATTGTTCTCCATGAGCACCTGAGCAAGACAGGCAATCTGCACAAGGCAAAGTAAGGCCTCTAAGCGCCACTCGTTCTTTAAGAGGAAGCGCTCTAAAAACATACGCTTGCACTTGGTCTGTCGCCATAGATGCTCGCACACTGCGTTCCGTCTATAGGCTTCAAGTAACTCATGTGGAACCCAATCGCGTTTGACGTCAGTAGTCACTATCAGGTATAGGCAATCTTCCTCTACCTCATGGATCAAGCGTTCGTGGTTGATCGAAACCTCTGCACAAATCCTAACGCTATCAACACGTATTGGGTTCTTAGCAGGGTCTTTTGACTTAGGGCCACGACGTGCAAGCACCTTATGTTCCTCGTACTCAGGTTCAGATATGTCGCACAAATAGGCTTGCTTTAGCACCGTGGCAAAGTGCTTCTTGGCATCTTCAACACACTTAAACGTTTGCTTAAGCTGCTTCTTAAGCTCAGCTAACTCACGCTTGGCCTTCTTCTCAAAGATATGCTTTTTCTTTGCGATCAGGTTCTTGTTGGATACAAGGAGTCCAGTAAGCTCGAACCCCCACATGTTCAAGCCTTTGTAGATGCAACCACGAGGAACACACGACGACTTACCATGAATTTCCTTCCACTCATCCTCAGGGTATAGTGGAGGAAGAGAGTTAGGATCACCAACAGTAGCGCAGATCTCTTTTACTGGAGTGAAATTGGCCGGCATGCGCGTAATGACATCAGTGTGACTTTGAGCAGCTGCGGTCAATGCGTCCTCAGTGAACAGCTTAGAATCGCCAACTATGTAGCGAAGATTGTCTAAGTCTTGCTTTAGTGAAGGTAGTGCATCACGGACAATCTCAGCAAAGCTTTTAGCGTCACTAGCATTACCATCATGGCCATCGGTCACATTGTACACAGTGTACTGATTCAGATCGTCTCGATGATCTTTTGATACGCCACGTGTCAGCCGCGGACAAGCTCTGCCTTCATTAGTGACGCGTATAGCATGAACTGCCTCAGGCTCACTAGCCTCCGCATCCACATCCGAGTTGTTCTTATCAGCCTTTGTGTCATTACCTCTCTCAAGGACACCTACATCATCAGGAGAGGCCTCGCTAAGCTCATCAAGTTGATCCTGAGACTCAGCAAGAGCAATAAGCTCATCCCAGCTCTCCATGTGATATGTCATATACGTGGTAGAGTCTATGCGGAGCTCTGTAATTTTGCTAGCATCAATGCCAAATTCCTTGATGCAGTGCAAGGCGAACTCTGCAAAGAACTTGCGGCAATCGTAATCGAAGAAAGCATCCAGCGCGCGAGCACATACATGGCGATTGAGATCTTCGATACACACCTCGTGCGGAAGATCAAGCAGGATATGGAAAGGTAGCTTGTTTAAGCGGCTCTCCATATTGAGCAGAGACTGAAACTCTCCTGACATAATGAGGAGTAGCACAGCAGCGAGGGCAGTGCCATGTGAAATGATGTACTCTTTGTCAGTAGAGCCCTTCTTCTCCACGCGCTCATCAAAGAACTCGATAGCCCTAGTAAACCTAATAAAGCCAGCCGCCAGTACTACCTGATTAAGGTTTTGTACGACAAAGATCTCACCATTGTTAGTGAGGTGCTCGGTTATGGCCTTGTTAAGCAGGTCAAGGTCAACTTGAGGGGTGCGATTATTTTGATGACTGTCTGGTGCGCTCATGGATAAAAAACACTGTCCTAGAATGAATTTAGCTACCACATTCTAATTTGTCAACAACAGGTGCTCAATGTCCGGTCTGTGGCTTTGGCTTTGGTTTTGGCTTTGTACAAATTACAAACGCAAAAAGGCCTATCAGGCTTGTGATTGTTTTCTTAATTTAAGGGAAAAAGAGGAGAGAATTAGTGGTGCTCAGACCTGGAATCGAACCAGGGACACAAGGATTTTCAATCCTTTGCTCTACCGACTGAGCTATCTGAGCGTCGATAAGAAGAGATGGGGCTAACGCACCATTGAGTGATGGTGCTCAGACCTGGAATCGAACCAGGGACACAAGGATTTTCAATCCTTTGCTCTACCGACTGAGCTATCTGAGCAACGGGGCTTATTAAACCAAATAAGACCTAGGGTGTCAACAACTTTTTTGCTAAAAAAGTTAGGATGTATAACGGATTCGATAAATAAGCCAAAGTTGGTGCGATATGTTGCTTGTGCACATAGATGATAGGTGTTGCTATTGTTGTTTGGTTTTAGCTTGTTGATATTAGCTTTTGTGTTACTATGTTAAACATGTAGTTCTTTTTCTTTAAGCTGTTGCTGTTTTAGTTTGTGGCTTAAATATAAGGATCTTTTCTTGTGGCATATGAAACATAGGGGGCAGCTGTGCTGCCTATATTTAATGATTTCTATTGTCTGAAATTCATATGTCCACATTGGTCTCGCCTCCTGTTTTCATATTCCGTGATTCAGCGTGATGAGGCCTTTCTATGGATACACCATCTCGTTTTCGTTCTCAAAAGCGTGCGCAGATAGCACGAGCCTTAGCTTCTGACTTTAGCGGTAACCAGTTATCGTTAGAGCACTTGCTTGTGTCGTCAGAAGACATGAGTGGGGTTAGCAATAGTGCTGCTGCCTGTGACTCTGTGTCCTTGGCTTCCGTCTCGTTATCTGAATCTTCCGCCTTCGCTTCATCATCTGCCTTTGCTAATACCAGAACAGATCACACATTGACTGTAGAACCTGCATCTTCAGCATTTGATGCATCAGTTGCTGAAGATTGCATGGCTTCGATCAGCCATGTAACAGAAACAGACGCATTTGCTGCTGATGCTGATGCTGGTGCTGATGCTGGTGCTGATGCGAATGCTGCTGTTGCTACTGATGATTCCTTAGAGCAGAACGCTTATGCCTTTGAGCAGTTGCTGCAAAAGATGGAAGTTGTTGCTGATAGCCTCCGCGATAAGGGATCACGCTTTGAGCGTCTGTCTCTGACTTATCTAAGCCAAGACCTTCAGTATGCTGAACGTTTCACTAAGGTTCAGCTCTACACGGACTGGGCTCATGATCATCCAGAACTCGCTCGTAATCGTCGTGATATTGGCATTGACCTCATGGCTACTCTCAACCCTATATTTGCAACTGGTAAAGAGCAGTATGCGGCCATTCAGTGCAAGTTCTTCGCGCGTGACACCCTGGTCGTTAAGGCCCACGTTGATTCGTTTTTAGCTTCCTCTAATCTCGACTTCATCAAAGAACGCTATTTGTTGGTCACGAGCAACAAGGTATCCTTCAACCTTTCCTTAGAGTGTGATCACCAGAGCAAGCCTATTTACATTATCACCAACTCCATACTTGCACACTCCTCAATCAACTGGAGCAAGTATTTGCGCGATAACTTGGTGGAGTCACTGCCAGTATTGGTGTTGCGTGACTACCAAGAGCACGCCGTGCAGAGCATTGTGCAAGGTTTTGTGGAACATGACCGCGGAACTTTGGTGATGGCTTGCGGCAGTGGCAAGACTTTGGTAGCACTGCGTGCTATTGAGAGAATGGCTGAGCCATCAGATCTCATTATCTACTGGGTACCATCACTAAGTCTGTTAGCGCAAGCGCTCCATGATTGGAAGAACAATAGTCTGTATCCTCTGCATACATTTGCTGTGTGCTCTGATAGGACTATTGGTCATTCCATTGTCTCATCTAAAGCAGGGGATGCGACTGCTGAGATTGATCTTGGTTTTGGTCGTGATCTCGATCTGAAGACAGATAGCAGTGTTCGTGATAGCAGTGGTAGTGAAATCGAAGATGATATTGATGACTTCTTCGGGGCCAGTGATCTGAACTATCCTTGCACTACTGATCCTCAGGTTTTGGCTATTCAGGTGCGAAAGGCATTGATGCAAAGTAAGGTGAGTAGTGTAAATGGCCTCACTGGTGCAAATGAACAGAATCAAGACCCGACGGTGATCTTTGCAACCTACCAATCAAGTGCCGTCATTGCTTTAGCTCAGCACTTCTTTGGCTTGCCAGAGTTTGCGTATGCGATTCATGACGAAGCACATCGTACCGCCAGCGGTCGCTTGCATAGTGGCAAGGTCTTAGAGCCTTACTACAATTGCTGTGATCTCTCAGAGAATATGAGTGCTGCTGAAAAAGCCCTGCTGGTAGTGTCACGTTGGGGTTATGGACTTGGCATCGTCGATGACAACGAGTCGTGTTTCACTCGTGTACACAACGATCAGTACATCCACTGTCGCAAGCGTCTTTATATGACTGCTACTCCTCGCATTTTTGCCGATGGCGTGAAGATGCAATCACTGCAGCATGGTACAGCTGTGTACTCCATGGACGACAAGACAATCTTTGGCCCAGTGTTCTTCACCTTTAGCTTTGCTGAAGCTGTCAAGTATGGATGTTTATCCGAGGTGAAAGTCCTGGCTTTGGTGATTGATCCGCGAGCACTTTGGGATATTACTGAGATTAGGGACATTGCGAGCAGCCATCAGAGCATGATGCTGAGCACATGGTTGTTGCTCAACAAGTTTGGCTTGAAGATCAACGAAGAGGAGGATGGTGAGCCTCTACGTCGTGTGATTGCTTATGCGCGCCGTATTCATCCTGACGATGAGAATGACGCTATTTCTGCCAAGTACTACGCAGCTAACATGCAGCGTATGATCAGTAACTTTCGCAAGTACGTACTCACGCATAAAGACGCTGCAGTTGATGTTACTGGGTTGGTTGATGCTGTTTATGCTTCCGCGCAATCTAATTTAGATGCTGAAGCCTATCAGTTTGTTCGAACGCACGATATGGTATGTGACTGTCGTTACATAGAATCGAGTATGAGCGAGTTTGAGCGCGGCGACATTCTGGAGTGGCTTGCTTCTGATGCAAGTGATAGCAGCAAGGAGCATGATCATGGCCATGATAATGCTCAGGCTCAACACGTATGCAAAGTCCTCTTCAACGTGCGCTGCTTGTCTGAGGGCGTTGATGTGCCTGCTTTAGATGGAGTTGTGATCCTTGCGCAGCTTAGATCTCCGCTAGAGATCGTGCAGGTTTTAGGACGAGCTATGCGTAAGGCTAAAGGCAAACGCTATGGTTATGTGTTGCTGCCATTAGTTGCCCCTGAGCCTGGAAAGGTTGAGAGCATTTTGCGCTCTGACGGAGGCATCAACAAGTTGTTGTCTGTGCTCAGTGCAATGAGTGCTTTTATGGGCACAATGGAGAGCGATCACCAACAACTTTTAGCCAAGCTGATCGCTAACACCAACATATCTTTTCTTGCACCTGCTCGTGCCTCAGGTAGACACAGCGGTTATAGCAGCTCCATTGAGCAAGCTATTCGTCGTGCCAAGGGTAAAGCCAACTTAGCTAAGTTCTCGGCTATGGATTCTGAGAATGGTTTGATCAGTGATTTGCAATCTGAAGTAGCCATCATGCTGCGCGCCGCTTTGCTCAATCAGGTGGGCTTAGGTCAGAATTGGTTAGCTGTCGGTGATGAGCTTGGTCTTTTATGTGTGAAGCAGCTACAGTTGCTTAAAGACTTTGTGCATTCCAAGATATCTAAGACTTCTCAAGGTTATGTTCAAGCTCCAAGCCTAGTATTGCGCTACTTTGAGCAGCAGCAAAAGCGCTTGTCACTATCGATCAATCATGAGCTTTCTTACGGTGAGATGTGTGAGGTTTTAGCGCAACATATCGTCATCTGTCCAATTGTCTCAATGCTTTACCGCAAGGTTTTGCGAGCAGACATGGGGGTGTGCTTGCCTTTAAGCAAGGAGCTGGAATCCGTGGTTGCAAGTCTCAAGTCTGCTGGCTTAGCAACAGTGAATGCTGACTTGCACTCTCTGTATCACAAGGTGGAGCAACGCCTTGAGTATGCTCTTGGTGAGCAGGAACGTCGTGATCTGATTGTTGCGCTGTTTGAGCGCATTATCCAAGCCTTGTTTAAGCATAACGGCTTCTCTACTGTGACTTTAGCTACGCCAGTAGAAGTGATTGATTTCGCTCATCAGTCGCTCAACTTGCTGTTGAAAGACAAGTTCGACTGCTGCTTAAGCGATGCGAAGGTGCACATTGTTGATCCTTTTGCAGGTAGTGGTTATTTCATCAGTCGCCTGTTGCAACATCCTGACCTTATCAAGGATCAAGATGTGGTACGCAAGTGCCGCCATGAGCTGCATGCCTTTGAGCTGATGCCTGCTGCCTACTATTTGGCTGCCTTTAACCTAGAGGTTGTCAGTCATGATCGTATGGTTCAATCTAAAGCTCAAGCACAGGACGTTGCTCACCATAGCATTATGGTGCTGACCGATAGCTTTGAGTTGCGTGAACAAACAGCGTTTTCTGCCAAGGTGGCACTAAGCTCGGAGCTTGAAGCCAACCGCTCATTGCGCACACAATTAGATCAACTCGATGTGGTTGTGGATGGTGGTTTGAAAGTGATTATTGGTGCTCCGCCATTTTCAGGTGGTTTTAGTGAGCAGATTGAGACCAAATTCAAGCGTCGTCAAAGAGGTAGCAGTCCTTACGTTGAGCTTGATGATCGAGTCATCGCTTCTTATGCCTCAAATCGTGTTTCCATGAAAAGTCTTAGCTTGAAAGAAGCCTATTTACGCGGCTTGCGTTGGGCAAGTGACTACGTTGGACAGCATGGTGTTGTGGCTTTGGTGATCAACGCTAGTGCCCGATTTGAAAAGTTCATTCAAAACGAGTAAATATTTTATAGCATCCACACTTTAGATCCAGATTTT
>CALXYZ010000104.1 GCA_944393075.1 uncultured Anaerobiospirillum sp. | reverse complement strand
TGCGGGTTTGGCTTGTTTTGTTTTTGCTTGTTTGTGAGGTCTGCTTTTTAATTGAAAAAAAAAAAAAAAAAAGCAGAAATACATCAATACATCGCAGCATTACTCATTTTTGGTGGTAGCAAGTGTCTTGTGCTCGCTGCAAGAATTCACTTCTAGTTGCAAGCAAGTGGTAATGTTGTGTTGGTACGTTAATTTGTGGCATGGTAGGTCGGCAAAAAGGCCGAAAAAATAGGATGCGCTTAGAGTTTGCCTAGAGAGCGAATTTAAGGGCAGTGTGCTATTTTGGGGCTTTTGAGGGTATAATAACCGAGACTGTAAGTTGTTGGCGTTAAGTTTGTTGCACAGTACCTACAATTTGGGAGTTTTATGAGCGATCATTTTTCTGTTGAAGTAGGACCGACTCCTACTAACAGTGAATCTGGCATTCACTTTGCCAAAGAATGCGTCATCAGAGTACTCGGTGTCGGCGGCGGTGGTGGTAACTCGCTGCAGCACATGATTAATCAGAGCTTAAGTGGTGTTGAGTTCATCGCGGTTAATACCGATTCTCAAGCACTTAATCGCTCTACTGCTCCATTGAAGGTACAAATTGGTGTCAAGCTTACCAACGGCTTAGGTGCTGGCTGCGATCCTAATAAGGGCCGTAAGGCTGCTGAGGAGAGTAAGGACGACGTCAAGAAACTCTTACAGGGTTCTGACATGGTCTTCATCACAGCTGGTATGGGCGGCGGTACGGGTACTGGCGCTGCTCCTATCATTGCTGAGATCGCCAAAGAAACAGGTGCTTTAACCATTGCTGTTGTGACCAAGCCTTTCCACTTTGAAGGTAAGCGTCACATGGTCAATGCAGAGGCAGGTATTACCGAGCTCTCTAAGCACGTTGACTCCTTAATTGTGATCGACAACGACAAGCTCCTCAAGAACTTAGGTGCCAACATCTCCATAATCAATGCCTTCAACGAGGCAAATGATGTGCTCCTAAATGCAGTCAAGGGCATCACTGACTCGATCAACGCTCCAGGCTTCATTAACTTAGACTTCAGCGACGTGCAGACCATCATGCGCGGTCGTGGTCATGCCATTATTGGTAATGGTGTTGGTCAAGGTGCCAACTTCGTTGAAGATGCAGTGCAACGCGCTATTCACTCTCCACTGATCGACCAAGTTGACATCAAGAGTGCAACAGGTCTGTTAGTGAATGCTCGCGTTAACCACAACTTCCCAATCAGCAAGTGGGATCAGATCAACAACGAGATCCAAAACTATGCTGACGAAGAAGCAGATTGTAAGTATGGTGTGGTCTTCGATGATCAGTTAGCTGAAGACCAAATTGTCATTACCATTCTGATTACCGGTATTTCTGGCTCAGATACTATGAGCTCTGAGAGCCCTGCTGCTATTGCTCGTGCTTCAGCTCAGGTACGTCGTAATGCTACCAATACCGACAGCGGTTTCTTTAGACAGTCGCAAGCCTACACTCCAGGTGCTGCCCCTCGTGCACCACAAGCCATGCGTCCAGCTCCACAGCCTGCCATCGCTCAAGGCCAGATGGATCCACGCATGCGTGCTCCACAGCCAAACACCATGGCTAGCCCAAGCTATGGTCAACGTGCTGTGAACCAAAATACAGGATATGAGGCTAAAGAAGTAGCAGTAGGCGATGCTAGCGGTGACGATTGGGTCGATAACGACATTCCACCAATCTTCCGTAAGAAGGTCTAAAAATTTTTTAAGCTAACCCTCTCCATAGGTTAGTTCTGTAAAGGTCGCATAAACTTAACGTCATTAAAGCCAGAAGCCCTCCCAAAGCTTCTGGCTTTCGTCGTTTTTGGGGCCTGAAACGCAAAATCGGCAGCTCAGCCCGAGTCTTCATGACACTCCCCTTGTTTTGGTGTACGCTCGTAAGCAGAACTTTTTTCATTGCTCTTAAGGGAGAGACTCGATGAGCGATCAACAGGCTAAGGATGATGAAGCTACTGGTAGCATGTGTGCGCAGCGCACAGACATCAAGGTAGTTGGCATTGGCGGCAGTGGCTGCAAGATCGTGCAGCACCTTGTGGAAAAAGGACTAAGCGGTGCTGAGTTAATGGTCATGCACACCGATGCAAAGGCCGTGAGAACATCGCCTGTTCCTAAGAAACTGCTTTTGGATTTACAAATTGATAGTGATGCACCGGCTGATCAGAGCTTTTACGATTCGGTGGTGACCTCTGATGAGTGCAAAGCCAGCATTAAGGAGTGCCTACAAGGTGCAGATCTGATCATCATGACGACGGTCATGGCTGGTGGTTCAGGTAGTGGTGCTGCTCCTATCATCGCAGATATCGCCAAAGAGACTGGCGCATTTACCATCGCGATAGTGCCTATTCCTTTCCGCTTTGAGGCTCCAAAGCACAAGCGCTTCACCGCTTTAGGCCTTGAGGAGATCGTTAAGCATGTGGACGCTTTAGTGGTTGTGGATGATGACAAGATCCTCGACAGCTTGGGCACCGATATCTCCATTCCTGCCGCTTACGCCGCCTTAAGTGACCTGATTTTCCACGCCATCAAGAGCATTGTTGCTTCACTAACTCTTAATCATGTAAATGGTTACGACATCAGTGACTTTAGATCCATTCTAAGCGCTAAAGGGCATGCCGTAGTGGGGCATGGTGTAGGTCAAGGCGATAACCTTTTAGCTGACGCTTGTCAGATGGCTCTGAGCTCAAATCAGATCGCTGAAAGCGATCTACAGCGAGCCTCGGGTGTTCTTGTGTTTTCTCGCATCAGTCCTCGCATATCATCAATTGCGAAAGCCGAGCAAGTGCTAAACGCTGTAAATGGCTGTACCAATGATGAAACACAATGCTGGTTTTGCTTTGCGTACGATGAGCCTTTGGCTGAGGATCAGTGCGAAGTTACTATCTTTGTTGCGGGACTTTAGCTACAGCTAGTTGCGGTTAGATCGGAGGGAGTTATGAGTGAGGTTTTTGATCCAAATCAAGCCATACAAGGGGTTGGCAGTCAGAGGGTTAATAACCCTGTAATCAAAGTGATCGGTGTTGGTGGTTGTGGCAACAAAGCTCTGCAACTTCTGATAGTGCAGGGCATAAGAGGCGTTGAGTTCATCGCGGTTGATTCCGAATTAGAATCACCTTCTAGATTCACATTATGCGATCTTGAGCGCTCAATCGATCTAAAGCAGCTGCAAATTGGCCCAAAGCTGACACAAGCTTCTGAATTAGACGTTGACGGTGATTTGTATAGGGGCTACCTGTCAGCAGAGGAGAGCAAAGAAGAGCTTCAGCACCTTACTCAAGGAGCTGATGTTGTCGTAATTTTAGCTGGCTTAGGAGGTGGGACAGGATCAGGCGCGCTTCCTGTGATTGCAGAGATCGCAAACGCTGCTGGAGCTGTGACTTTTGCTGTAGTGTCATGCCCATTCCATTTCGAAGGCAAAAAGCAAAGACCTTTTGCTGAAATAAGCCTTGAGTGGACCGCGAAGAAAGTTGATTGCCTCTTTGTCATTGACAAGGAGAAGATGATTGATAACTCAGAAAGTGCCACAAAAGATGAGCTTATAGACGTTTTCAGAGGGTCTGTTGATCATATCTCATATGTGGTCAGAAGTCTTGTTAGATCGCTCATGTGTGAAGGCTTGGTTGGCTTAAATCTGAGCGAGCTAAAAACTGTCTTAAGCTGTGGCGGCACTGCTGTTGTTGGGCAAGGAAAGGCATGTGGAGCTAACTTCGTTGTAGATGCGATGGAGAACGCAATCAACTCACCTTTGCTAGAAAGTGGAGATATTAAGTTGGCTTCAGGCATATTGGTGCATGCCTTGGTTAGCCGCAAGTTCACCTCAGAGCAAGTTGATCTGCTAAAAATGGCCATCACCGAACATGTGAGTGATGCAGCTCAGATCAAGTACGCCGTTACCTATGATGATCGGATGCAAGCTGATCAATGTGAGATCACCATCTTAGTCTCTGGGCTGCCTTTTAGATTTGATGCTGGGCACAAAAGCATAAGTGAAGCTCTTTGGCGCTCTAATCCGTGGCGATATATTGAGAAGCACATGGTCATGGATCGCTTGGCAAGTGCAGAGGCTCAGGCAAAAGCTCTAAAGGAGGCAGGTGCTCAGGTTCATAAAGATCTTAGGATCAAAGTGTTAGGTGTCGGTGGTGGTGCTGGTAATGTATTGCAGTACATGATTAATCATGGCTTCAGTGGCGCTGAAGTCATTGCTGTTAATACGGATAAACAGGCTCTAGATCGCTTAACTGTGCCTACGAAACTGCAAATTGGGCCTCAGGTAACTTGTGGTTTGGGTGCAGGGTGCGACCCTTGCAAAGGATATGCTGCTGCTATAGAAAGCAAAGAAGAGCTGAAGCAACTGGTTCAAGGCGCAGATCTTGTTGTCATTGTCGCTGGCATTGGAGGCGGTACTGGTTCTGGTGCATCTCCTGTAATCGCAGAGTTAGCAAAAGAAGCCGGTGCTGTTACTATTGCTGTTGTTACAGCCCCATTCAATTTCGAAGGCAAAAAGCACAGGTGCTATGCTGAGTGTAGCATTGGTGAGATCTCAACGAGATTTGATGCCACTGTTGTTTGTGATGATCAAATTTACCTTGTTGTTGAGCGCAGCAGACAACTTAACCTTTCTATCATCTATCTTCTTAATGTAGTAAATGATTTGGTCTTTCGTAGTGTCCAGTGTATTGTTGATACTATTCGGTCTGATAGTTTGGTCAACTTGACTCTTGGCGAGTTGCAAAGCGTTTTGAGTTCTTGGGACAAGACCGTTGTTGGCTTAGGTGAAGCACAAGGAGCCAACTTCATTGCAGATGCTGTGCAAAAAGCTGTAGAGGCCCCAATGCTAGAGCAAGGAGACTTAAAGACTGCGGCAGGCATTTTGGTTTGTGCTCGTGTAAGTCGTGCTTTCACAAGAGATCAAGTGGAAGTTCTAAAAGATGCTGTCAGTGCTTATGTGGATGCAGGTGCATCGGTTAAATACGCCGTGAGCTTTGATGAGCAGCTGCAAGATGATCAATGTGTGGTCACAATCTTTGTTTCCGGACTGCCTTTTAGACTTAAGCACTTATCTTATCAGGACTACATAATTGGTAATCAACCAGTTAATGTTATCTGCCAAAGAGAGATAGATGTGCTATAAACAAGTGATTGTTTCACTGAGATCTAGCTCCCTTGTTATCACTAGCAGTCCCCATCTTGGTATGGGGCTGTAGGGTAATATGTCATTTGTGGAGGTATTGGGTAAATTGATAGACAAGGAAGTAGGTAGCTCTCCTTCCATTAAGGAATCTGGCAGTCAGGGAGATAAGAGTCTCGTCATCAGGGTGATCGCTGTCGGTGGTGGGGCTGGTAGCGCCTTGCAGCACATGATTAGTCATGGCTTAGGGGGCGTCGAGCTCATCGCAGTGGATTCCGACTTGCGCTCTCTTGAGAGGGCAACCGCTCCAAAGAAGCTGCAAATTGGCCCTAAGCAAACCAATGGTTTGGGCACTTATCGCGATCCAAGAATAGGCTATGCTGCTGCCGAAGAAAGCAAGGAAGAGCTCAAGCAGCTGGTACAAGGCGTAGACCTTGTCGTCATTGTAGCTGGTATGGGCGGCGGTACTGGTTCTGGCGCATCTCTGATCATTGCAGACTTGGCTAAAGAGGCTGGAGCTGTAACCGTAGCTGTTGTGACTAAGCCTTTCTCATTTGAGGGAGTACGTCACATGTTCTGCGCAAATGTTTGTATCCCCGAGCTCTCTAAGCAAGTTAGCTCCTTAATTGTGATCGACAACAACAAGCTCCTTAAGAGCTTAGCTGATCTCAATATCTCTATTAGCAACGCATTCAACGCGACAAATGATGCGATTGAGAGGCTAGTCAGATGCATCGTGGATGTGGTTAAGCCTGATGGTTCTGATGACGCTAATGGTCATGGCAGCTTAGCTCTTAGCGAGCTGCGAGACGCTTTTAGTGGCCATGATCATGCTGTTGTTTTTGGGCGTTGTGAGGCCAGTGGTGCTAACTTCATCGCAGATGCTGTGCAGAACGCTGTCTTCAATGCGCTCTTGGAAGAAAGCGATTTGCAGCTTCAATCAGGCTGCCTTGTTATTGCTAGCGTCAGCCGTGCTTTTACCGGCTCTCAAGAGCAGCAGCTCAAAGATGCCATAAACACCTATGTAGATGACGCCTCTAGAGCCTCTAGGGTCAGATGCGTTGTTCGCCATGATGATCAGCTGCCGACAGATGCGTGCGATATTATAGTGCTTGCCGCTGGCAGTCCTTTTAGAGTTGTGGGCGAACGCTCAGCTCTCCACGATTTCCTTGCTATGCAACGCCGGTGCTAAGGCACGAAGTCTAGTATTAGATTCAACGCTGTCCCCAAAGCCAGAGATCACACAGCTCTGGCTTTGCTATATCTGCGAATGCTGTGTGCTTTTACCGACGTCTGCGCCTCTCCTGACTTTAAGATCTTGCCACTTGGTCGATAACAGAGATAAGAGTTCTTGCGGTGGCGGACGCTGTGCTGTGGCTGGTGCTTAGTTATTGCAGTGCTTGGGCTGGTATGACAAGCAATTTAAGCTATCCCTTTTTCTCGTTCTTTTCCGCAGTTGTCGCTGTGTGGCGCTTTGCTCCAATTTTGGGCTTCATGGTGGCTTGCAATGGTGTGCAAAGTTGTTGTGGGCTAACTTGGATACCAGTTGGCACTAAAGCCTATAAACATGCTGGTTACGGTGTGGTTTGGGCTTCAGATTTTTTTGCGAACTTTATGCAAAAAGCCGGATTTTTGTCACAGGTTTGTAATAAAATATGAGCCACAAAAAGAGATTCCATACATAGTGTATGTAAAAGCTGCTGAATGTAGTTTTTCGTGCAAGATTGTGTAGAAACTCAGGTGGTCTTTGATAGCTTTTTAGCTTAGGTTTCAGCACGTAGTTTTTTCGTTTAAGCTGCGTGTTTTGTTGTTGTGGCAAATAGTAGGAGTGCAATTCCATGCTATTACAGAGAACGATCAAAGAAGCGGTTTCTGCTACTGGAATTGGCCTGCATTCAGGCTCCAAGGTAGAAGTGACCTTTCGTCCTGCGCCTGCTAACACAGGCATCATCTACACTCGTACTGATTTGAACCCAAACGTTTCGATTAAGTGCGAGCCTGAGGCTGTGCGTGACACGCAACTGTGCACCGCCTTAGTTAATTTAGACGGTGTGCGTATTTCGACTGTTGAGCACTTAACTGCTGCTTTAAGCGCTTTGGGTATCGACAACCTCTACGTTGACGTCAATGCCCCTGAGCTTCCAGTGATGGATGGTAGCTCCCAGCCTTTTATTTACCTCTTTGAAAGCACTGGTGTGCAAGAGCTTAATGCTCCTAAGAAGTTCATCTACTTAAAGCGTCCTGTGCGCGTTGAGGATGGTGACAAGTGGGCTGAGATTACCCCAGCTGACGGCTTTAGCTTAGACCTGACCATCGACTTCAACCACCCAGCGATGGATAAGGAGCTGCAGCACTTCCACTTAGACTTCTCAGGCGCCTCCTTCGTTAAGGAATTAGCTCGTGCTCGTACTTTCTGCTTCATGCGCGATGTTGAGTACATGCACAGCCACAACTTAGCTTTAGGTGGCTCTTTAGAGAATGCTGTGGTTTTAGACGACTACCGCGTCATCAACCCAGATGGTCTGCGCTATCCAAATGAGTTTGTGAAGCACAAGATGTTAGATGCTGTCGGCGATCTATACATGTGCGGTCACAGCATCTTGGGTAACTTCAAGGCCTATAAGACTGGTCACAAGCTCAACAACATGTTGCTGCGTGCCGTCTTAGCCGATGCTGCTAACTACGAGTTTATTGAGATCGGTGCTCCAGAAGCCGAGACTGCTGTTGAGGTTCAAGGCGAGCACGAGTTTGTCTCAGGCCACGCTATCAACTTTTTAGCTTAGTGGCATAAGCTCACCGAATTGTTTTAGAAAGGCCGCTGCCGGAGAAATCTGGCAGCGGCTTTTTCATGACTGTAGGTGTACCATGAGTGCGATTTTGTTTTTTTTTTTTTGAGGAAGCTTCTCTTTATGTCCAAGCTACGGATTGTTGCAGGCTGGCTTTCGGGGGTGAGTGCGACTGGAACTGTGGTGCGGCAGGTACCAACGCGTAACTTCAATCAGCGTCCATTACATGAGATCTCTTTGATTGTTCTCCATGGCATTTCTCTGCCTCCATCTCAGTATGGTGGGCCTTATGTAGATCAGCTCTTTACCATGTCGCTAGACCCAAAAGTGCACCCTTATTTTGAGGGTATCTACAATCAAGAGCTTTCTACCCATATCTTTATCAATAGGCAGGGAGTGATTACACAGTACGTGTCTTTTTTAGATCGTGCCTGGCATGCCGGTCGTAGTTCTTACTTAGGCCATCTTGAGTGCAATGATTACGGTATCGGTATTGAGCTTGAGGGTACTGATGACGAGCCTTATACCGAGGTGCAGTATCAGGTGCTACGTGAGCTTGTCTTGTTGCTGCAGCAGAGCTACATCGATATCAAAGACCATATCGCCTCTCATAGTGAGGTCGCACCTGGACGTAAGACCGACCCAGGCCCATTTTTCTATTACGCCAAGCTCGGTATCAGACGTGCTGCTAGCTGCTAGCAGCTAGCAGCTAGCAGCTAGCAGCTAGCAGCTGGTAGCTAGCAGCTGGTAGTGCAGTGTTGAGAACCGGCTTGCTGTTTTGCACCCAAATAGTGAGAAATATGGGGAAAGCGGCTTGTTTTCACCGCCGCTGCGGTATGATGACAAGCTGATTGCACTAAAAAGTGCTGCTCGCCGCAGGATCTGAGTTCATGGCGGTTTGAGCTTTGTGTTTTAAAAACAACTGTAGGAGCGGTGATTGAGTATGGCTCAAGAGTACTTAACCGATTATTTCATCAAGGCTAGTGAAAGAGGGCGTCAGCACATTGAGCCGCTGCCTTTGAATGCAGAGGAAGTAAAGGAGCTCGTTGAGTTGATGTTAGACCCTCCTGAGGGTAGCGAGACCGTGCTCTTTAATCTGCTTGATCAAAGAGTGCCTCCTGGGGTTGATGAGGCTGCCGCTATTAAGGCCCAATTCTTAAGTGAGATTGCTTCTGGCTGCAAGGAAAGCCCTTTAGTCAGCCCTGAACAGGCTGTGGAGCTTTTAGGCAAGATGAAGGGTGGCTACAATGTCGCCCCTTTAATTGCCCTGCTTAAGGATGAGGAGCTTGCTTCCTGCGCGGTTACTGCTTTAGAGCACACATTACTTATCTACGATGCTTTCGATGAGGTCGCAGCTTTAGCCTCAGCTGGTAATGCTGCTGCTCGTTCACTGATTGAAAAGTGGGCGGCTGCTACTTGGTTTACCTCACGTCCTGCTTTACCTGATTGCCAAAGCTACACTGTCTTCAAGGTCACTGGTGAGATCACCACTGATGACCTCTCGCCTGCTGCTGATGCTTGGTCACGTCCTGACATCCCTCTGCATGCTCAGGCCATGTTTAAAAACTCCCGCGAGGGTCTGACTCCAGACAACGAGGGTGTGATTGGCCCAATCAAGTTGATCTCTGATCTCAAGGCTAAGGGCCTGCCTGTGGTCTTTGTTGGCGATGTAGTCGGCACTGGTTCTTCGCGTAAGTCTGCAACCAACTCCGTGCTCTACCACTTTGGTGAGGACATCGACGGCGTACCTAACAAGAAAGCTGGTGGCTTAGTTTTAGGCGGCAAGATCGCCCCAATCTTCTACAACACCTTAGAGGACTCTGGTGCTCTGCCAATTGAGCTTGACGTTAATGCCATGAACATGGGTGACACCATCGATGTGCACTACGACAATGGCACGATCACCGCTCACGACAGTGATAGCGTCTTAGCCTCCTTTAAGCTCCGTCCAAGCCTTGTTGATGAGGTGCGTGCTGGTGGCCGTATCCCTCTGATCATCGGTCGTGCTTTAACCAAGCGTGCCTGTGAGTTCTTAGGTCAGGATATGCCTGCTGTCTTTGCCGCGGTTGAGGCTCCAGTTGCCGCTGCTGATGGTGCTGGTGCTGGCGCTGGC
The DNA here is from genome assembly GCA_944393075.1 of uncultured Anaerobiospirillum sp. GTDB lineage: Bacteria > Pseudomonadota > Gammaproteobacteria > Enterobacterales > Succinivibrionaceae > Anaerobiospirillum. The sequence continues at coordinate 1,865 of CALXYZ010000104.1, read as the reverse complement.
AGTGCCAAGGGCTTTACCCGTGCCCAAAAGATTGTGGGCCTTGCTTGTGGTAAGGCTGGTGTGCGCCCAGGTGAGTATGTTGAGGTCAAGGTTACTACTGTCGGTTCGCAAGACACCACTGGCCCTATGACCCGTGATGAGCTCAAGGACTTAGCCTGCTTAAAGTTCACTGCTCCTTTGGTGATGCAGTCTTTCTGTCACACCTGTGCTTACCCTCGTCCTGTGGACGTGCAAAACCACCACAGCATGCCGAAGTTCATGATTGAGCGCGGTGGCGTGGCTTTGCGCCCAGGTGACGGTGTGATTCACTCGTGGTTAAACCGCATGTGCCTGCCAAACACCATTGGTACTGGTGGTGATAGCCACACCCGTATGCCTTTAGGTATCTCTTTCCCTGCTGGTTCTGGTTTGGTGGCCTTTGCTGCAGCTACCGGTATGATGCCTCTCGATATGCCTGAGTCGGTGTTGGTGCGCTTTACTGGTACCCGTAAGCCAGGTATCACGCTGCGTGATTTAGTGCATGCCATCCCTTACTTTGCTCGTAAGCAAGGTCTCCTGACCTTAGATAAGAAGGGGAAGGTCAATGTCTTCTCGGGCCGTATTTTAGAGATCGAAGGCCTTGAGGATTTGAGTGCTGAGCACGCCTTTGAGCTAGCTGATGCGTCGGCTGAGCGCTCTGCTGCTGCTTGCGCTATCGACCTCAAAAACGAGAGTGTTGTGGCTTATTTAAAGAGCAACTCCGCTCTGCTCAAGCAAATGGCAGCTGAGGGCTACCAAGATAAGGATGCTCTGTTACGTCGTGCTGCCGCTATGGATGAATTCATCGCTAACCCAGTACGTATTCAGGCTGATGAGAACTGCGAGTACGCCGCTGTCATCGAAATCAATATGGATGAGATCGATGAGCCAATCTTATGCGTACCAAATGATCCTGATGCCGCCTTCCCATTAAGCGAGTGTCAGGGTACCAAGTTAGACGAAATCTTCGTCGGCTCCTGCATGACTAATATTGGTCACTACCGTGCTGTTGCTTCGATCTTAGGTGGTATGGATAAGGAGAGCCCTTGCCGTTTCTGGATGGCTCCACCAACCCGTATGGATCGTGACGAGCTGATCGCCGAAGGTCTCTACTCGATCTTTGTGAAGTCAGGTGCCCGTATGGAAATGCCTGGCTGCTCTTTGTGCATGGGTAATCAAGCTCGTGTTGCTGATAACGCTACCGTCATTTCGACCTCTACCCGTAACTTCCCTAACCGTTTAGGTAAGGGCTCACAGGTGTATTTAGGTAGTGCTGAGCTTTGCGCTGTCTGTGCTCGCTTAGGCTATATTCCAACTAAGGACGAGTACTTCAAGTACACTGCCACCTTAAACGGTAATGAGGATAAGCTCTATCAGCTGCTCGATTTTGCTCGCGTTTAGTCGCATTGAGTTGCATTGAGTCGCATTGAGTTGCATTGAGTCGCATTGAGACGTGTTGAGTCGTGTTGAGTCGTGTTGAGTTGCGCTTAGTTTTGTCTAGTTGGACTAAGACTCGACTTAGACTTAGAAAGTGATAGCCAAAGAGCTCTGCTCTTTGACTCTAAGAGGCTCTACTGGCGCTATGGGTGGTGCTGGTAGGGCCTTTTGCGTTTTCTTGCGGTTGTAATTGGCGGATATTGCGGCTTGCACAAAGTTTGAGTTTTGCATCATTGTCATGAAAAAGTAGAGCGGCCTCATATGTCTTTTGCTACAATGGCTGAAGTTACGAACTTTGAGCAAAGCGCGACTTATGGGGCTTTTGGCTTTGTAAGTTTATCTGACTTATAGCGACCAATACCCCACTCGTGAGAGTGGGGATAAGGTCGCATGTTTGGATAAAGTATTGC
>CALXYZ010000103.1 GCA_944393075.1 uncultured Anaerobiospirillum sp. | reverse complement strand
CTCTACGACTGCCTCTGGCTCAGCAGCGACCTCAGGCTCAGCTTCCACAGGAGCTGGAGCTGGTTCTTCGTCCTTGGACTCAGCAACTGGCTCGGACTCAGTAGTAGCAGTAACAGGCTGCTCTACAACTACCTCTGGTTCAGTATGAACCTCAGGTTCTGCTTCCACAGGAGCTGGCTCGACCTCAACAGTAGCAGTAGCAACAGGTTGCTCTACAACTACCTCTGGTTCGGTAGTGACTTCTGGCTCAACAGGGGCTGGCTCTTCAGCCTTGGTCTCAACAGCTGGCTCAACCTCAATAGTAGCAGTAGCAGCAGTTTGCTCTACCACCACTTCTGGTTCAGTTGTGGCCACAGGCTCAGCAGGGACTGGCTCTTCGACCTTGGTCTCAACAGCTGGCTCAACCTCAGTAGTAGCAGTAGCAGCAGTTTGCTCTACCACCACTTCTGGTTCAGTTGTGGCCACAGGCTCAGCAGGGACTGGCTCTTCGACCTTGGTCTCAACAGCTGGCTCGGCCTCAGCAGTAGCAGTAGCAGTAACAACTGGTTGCTCTACTACCACCTCTGGCTCAGCAGTGACCACAGGCTCTGTTGAAGCTGAAGCTACTGGAGCTACAGGCTCAGGAGCTGGTTGAGGGGCGGGCGCTGTTACCTGTTGTGGTCTAGCACTAGTGCTGTAGGAAAAGCTAAAGCTGTATGAAATGGTGTCTGTATCTGCGCTTTGGGCAGCATCACTTGCGACAGTAGGACGATCCGATTGCTCTTGTGGAGCAGCGGCTGCAATCTCTTGAGACTTAGGAGTTGCGTCCTGATTGGAGCTGTCGCAAGATTGCTCTTTTTTTTCGGCAGCCTCAACTTGCGAGGCAATATCGTCGACGGCGCTCGACTGTAAAGCGTCATCACTTAATGCACTCAGATCGTCGTTGTACTGATGCTTGCTAGAGTCCTCAGTGGCAAAGACCGACTCATTGTCGGCACTGCTGCCTTGCTGTTGTTGCTCTTGCAACTCGGCTTTGTTGATATCCTCAACAATGCTTTGGTCGTCGCCAGCAGCCTCGTCTTGCTGCTGCTTGAGCTGTTGCTCTTCAGAGTCGCTCTTTAGCTCCTCTTTCTTCTTACCAAAGCCGAATAACTTTGAAAAAAATCCCATGCCAATACCTACTTGTTGTTATGTGTTGTGTGGGAAAGCGGGTACCCGTTTTTGCAAGCTCTTAGCTCCTGCTTGCAGCTTGCTCGCCTTAGCCTGATTCATACCTCAAAAATCCAAGAGCACGCCATTAGCAGGTGGTAGCGCCCAACGCTTTTCGCTCCTTGGTTAGCACGCATGCAAAAGCACACGCTGATCCTAAGCTCTAGCCATACTGACCATCGATCTTACGATCTCACCTTATGGTGTGAACTTGTTGCTAAACATGTGTGGGAAAGCAAAAAGGACACGAAAAAGCAGCTTTAGCTGCTCGGCGCTGCGGCGTATAAGCAATTGCTCATGACGTGTTATATCGCGCCTAATCGTTACTGATGCTAAGCAAATTAGCCATCTGCGGTGTTACTGCTGCTATTTCTACAGCTTTGTAAATGAGGCTACTTTTTAGGCAAAGGCCTTAATCAGGGTATTATATCGACAATTTCTCTTAAGTTGAGGTCGTGCGCTGAAAAACGCTCACTTCATCGCTTGTGAAATCGCTGTTATTTAGGTGAGGTGGAAATGGCTCTTGATCATCGAATTCGCATCATTGGCGGTACGCTCAAAGGCCGCAAAATTGAAGTAATGGACGCCGAAGGCCTTCGTCCAACAACTGACCGCGTGCGCGAGACTGTATTTAATTGGTTGGGGCAGCATGTGGTAAACGCCCGCGTCTTAGACTTGTTTGCAGGCTCTGGCGCCTTAGGCTTTGAGGCTTACTCACGTGGTGCCTCAGAGGTAGTGTTAGTAGAGAAAAATAAAGATAACGCCGCGGCGCTGATCTATACAGCCAAGCAGATCTCCAAGAACGATGAGATCACGGTGCGTTGTGCCGATGCCTTGGAGTACCTAAAGTCGCTGCCAAAAGGTCAGGGCTTTGATCTTATCTTCTTAGATCCACCATTTAAGAGTGATCTCTTAGTGCCAGCAGTGGAGTTACTCACCGAGCGCGAGCTGTTAAACGAAGACGCCTTGGTTTACGTGGAAATGGGCAAAAACAAGTCCTTGCCATTAATAGGATTGCAGATGCTGCGCGATGACGTAGTAGGGGCAAGCCACTTTGGTCTCTACCAAAAGAGCTTCTTCATCTAAGCCGAAATGCGGTGGGAAACCACTATCAGAGTAGGGGGAAAGAACAGAAAGGGATAGGGATGGAAATGCTGGCCTGCGTCAGTGTGTCAGGCCAAATTAAGATGAGCCCCTTGCGGAGCCACATCTTAATAGGTTCACTGCATCCTGCCGCCGTCGCTGCTGCAGTCGCGACGGTGGTAGGAACAGCTGGAGTCGGCGCGTTCAACACCGCGTCCGCCTCCGCGTTTGCGGAAGCGTTAGCGAGCGCGTGAACGAGCCAGCTCGACGACCTTGAGCTGAGCCATGGCCTCTGAGAGCTTGATGAATGCTTGCGTGTAGTCCTTATCGCCTGCATTGGTGCGAGCGATAGCCTCACGGGCAGCCTTCATAGCCTCTTGAGCCTTGGCCTCGTCGATGTCATCAGCACGCAGAGCAGTATCGGCTAACACCGTTACTTCCTCAGGCTGCACCTCTAAGATACCTCCTGCTAAGTAGATCTGATCTGACTTGCCTTCTGCATCCACTAACGAGACCATGCCCGACTTGATGGTCGTGATCAAAGGCGTGTGACCATGGCGAATGCCTAACTCACCTTCGGAGCCAGTGATCGACATGGCGCGTACACGACCTGAGTACATGCTACCCACGCCACTGACGACGTTTAGATGGAAAGTAATCTCTTCCATATCAGTGAGCTCCTAGATTGTTATAAGGTCTTGGCCTTCTCTACAACCTCGTCAATCGAGCCTACCATGTAGAAAGCCTGCTCTGGTAAGTTGTCGTACTCACCATTGATGATGCCCTTGAAGCCACGGATGGTTTCCTTTAATGGGACATACTTACCTGGGGAGCCAGTGAACACCTCAGCAACGCTAAATGGCTGCGATAAGAAACGCTCAATCTTACGGGCACGTGCCACAGTGAGCTTATCATCCTCAGAGAGCTCATCCATACCTAAGATGGCGATGATGTCTTTGAGTTCCTTATAGCGCTGTAAGATGGTCTGCACACCACGAGCAACCTCATAGTGCTCCTTGCCCACCACGAATGGATCTAATTGACGCGAAGTAGAGTCAAGTGGATCCACAGCAGGATAAATACCTAAGGAGGCGATTTGACGCGACAACACGATGGTGGCGTCCAAGTGAGCGAAAGTGGTAGCTGGGCTTGGGTCGGTTAAGTCGTCAGCTGGCACATACACAGCTTGGATCGAAGTAATCGAACCTTCTTTAGTCGAAGCAATACGCTCTTGGAGCACACCCATTTCTTCGGCTAAGGTTGGCTGATAACCCACAGCAGATGGCATACGACCTAACAGTGCGGACACCTCGGTACCGGCTAAGGTATAACGGTAGATGTTGTCGATGAACAACAGCACGTCCTTACCCTCAGAACGGAACTTTTCGGCCACAGTCAAACCGGTTAAAGCCACACGTAAACGGTTCCCTGGAGGCTCGTTCATCTGGCCATAGACCATCGACACCTTGTCAAGAACCTTGGACTCTTCCATCTCATGATAGAAGTCGTTACCCTCACGGGTACGCTCACCTACACCAGTGAACACCGACAGACCGGAGTGGGCCTTTGCGATGTTGTTGATGAGCTCCATCATGTTCACGGTCTTACCCACACCGGCACCACCGAACAGGCCGACCTTACCGCCCTTGGCGAATGGGCAGATCAGGTCAATCACCTTAATGCCAGTTTCCAAGATTTCGGTAGTGGAAGACTGCTCAGCGTAAGTAGGAGCAGCACGGTGAATCACCCAGCGCTCTTTCTCACCGATAGGGCCAGCCTCGTCTACAGGTTGACCTAACACGTTCATGATACGACCTAAGGTCTCAGTACCAACTGGAACCTTAATGCCGTCACCAGTGTTCACGGCCTCTAAGCCGCGGCTTAAACCGTCAGACGAGCCCATGGCGATGCAGCGCACCACGCCGCCGCCAATTTGCTGTTGCACCTCAAGCACGATATCTGGGCGAACACCCTCACCCTTAACCTCGAGTGCGTCATAAAGCTCTGGGATGGAGTTCTCAGCGAACTCAACGTCCACAACAGCGCCGATGATCTGCACAATCGTGCCTTTCTCACCTGCGCGCTTTCTAGCTTCTGCCATTTTTTACCTCTATGAAAATTAGACTGCGGCGGCACCCGATACGATGTCGTTAAGCTCCATCGTAATACCGGCTTGACGTGCCTTGTTATATTCAAGTTGCAGATCGCTGACGAGGGACTCGGCGTTGTCGGTTGCAGCCTTCATGGAGACCATGCGGGCAGCTTGCTCACTTGCAAGGTTCTCAAGCACAGCTTGATACACCATCTGCTGAATATAACGATCTAAAACTACATTCAAGATGCTTGCGGCATCTGGCTCGTAGATGTAATCCCAGTGGTGCTTATTGATGGACTCATCATCAGTCTTAGGAAGAGGCAACACTTGGACTACCATAGGCTTTTGCACCATAGTGTTCTTAAAGGCGTTGAAGCACAGGTTCACCTGATCAACCTCACCATTTAAGAACGCTTGCGTCATCACCTTGATGGCACCTACTAATTGCTCTGGGGTAGGATCATCACCAAAGCCAGCATGCTGGGCGATCACTTCGACACCAGCACGAGCAAAGAAGGCGTTAGCCTTGCCACCGAGCAAGGTTAACTTCACATCTTGACCTTGGTCTTTATTAGACTTGACCTCTTGGAGGACCTTTCTAAACAAGTTGATGTTCAAACCACCGCACAGACCGCGATCGGTGGAGACTACGATGTAGCCTACGTTCTTCACCTCACGCTCAATCATGTAAGGGTGCTTATACTCAGTGTGACCAGCGGCAATGTGACCTATGATGCGGCCTAAAGCCTGCGAATATGGACGCGAGGAGCTCATTTTCTCCTGAGCGCGTCTCATCTTCGAAGCCGCAACCATTTGCATCGCACTAGTGATCTTCTGCGTGCTTTTCACGCTAGCGATCTTAGTGCGGATTTCTTTTGCTCCGGCCATGTGAGCTCCTAATAGGTTTGAGTTGACTTGAACTCCGTGATCAAATCGGTGAAGCTCTTCACGACTTCATCGTTGTAATCAGGCTTCTCGTCAATGCCCTTTAAGACATCAGCGTAGTGTTGACGTGCAAAGTCTAACAAGGCAGATTCAAATGGCAGAATCTTGTCTAAAGCCACGTCGTCTAAGAAACCACGCTCAGCGGCGAAAATCACCAGAGCCTGCTCAGAGACGCGCATTGGCGCATATTGGCTCTGCTTCATGAGCTCAGTAACCTTCTGGCCGTGATCAAGCTGCTTACGGGTAGCTTCATCAAGATCAGAGGAGAACTGGGCGAAAGCTGCTAACTCACGGTATTGAGCTAAAGCAGTACGAATACCACCGGAGAGCTTCTTCATCACCTTAGTCTGAGCTGCACCACCCACACGGGACACAGAAATACCTGGATCCACAGCAGGGCGCACGCCAGAGTTGAACAGCGATGAGGTCAAGAAGATCTGACCGTCGGTAATCGAAATCACGTTGGTAGGAATGAAAGCCGACACGTCACCAGCTTGGGTCTCAATGATTGGGAGAGCGGTCAGCGAGCCAGTCTTGCCCTTAACCTTGCCACCGGATAATGCTTCTAAGTACTCAGCATTCACGCGGGAAGCACGCTCAAGGAGACGAGAGTGTAAGTAGAACACGTCACCTGGGTAAGCTTCACGCCCTGGTGGACGGCGCAGTAACAGCGAAATCTGGCGGTAGGCCACAGCGTGCTTGGAGAGGTCATCGTAGATGATCAGAGCATCTTCGCCTTGATCCATGAAGTACTCACCCATAGCGCAACCAGCATATGGAGCGATGTACTGTAAGGCGGCGGTATCAGAGGCAGATGCAGCCACCACGATGGTGTTTTGCAGAGCACCGTGCTCTTCTAACTTGCGCACTACAGAGGCGATGGTAGAAGCCTTCTGGCCGATGGCTACGTAGATGCAGCGCACGCCATAGTTCTTCTGGTTGATGATGGTGTCGATGGCCAAAGCGGTCTTACCGACCTGACGGTCACCGATGATGAGCTCACGCTGACCACGACCGATAGGGATCATGGAGTCAACGGCCTTATAGCCAGTTTGGATTGGCTGGGACACGCTCTGACGGGCAATAACGCCTGGAGCGATCTTTTCTACTGGGTAGTAGGTGTCGTGCTCGATAGGGCCCTTACCGTCGATTGGCTCACCTAAGGTGTTAACCACACGACCTAATAAGTTATTGCCCACTGGCACTTCCAAAATACGGCCGGTGCTACGAACCTTCATACCCTCAGACAGGCCAGCATATGGGCCCATCACGATGGCACCGACGGAATCGCGCTCTAAGTTCAGAGCAAGACCGTACAGGCCCTCACCGAAGTCCAGCATTTCGCCCTGCATCACGTTAGCAAGGCCGTGAATACGCACAATACCGTCATTCACGGAGACGATAGTGCCTTCATCACGTGCTTCAGTAACAACCTTAAATTGCTCGATGCGCTTTTTGATGAGATCGGCAATTTCAGTTGAATTCAATTGCATTCTGTAATTCCCCTGCTTTACTTGAGGGTGGAAGATAGTCTTGCTAGGTTGGTCTTGACGCTGCCGTCAATAACCTCATCACCGACGCGGATGATGATGCCGCCCATGATTGATGGGTCAACGGTTTGCGTTAAGCTAATCTTCGCTTGATACTTCTGCTCTAACTTAGCGACAATGGCCTTTTCATCGGCAGCGCTCAGCTTACGGGCGCACACCACTTCCACTGCCTTAACGTGCAGAAAGTCATCACGCATCCTAGCAAAGTCTTGATAAATCTCAGGTAACACCGCAAAGCGGTCATTCTCGCCTAAGACATAGACGAAGTTCTTACCTTTCTCATCAAGAAGATCTCCTAAAAGCTCAACGAGCATTTTGGCAGCGGCCGAGCGGCTAGAAGCGGCGTTCAGCAGAGCAAAAAACTCGGAATTTGAGACAGCGCAGGACAGAGCTTCGAGTTCAGTAGACCACTTATCAAAGCTCTTATCTTCCTTAGCGATCTCAAACACAGCTTGAGCGTAAGGTCTTGCGATAGTTAGGTTCTCAGCCAATGCTTTCACCTCACTTTACAAGGAATCAACAATCTTCTTGACCAGTTGATGGTCAGCGCTAGCATCCATCTTTTTATCAAGAATCTTCTCCGCACTTTTGATCGTAAGCTCGATCACTTCGGCACGTAATTCCTCACGAGCCTTGTTGCGCTCAGCTTCAATCTCAGCCTTAGCTGATTCTAAAATGCGGTTCTTCTCGTTAGTAGCTTCCTCGTTAGCGCGATCGATGATCATCGAGCGTTGCTTGTTAGCATCTTCGATGATCTTCTGTGCCTCAACCTTAGCCTGACGGAGGGTTTCAGAGGCATTTGACTTAGCTAACTCAAGGTTCTTTTTCGCTTTGTCAGCGTTGGCAAGACCGTCAGCGATTTCCTTCTGCCTCTTTTCCAAGGCATTCATCAATGGAGGCCACACATACTTCATGCACAGGGCCACAAAGATGACGAAAGCTACGGCTTGACCCAAAAATGTAGCATTAATTTCCAAGGTGTTAGCTCCTTGCTAAAACAGGTGTTTAGCTTAAGCAGCGAACAGCAGATACATACCCAGACCAACACCGATCATAGGAATGGCGTCAACAAGGCCCATCACAATGAAGAACTGGGTACGCAGCAGAGGAAGGAGGTCAGGCTGACGAGCGGAGCCCTCTAAGAACTTACCACCTAAGATACCGATACCGATAGCAGCACCAATTGCAGCTAAGCCCATCATAATGCCGGCAGCAAGGATGTTGAAATCCATTTAAATTCTCCTAATTACTAACGAAATGCACCGCCCCAACCCAAGGTAGAACCGGAGACAAACAAAGTGTGCGCTAAGCACCAGATCTCAAAGCCGAACTCATACTCAAAACAAAAGCCTCAAGAGCATCTTTATTTGCAAGGCTCTCACCCCATGGCGTAGAGCTGAAAATTACTTGAAGTAAGCCACACCTTGTCCCCTGATCTGATCATCAATCCAGATCAATCAAGACGTGGTGCGTCTTGGGTCAAAATAACTAAGTTCTTCTTAGTCTTTGCACTGAAGCACTAAGCGCTAAGCACTAAACACAGAGCGTAGGCTTAGTCTTAGTCTTCTTCGCTAGCCATCGACAGGTAGACGATGGTTAAGACCATGAAGATGAAGGCCTGTAAGGTCACGATCAAGATGTGGAACAATGCCCATGGTACGTTGAGAACCCACTGGATCCACCACAGAGGTAACAGAGCAATTAAGATGAAGATCATCTCACCTGCGTACATGTTACCGAACAGTCGCAAGCCTAACGACACTGGCTTAGCAAGGAGCGAAACGCCTTCTAAGATCAGGTTGATAGGAGCAAATGCCCAGTGGTTGAATGGGTGCAACGTGTAAGCCTTGATGAAGCCTTTCACGCCGATGTTGGTAAATGAGAAGTAGAAGATCAGGAGGAAAACACCACATGCCATAGACAAAGTAATGTTTACGTCGGCTGATGGAACTACTCTGAAATATGGGACGCCCGATTCCTTAGCAAATTCTGGCAGGAGATCGATTGGCAACAAGTCCATCAAGTTCATGAGGAACACCCACATAAACACCGTCAGCGCTAAAGGAGCGATCAATGGGCTCTCGCGCTTGAAGATGGATGTGACTGTACCCTGAACGAACTCGAAGATCATCTCCACAAAGCACTGAAGCTTTGTAGGAACTCCCGAACGCGTCTTCTTAGCGCCGTATCTAAACAAAGCGATAAAGATCAAGCCTAAGATGATGGTCAAACCTAGAGAGTCTAGGTTTAGGTGCGAGAGATTAAAAAGGGATGATGCTTCTTCAGATGGAAGGTGAAAGCCGATGCACGAGCCATCAAAGAGATCGGAGAAATAGCACTGATCGTAGCCAGTGGCGATCAAACAGTCCTCAGGGCTGTTGACACCGCCGGTCACGCAACGCTCATAAGCTCCAGGATCTTTTGGGATCACGCTATCGACGACGCTGCCATCGCTGAGATCTACCTGCAAGAAATGGAGGTGGTGTCCAATATATTCTTGAGATGATGAAGTCCCAGACATAAGATCTAATCACCTTTTTCAGGGGTAATAAACAAAAACACTCTGCAGTAAACCACTAGATCCCAAGCGCCATGCGCTTTCAGACGCTTCAAGCCAAAACAGCAAACCAAACCACGAAAGCAAGTCCACTGTCTTGCACTTCAGCCCAAAGAGCCGCAAGCGGCCATTAGACCAAGCATCCCTATCTCAAAAGTAAATAGCAAACCATGCGCAAGTAACCATAGCTCTACGCCAGCAACACTTATCGATACATATCGATACCGTCGACACTCATCAACACTGTCGCCATTCAGCCTCAGATTCAAGCTCAAGCACCACACAAACTAATCTGTACAGAACGTGTCTTGCTACACTCAGCTGCAACTTGTGCCTTTCTCGGAGCTTGCCAAAAACAACATCCGCTCACCCGCCAAGTCATGAAGACAGCAGGCACAGCGCGCGCCGCTTTTGGTAAACGCCCAGTCAAGCGCAAAAGCAACCAGAGCTCAGCTCAGACTTGCTCCACACTACGATGTGCTTATGCATCCATCGCTATCTACTGACGCCAGAACCGCAACAGCTTCAACTGCGTCAAACAGCATCGCGTCGCTTAGCATCGCGTCGCTTAGCATCGCATCGCGTCGCGTAGCTTTACTTGCACTGCATGCATTGCTGCATTGCATTGGCTACTTACTAGCATCGCTACATGAACAAAAACAAGACAAGCCACACAACACCATCGCCTCACCTGCTCGCCCTTGTCCCAAACTCACCGCGTTACAGTCTTGCTCCTAAAGCTTTCTACCTGTACCTGCCATTTTTCTTTTGCTCTCCTGAAGCTGTAGCCTCACCTTGATCGAGCCTCTACCATCGCCGCTGGCTACAAGATCAACTCACACAGCTAGGCGCCACATCATCTCACCATCGCCATAGCTTCCGTACTCATCACATCTCACCGTGTCGTCGCCAAGCTTTCTTAGCATCTTATGCATCAGCCTTGAGGGCCAAGATGTCTAAAGACGCTGCAAGCAGCAACAATCACAAGCTCCATGTACACGCAGTACAGTCACAAACAGCAGTAGCAATCAGACGCAGGTTTTAGCGAGTGCTCCTTAATCTCACAACCGAACAAGCAACAGCTCGAAGCTAGAGCGCAGTTCAGCGTAACTAACAGAAAAACAAGTTAATGACAGACAACAAGCTAAAAGCAAAGGCCCAAGGCCAAACACTTCAAGCTTAGAACTAGAAGATTTGATGATTTGATATGAGTGCGGTTTAGTCCTTCGTTGTTCGTGTCTCACAGGGGATAACAACCACAGTCCAACCTTGGCCCTAAACCACCACTACAACCACTAAAGGCAATAGCAGCAAAGGAACCTGCCAGCTACAGCTGCGCACTCCTGTCAGCGCTATTAAAATCAAGATAGTTTGGATCACCTCACCTAACACCCAAGCCTATCCACTCATCAGAGCAAACGAGCTGAAGCAGATGATGTGAGCCTATCTAGTAGAAACAAAGTGCATCTTCAGAATTATAGCGAATCTCAAGAAAACAGCAGCAACCGAATCTTGCGACTTTGGCTTTGTTTTTTTTTGCTTTTGGCACGTACTGTTGTGCACTGCAAGCGCTTGCATTTAGCCAACACTTCGCACAAATCTAAGAAACAAGCCAACGGCTCACACTTAGAGGGCACAGGCAGGTGCAAAAGCACGCTGTTGCAAACTCAAAGCACAGCTAGGCATAGCTAAGCACAGCTAAGCTGTACCACCGGAGCTTATCCTTGGACAAAAGCTAAAAAGCCGCACAAAATGCCAAGTCGCATTAAGGACAAAAACGCACTAAAAACGCGCATTTCACCCACTAAAACCTAACGGCAAGCCGCGCAGAACCAATTGGTATGCAGAGCACATACATGTAGTTCTGAGGCGTTATAAGACATCGAGGCAAGTAGGCAATGCCTGACACAAAACACTTCACATCCCATACAGCGAGATAGCCAAAGCCTAGGAGACAGCGCTCTGAACATAGACTTTGCTTCGCATAGCAAACATAGCAACAGCCACACCAAGTCGACCAAGTTGACCAAGGCCTGCAATCCGCAATAGCGGCCACGCCGCACAGAGCACCTGATCGCCATTAACCAGTGAGAGGCTGTGGGATATCTAACTTGTCACCACCACAAGACCTGCTGCAAGAATGCAAACAAAGCACTTGAATTTGTGGTGCTGACCGTGAGCAATTTTTGCAAAGAAAAATGCCGTCAAAGCTAGATAAATACTTGCTTTGTTCACTATGTGGTATACCAGTAGGGTATTAACTATACTCCCCTAAATTTGCTTTGTGCAATGCCAAAACGCCACATAGGTCAGCAAATTGGAGAAAAAAATTTAGTGGCCACGGGGCTAGCACCGCATTCACAAGCAGAATCACTCCAAACAGCGCAACTGCGTGCGTTTTGGCACAAAAAGCACAATTGCACACAAACACCACTAATTTCTCCCACTTTTATCACCGCTGCCCCAAAACTTACCTACAGTTGCTGCAATGATGCACAACCAGCACCCCAAGGCGCTCTTGCCTTTTCTTGCGCTGAGTACGGAAAAGGCACAGCGAAAAAAATCTCAACTAAGGGAAAAGTGATGTGCTCAACACCAGCAGCACCAGCAGCGATGCGCTTGATGTT
>CALXYZ010000102.1 GCA_944393075.1 uncultured Anaerobiospirillum sp. | reverse complement strand
TAAGAAACCGCTAATTCTCGCGGTTCTGTGGCAGTTGATAAGTTGGCTGCTTGCTAAAAAGGTTGCTGTTTTGATGCTCATTGCGCAGCATCTGCGTATGCTTTAAGACAATCTCTTGTCGCTCACGATCACTGTGTGGTGACTGCTCAATGTGATCCATCGTACCGACAATCAATACGCCATTGCGGGCATAGTTGTAGCGCTGTTCTAAATACATCTGCGCAAACATCGAGGCACGACCTACCTGCTCAGCAAAGGTCTCTAGCACATCATCGTCTTCACCTTTGACATGGTTGGCTCTAAGCTCACTGAGACTATTGTCGATATCTGCTTGATTCCATTGCAGCTCTTGGTCTTTGAGACCCGAGTGCTCACGACGCTCGGCTTCACTTAAAGTCGCTAAAAGTGGATTGACGGCCTCAGTATCAGTAGCGCTACTATCCTTATGGCTGTGGTAGTTGGCTTTGGCAGCCGCCTCCACAGCGGCATCGCTAATCGTAGGCTTATCTTGTTGTGATTGCTGCACAGCAACAGAGCTATCCACAGCACCACTTACCGCCTCTGCCGCCGCTATAGCCGAAGCCTCCACCGCAGCAGTAACACTGTTCTGGTTGGCGTTATTAGCTGCCGCTGATGAGGCTGTAGCGATGTTATTGCCTCCAGCAATGGCAGCAGTGGTTGCCACTGAAGCAGTTGCCGCGTTTTCACTCTGGCGCTGAGCATTAATCGACTGCGCCACGATATCAGCAATGGTCTCAGCCTTGTGCTGATAGTGTTGCATCACCTCATTGCGGTTGAGCTCGGTAAAGGCTGACTTCTGTATATTAGCCGATAGATCTTGGATCATCTTCTCTTGCAGCGAAGCCCGTTGTGCTTGCAGACTCTCCAAATCCTCACCGTTATAGTGGCCATCAAAATCTTTCATCATCGGAGCATAAGCTTGCATATGCATATGCTGTAACGCTAATACCGAGATTTGCGCATCGGTCTGATCACCTGAGTAGATGTGGCCGTGACCTACTTCGAGATTCCCCCAAGAAGATACAGTGCCATCAGAGCCCCAGACGGCGGCAAAGCGCAGCACATGAATCAGGTGGTCTCTAACAATGGCCTCCATGTACTGGAACTGCTCGTGGTTGAGTTTGCCCAAATCTGTTAGCCGCTGTGGTGACAGCGGACGCAGACGCAGCATACGCAGCTGAGATCTATCAGCTTCGATAGCCTCAGCCTTGCTGTACAAAAAGCCCTGATGCAAATCAAATGGAGGCACAACCTCCTTTTTGACCTCAGATAAAGCATCGACGTCGACCACAACTTCGACGTTATCAGTTTTAGCAGGCGGCAAACGGGAGATAGAGGTGGAGACTACAGTTGCCGTAGCGATAGCATTGCGCGCTTTCTCTGTAGCTGTAGGCACTAACACAAGTTTTTCGCTTTCCTGTGCGGCCTCAGCTTTTTGCTCTTCAGCTTGGTACTCAGCAGCAACCGCAGCTTCGACCACAGCATCATCTGCCGCAAACAAATCAGGCTCAACACTTACCTCAGTCTCAGTCTTAAGCTTAGTCTTAGTCTTAGGATCAGTCTCGGACTTGGACTCAAGTTCAGCTACTAATGCTGGAACTAGTGTAGACGCAGAGGCTGAGGCAGAGGCAGAAGCATCGGCAACAGCGCTGGTGTTAGATTCAGGATTAAGTGCAGGAGTAGAGGCGTCAGCAGCCACTGCTGGTGAAACTAGGGCTACCAAGCTAAAAAGGGATGAGGCTAGTAAGATGTGACGGTGAGAGCAGTTGTTTTTGTGGCGCATACGGCAAGCATGCTCCTGCGCAAACGCAGATGCCACCCGCCTAAAAGAACCGTTGTGCACGCGCCCAAAGAGGGGCGGGTACATCAAGTGAAAATCCACGAAGCCTGCTCAATACAAAAAGAAAAAAACCTTAAACCACAGCACCAGTGCACGTCAGCTACAAGTGCATAGGAACCGCCTCTAACTGATAACTTCGCGTCAACCTCACCACGACACGAAACACAGAATGCCTATATCGCGCTAATCCAAAAACAGCGCACCATCCACCGTCTTTAATTATAGCAAGCAATCTGGTCTTTTTATCGGAACGAGAGCTGCAAAAATCCCGTAAAATGCCGTTTTTGATTGATACAGACGCCCTCAGCGCAGTTGCTGCATCAATTTCTCACAACAAGGTGCTATTGCTGTTGCGCTGCTCACGCTTTTAGTGGCATGCAGATTGCGGATTTGTGCACGTGCTACAATGCACAATAGTGCACTTTTGCGTCTGTGAGCTGCTAAAAAGCCGCTAGTATGGAGATAAGCTCACGATCAAGGCGTACAAGCATGGGCACGGGCAGATGTAAGCTAAGCAAAGAGCGCTAAATTGGCGGCGCGATTTCGCAAGTTCCAAGTAGGGTTTTGTGGCACCACAGCAGCAACAACAGAGGGTTTTTTATGCAAAACAATGTAGACAACCGCCTGCAGCAGACGGCAACGCATAGCGCCCAAAGTAGCAAAATCACCAAAAGCAGTGATAGTAGTGCCTCTAGCTCAAAGAGTGTACCGACGATGAATCGTCCGGCCACGACACAATACCTCACGATTATCTCGCATGAACAAGATGAGGTTGGCGAGACCATATCGCGCTCCATGCGCCATTTAAATCAAAGCCTGACCCAAACTGCTGCCAACCCTGAAGGCCAAAAGATCGATGAACAATCTGAGCAAATGGCTGTCTACACCAAACTTGCCAGCAAAGTCATCAATCGCGATCAAGCACTGCAAGAGCGTGTTGCCCAAAATCTCTCTACTAGCAAAAGATTAGTGCGCTCCCGTGATGCTGCTGACTCCCTACAGCAAGCCATGGATAATCTGCCGCGCCCATTAAAAGAAGGTACCCAAGCAGGTAAGGACTTAGCTAAGTTCATGGTCGAAAACTTAGTCAGCCTCACCGACACTAAAAACATGGGCGCCGGTTTAGAGCGTGACTTAGCGGTAAGACAGGTCGTTATTCCAAAGCATCAACCAAGCCTGCGTATGCAACAGGCTAATGGTAAGATCCTAGCGGCCTCTATTGCCTATATCCAAAGCAACCAGCCAGAAGTCTTAGCCACCTTAAAGAGCGATCAACCTGAGACAGTCCCTATTGGGTCTACCACTGCTCAGGCGATGACACGCTATTTGCGCCAAGCTCTTAATGAATTCCCAGACGATTCCACCTACTTAGATATCTTTAAGCAAAACCGTAATCCACAAGGCACGACATCTAGTGACGATTATGCCGACAAGATGAGTGAGGAAATCGCCAAACGCATCCATAACCTCATTGCCCAAGCAGCAGCCACAGCCAAAAGCGGTAATCTCATCAACCTCTCGCCAGAAGAAGCTGAAAACTTTGACCGCACCGTAAAGCAAGCGCTGCAACAAGGCCAAGATGCAGGTAGCAAAAACAACACTGTCAGTGCGATCTTAACCCAGCCCAACACAGCAGATGATGCGGATGTCGATCCAACCATGCCGCGCACAGACCGTGCAAACACTGCTGCCGATGAGAACGTTCGTGCTCTGTCGTTATCTGAGCTCAGCGCCCGCGCCGCTAAATTGCAGCAGCAATTCCGTGATGAGCGCCAGCGCTTGGTCAATGAAGGCAAGCTCCCCAACCCTGCACCGCTGCCACAAAACAGCTTTACCGAGCAAAGCGCTGAAGAGGTTCTCCAAAACACCTTAAGTCCTAAGCGTCCCGAGAACTATATTCGTGAAGAGCGCCAGCAAGCTATTGCCAAGGTTGAGGCCAACACTCGAGCCCTCAACGAGGCCTTGGCTCGTGCTCGTACAGCTATTGAAAGCAAGGTCGCACAATACGCTCAAGAAAACGCCACGACCCAAGCCCAACAGCAACAGCAGCAGCAACAACAACCGACTCAGCAAGCTCAACAGGCACAACAAACTATTGCTACTAACGCCCAACGAGCAGCTGGTGCTCAAGCGCAAGTGCAAGTGCAAGCACAAGCTCAGGCAAACGTCATTACCTCTAATGACTCTAAGGCACCTGTACAATCGCCAGCCACTCAAGCTGCCGAAAATGGCCCACAGAAGCCAGCTGTAGACCAAACTACACCTCCAGTAGCCCCAAAAACTGATAGTAAAGCCCCTGTTGAGAATGCTCCAGCCAATAAGCAAGCTCCTGTAGCTACTGATGGTGACAAGGCTGCTACCAAAGCGGCGCCCTCCCCTGCTTCTTCAACACAGGCTAATACCACTGCATCTGCTCCAGCCCCTGCCACTACCTCTAGTGCCAACAGCGCTGACAAGTTAGTAGAGCAGCCAGTACCAATGCCTACCATTAAGGGCGATAACTTAAGCAGTATGTCATTTGATCAGAACTCGCTGCGCAACACCGCCATTAACCTGACCTATAACGCTATTCAGGGCAATCTCTATGGCGGCTTGGATGTCATGCCAGGCATGACCATTCCGGTATCGCACTTTGGCAACCTCAACCAGAACACGATCGAGCCAAACCAACAAGCCATTGAAGCGCTAAAGGCTCAAGCCAAATTATTAGAACAGCAGCTCCAACAACAGCAAGCTCAGCAGGGTCAACAAAGCCAAGGACAAACACGCCCAATCACCGTAGATGGTGAAGAGGTCATGCAGCAACCACAGCGTCCAAGCGTCGCTAATGTTGCTCGCCCAGTGATCTCTGACGATGCTGCGGAAGTAGCACAACAGCCGCAGCGACCATCTGCTGCCTCTTCAGAGCAACCAGTACAGCGCCCTGCTGTAGCTGAGCGTCCTGTAGCCTCCGCCGAGGGCGATAAGGCTGCACAACAACCACAACGCCCAAGTGTGGCTAATGTTGCTCGCCCAGTGGTCTCTGACGATGCTGCGGAAGTAGCACAACAACCGCAACGCCCAAGCGTGGCTAATGTTGCTCGCCCAGTGGTCTCTGACGATGCTGTGGAAGTAGCACAACAGCCACAGCGACCATCCGTTGCCTCTACAGAGCAACCAGTACAGCGCCCTGCTGTTGCAGAGACACAACGACCTGTAGTGAATGAAGAGGCTCCAGTTCCACATCAAGCTCCTACTGAACAAGCTCCAGTACAGCGCCCTGCAGTTTCTAACCCTGAAGGCGGTGTGGTCAACCACAAGAACACCATGTACGCCAAGCTCTATGGCCAGATGCAGCAAGAGGAGTATGACGCTGCCCAGATTAAGCAGCCTACTAACGACATTGCTCACTCCCGTAGTAGTTCTCAGGTACAGGACGATCAGTTTGCTGTACTCAATACCTTTAACAAGCTTGAGAGCTTAGTAGCCGAGCATAAGGGCACTCCAGTTACCCCAGCACAAGCCCCAACCCCAGCCGCACCAGAGGCTGAGAGCCACACTATTATCAGCCACAGTGAACCATTAGTGCAGAGCAAGCAGCCACAAGCTCCAGCACAAAGCGTCTTAGTGAACATAAACTTAGACGTAGACAGTGAGCTTGAGACCTCGGCCTTAGCTCAGCGTCTCCAAACAGGTATCAGTGCCTCCCAACAGCAAGCTCAGACCCAAGCTCAGGCCCAAACCGTAGCCCAGGATCAAGCTGCCGTCGCTGATGATGGTGAAAGCTTTAGCTCCAATACCATTGTGGTAAAGGACAATAAACAGCTGCAACAGCCAATTCAGCAGAAACATCAGCTGCAGCAACAGCAACAACCAATTGAGCCAGTAGTTGAGCGCAAGAATGTTGCTGAAACTGTTGCGGCCTTAAAAGAGCAACACCAAGCTGAAGCTGAGGAAGCCGCACGCCTAGCTGCAATCCATGGTGATGGCCGTGCTGGTGCCGGTACTGTTAGTGCCGAAGAAGTACAGTTACAGCAGCAAACAGGAGCAGGCGCTGCTGTCGGTGCCATTGCCGACAACACCTTTATCGCTAAGGCTCAAGAGCAAAGCGCTCAAGGCCAGAATGCTGGCTTAGGCCATGGTACTGGTATGGGCTCTAATTTCGATGCTGATGTGATTGAGCAGCAGCAACGTCAGCCACAGCCTCAAACCGTTACTGATCGTAGCCGCAGCAATCCAGCAAACGAGCCTGAGACGCAGTTTGCTCGCCTCTATCAGCAAGCACAGCAAGCTTCTGCTGAAGCAAGAGCCGATAGAGAGACAGCTCGTCAGGTTGCAACCCAATTAGCTCGTGAGCAAGTACAGCTACAGCAACAGGTACAACAGCAGCATGTACAGCAAAATCAACAGCAACAAGCTGATGCCCGTGTGGTCGGCTCTACCCAAGTCAACACAGTAGGTGATACCAACATACGTGCAACAGGCACCACCATTGCCACTACATCCACAGATAGCTCGCAAGATGCTGTAGAGCAGGTGGTACAGCAGCGACAGCAGCAGCAAGCTGTACGTCAAAGCCAATCGCAAGTACAGCAGCAGCAATCTCAAGTGCAGCAAGCACAGCAGCAAGGTTACCTCGGCACTACACAAGTTGAGGCCAGAACGGCACAGGCTGCTGCCGGTAGCGCTGTGGCCAGCACTGTAGTTGCAGAGGGCCGTCCACAAGCAGCCACCACTCCAGCTCCACAGGCACAGCAAGCTCCAGCACAGCCTCAACCTCAGCCTCAGCCTCAGCCTCAGCCTCAACAAGCACAGCAGGCACAGCAGCAAGCCGCTCAAGTGCAGCAAGCTCAAGCACAGGCTGCCGCCCAACAAATAGCACAACAGGCAGTGCAGCAGCAGGCTGTACAGCAGGCCCAAGTGCAAGCTCAGGCACAGGCTCAAGCTCAAGCTGCTCTGCAGGCACAAGCTGCCCCTACTACCGCTCAGGCACCAGCTCCAGCTAATCCTGCAACAGCTGCCGTCGCTACCAATATGGCTATGCCTACTAACTTTGGTTCAGGGGCGGGCGCTGTTAATGCGGCAGCTTTAGAGCGCACTGGTGTCAGCGCCTTAAGTGGCGTTGCTACTACCAACGCAGCTAGCGCTGCGAGCGCTGCAAACGCTACTACTGGAGCTTCTGGGGCTAACGGCGTACAAGGTCAGCAACAAGCCGGCTCCCAAAACACCTTAGCGCAGCTGCGTGCTGCTTTTGATGAAGACATTCTGCAAGATGAGATCATAAAGAACGTCATGCAGACTGTGCCATCTGACGAGTTAGATGAATTCTCATTAAGACAGAACGCTGTGAGCTCTCAGGGCTTTAATATGGACGGTGCTCAAGCTCTCTCAGGTGTGATTGCTGACACTGATCTCACCTCCACCCAAGATAGCTTTGATGAGCTACTGCGCACTAACCAAGCTCAGCAGATGCCATCACCAATGGCTATGAACACCCCAGCAAGCCCTGCTGCTGTGGTGCCTACTAACGTCACCCCTGGGGCTGCGCAGATCACTGCTGGTATGAGTGCTCCTATTCCAGATGAGACCATTATCCCTGATGTAAATGCTCCTAAGGAAGGTGGCTTATTACGGCGCTTAGCTGCCCTCTTTGGACGCCGCGATGATGGCGCCGATGAGGTCTCGATGACACCTACTAATGCCAATAATGCCGGTGACAGCAAGATCTTAAACACCAGCGCTGAGATAATGCAGGCTCTGCAAGAGCAAGGCTTACAGAATTCGCTGCGCCAAAACGCTTTAGATAATCTGTTAGGCAAGCTCACGACCGCAGCCTACGATCAGACGCTGCCACCACAGATGAAAGAACAGGCCCACAAGCTCTTAAAGAGCTTAGAAAACCCTGTAGCTGACTTGCACACTGTTAGCAGTTGGCTGAACTTTGTCACAGGTCCACTCTCCCCTAGCTCATCACAAGCTATGGCTCTGCACCAATGGGCATTTATGCTGTTGTGTATTCGTTTTGAACAAATCGGTAAGAACATCGATAAGTTCTTAAAGAAGACACAAGGTGCCGACAACGCCAAGAAATTAGATAGCGCGGTGAAAACAAGCCGCTCGCTCTTTAACAACAGCGACGACACTACCATTCAAAAGAGTGAGAACCTGCTCCAAGAGACCTTTAGCCAAGTAGAGCGTCTGCAACAGCAAGCCCAGCTCACTGACCCAGGTCAGGTGCTGCCACGCTATATCCCATTGCCTCCATCTTATCAAGGCGGCCGTGAGGGCTCGCTGAACGCCCGTCGTGAACAGGATGCTGACGGTGGTAGCAGCTGGCATCTGAACTTTGAGTTTGACTTAGAGAATATGGGGCCATTGCAGGTTAAGGTGCGCCTGCGCTTCCCAGAGGTACAGATGTCATTTGTAGCCGAGCGCTTAGAGACCTTACAAAAGGTGCAAGAGCTGATGCCGACCCTCAACAACAACTTAAAGCAGTTAGGGTTAACCTCAAAAGGCTCTAACGCCCGCTTAGGCAACCTCAGTGCAACCACTTTCCAGAGCACTATTGAGGAGCAAGAGGACAGCGCTGACATCACCAGCCACAACACCTTTGCCGGCCCAAGCTTCACTACCAAGGCCTAAAAGAGCTAAAAGAACAGGAAGAAAGAACAGGAGGAGCTCATGTTTAAGAAAGACAAGACCAAAGCCAGCGAGCATAGCACTTCTGCTGCATATGACGATGATGAGCGCAAGCTTAGAGAGGCTATTGGTATCAGCTATGATGAGGACACCAAGCGAACTCCTGTGATCTCCTCTAAAGGTGAAGGCGCTATGGCTGACGCCATTGTGGCTATGGCCAATGAGCTAGGCATCTACGTCCACAAAGACGAGCAGCTCTTAAACGAGCTCAAGTGCTTAAAAGAGGGTGAGGAAATTCCGCGCGAGCTCTTTGAGGTGATCGCCCAAATCCTCGCCTTTAGCTATATGCTGCAAGGCAAGACCCCACAAGCCTACACCCGTCCAGACGGCAGCCGCGCCATCAATACTGCGGTCTAAGCCACCCCCCATCCCAACAAACACCACACCTATGCCGCCTACCGCTCCTCTGCTAAGAAGCGAGGTGGCGGTCAAGCAGCACGTGCCAAACTCTACCCCAGCCCAAGCCAAGCTCCAAAGAGCTGTATCTGGGGCTTTGGCTGAGGCAGTAGCAGAGGCGCTTGCTAGAAGCTAGAAGACACCTAAGAGCTCGTCTTCAAAGGCATCAGCTTGGCGCTCCACATTTTGTGAGCTGCTCTGCGCTGGGCGGGCATTAGCATCAGGTCGCACTGGATCAACGTCACGGGCACCTGAGTCCTCTACACGATTGGAGTTTAAGGCATCTGTGTTTGGAGCAGGGCCAGTAGCAAAGCCAACACCACTGTTAGGCGCAGCTGGGGCAGCATTGTGCGGAATGAACTGCTGTTGCTGCAAGTCGTTGCGCAGCTGCTGCTGTTGCTGCTGATTTTGTGGATACTGCTGGTACTGATTACCATAACCATTGCCATAGCCATAGCCATTGCCATTGCCATTGCCATTGTTTGGCATGGTGGCTGGACGATTAGGCACAGCATATGGCAACTCATCGTACCCACTCTCACCAAAGTTGTTGCACTGTTTGATGTAACTGATGCGATCTTCACGAGCTGGGAATCGCTCCATGCCTAGCTCTTCACAGCCACTTGCCAAAACATTGCCTTGCTTATCAAAGTTCACAAAGACCACGCCTTGTGGACGCTTGAGATCTAAGGAGTTCACACCACGCTCTTGGAGATAGGCGCCATAAAGACGCATGGCACCAGTAGCACCATACAGTCCTGTTGGCTTGTTATTGTCATAGCCTACCCACACTGTGGCAATCTCATCTGAATCAATACCCACCGCCCACGTGTCTCGGTTATCGTTAGTAGTACCGGTCTTAGAGGCAATGGTTACACCTGGGAACATCTTGCCTAAACGTCTACCAGTACCACTACGAGTAGCTTCAGTCATGCCATAGAGCGCCAAATAGGTGTCCTTTGGATCCAAGCTTCGAGGCGAACGGTTACTACCACGCTGATACACCACTTCACCATTCTTTTCGATGGTACGTAAGGTGGTCAGATCACGGTAAATACCTTCAGTGGCCATACCGACATACATCGAATTGAGCTCATATGGCGAGATCTCCGGTGTACCCAAAACGATCGATGGGTAGAGCGGAATGTCGTGCTTGTAACCGGCCGCATGAATGGTATTGATCACGTTGGTCAAACCTGCACCCATACCTACACGCACAGTAGGCACATTAAGGGAGCTAGCCATAGCACGGATCACACGGATTGGGCCACGGAACTTTTTATCGTCGTTCTTTGGAGCCCAGATGTCACCATTTTGCAGCTTCACCTGCACTGGAGAGTCATCAACAATGGAGCCTAAGTGATAGCCTTGGTGGAAGGCAGTCAGATAGACAAACGGCTTAATCAGCGAGCCCACTTGGCGACGGGAGTCTAAGACACGGTTATAGCCGTCATACTTTGGATTAGAGGAACCGACCACGGCCGAGACTTCACCAGTACGCCATGAAGACACGATCATGGCCGCCTCAAGGCCCTCCTTCTTGCGCTCTTTTTCAATAGCAGCGATCTGCTCGGTCACAGCCTTTTCTGCTGCTACCTGAGCTTGAGGGTCAAGTGAGGTAAAGATACGGATGCCATTACCCGACAAAAAGTCCTTACCAGTACGCTCCTCTTCTTCTTTAAAGCGAGTGCCGATCTCAGTCTTCACCAAGCCCATAAAGGCTGGGGTCTTGGAGTAATTCATCTGTCCGCGTGGAATTACCTTAATTGGCAGCGCTGCAAGCTCATTAAAGCGCTCTTCGGTAATGCGACCGCGGTTGCGCAACACACCTAACACGGTGTTTCGACGCTCTAAAGCGTGGTCTGGATAGCGCCATGGATCGTAATACGATGGGCCCTTGATGAGACCTACTAACAACGCAATCTGATCTAACGACAGCTCACTTACTGGCACACCAAAGTAGAAGTACGAAGCCAAACCAAAGCCGTAGATACCTGCATTACCGTTTTGACCTAAATAGATCTCATTCATGTATGCTTCTAAGATCTGGTCTTTGGTGTAGCGGCGATCCATTGCCATAGCCATAAACATCTCTTTGAGCTTACGGCTGTAGCTGCGCTCGTTGGTTAAGAAGTAGTTCTTCACAAGCTGCTGCGTGATAGTACTACCACCCTCAACCACACGGCCTGAGACCAAGTTCTTAACAAAAGCACGACCAATGGCCAAAGGATTGATACCAAAGTGTTCATAGTACGAGCGGTCTTCAATCTCAATTAAGGTCGTGATGAGATCTTTTGGCACCTCATCAATCGAGATAAAGATACGGTCTTCTTCTGGGTTGATACGGTTGATGCGGTCAAGCAGCACCGGATCCATGCGCATAAAGGCGAGCTCTTGCATGGTCTCAGCGTTGATGATGCGCTGCACACGCTTATCATCAAACTCAACTAAGACCGACATCTGAGGCTCATCACCATCAGGGAAGACAAAAGGACGCTTGATCAGCACCACACGGCCATTTTTAGCGTTAAGGGCGTACTCGCCAGGCTTGCGCGGGCTCTGTACCTCACGGTATTGCAAGAGCTTGAGCTCATAGACCATTTGATCTAAAGACAGACGCTGATCAGGGTAGAGCTCCAATGGTCGTGAGTACACCACAGCAGGCAGCACCCACTTGTCGTCGACCTCATAACCGTCAATCACCACCGCATCAAAGTAGATAAAGAACACGACAAAGACACCAAAGCCCACAATCGCGAGCTTGATGCCCAAAGAGAACATGTACTTAAAGAAGCGGCCGATACGCTGCCAAATGGTCAGCTTTGGAAGCAAACCTGCTTTGCGCATCTCTTTTTCTTGGCGCAAAGCCTCTTTCTCAGCACGACGACGCTCACGCCACTGATAGAGGAAGTTACCCTCGCTCTCGCTATCGCTCTCGCCAGCACTTGCCGCCTCCGCTTGAGCCTTATCTTCAGCCTTATATTCAGATTTAGCATCGGCAGCGGCAGCGGCCGCTGCCTTAGACTCAGACTCGGTTGCAGCTGCACCCTCAACAGATGCAGCCGCTGCCGCTGCATCAGAAGCCGCACTTGCAGCGGCATGAGCGTGCGGCGCTGTCATGCCAGCAAAGCTCTCAGGCTCGGTACTATTGGCTGGATGAGCAGATGCGGATGTGGATG
>CALXYZ010000101.1 GCA_944393075.1 uncultured Anaerobiospirillum sp. | reverse complement strand
GCTGCAAAAGCGGCGAGAGTGGTCACAAGTTCACGTTTTTGGGGTGCTTGTGCCGCACAAAAAGTGCTTACAATATGATGGCTGGGCTATATTTGCTCGCTTCAGCACGTGCTTTGCACGTGTTAGGGGCTGTTAGTAGTTTAGTGTACAGGGCTCGTGCATTGTTTGTAAAAGCTATGGCTTTGTTTGTTGAGATTATATTGAGCACAGCCTTGTAAGGAGGAGCTAAGTCGGCATTATTGGGTTGTTTGGTGGTTGTTGCCATTGATCTGATCTTGGGTAGGACTTAGCGGGGCTAAATTGGAATGAGGTAGAAAATGTTAAAGGTGCATGAGGTTTTTAGTACCTCGATTACGCTTGACGAAGTAGAACGTGCAAATCAAGAGGCTTCCTCTAGTCCTGCACGTAAGATGTCAACTGCTAGCGCCCAAGGCGCTGCCATGGCACCAGTAGCCGAGGCTCCTGTGCGCTTGTGCCACGCAAGTACCTTGCTGCCACTAAAGCACGATCACGACCACTTAGCCTTTATTCCATTTAGTCCTTTACTGTGCGCTTTCTATGCTGGTTCCGATCAGGGTAAGGCTGCCACCTCAATCTACGTGGTGCGCATCGAAGCTGACGGTTCGCACTCCAATGTGCAAAAGCTTGATATCCCTGAGACCAATCAAAAGGCTAACTGCACTCCTGTGCTGTTCTACCTCAACCAAGGCCGTACAGCCCGTGAGCAATTAGCTCAAAATGGTGGAGCCCATGCTGAGGTCAAAGAAGGCATGCACAAGACCTCTGTGGCCAACATGATCTTTGAGACCGCCGCTGACCTTAAAGAAAAGGCAGCTGCCGCTGGTTTCCCTAATTACAACTTAGATCCATACTCAGATAACATCATTGCCTTGATCTACAAGGCAGCTCGCGTCAACGACAAGTCCGTAAGCTATGTCTCTTTAAGCCTTAACGACGGCAAGAGCTTTATTAAAGCCCGCCGCTTAGTGGAGTCAGAGCTTACTGTAGGCCGTGGCCCAGTGCGCACCAAGCCATACTTAGTGCGTAAGGGCCCTTACGCTGGCCGTGTGCTCTTTCCAAGCTCTGTTGATAACGAAGAAGGCTTTGTCTTCTCCGACTACAGTGACGACGATGTGCGCACCATTACGCAAAGTAACGAGATTACTCCAGCCGACGAGCAAAAGGAGCGCGCGGAAGAGGTCAACATCTACACCGCTCACGGTGTGGTGCAAGCAACGCTCTATGAGGACTTAGGTGTCCACCACCTTGAGGGCGATCCTGTGTTGACCGCCGATGAGCTCTCCAACAAGTACTGCACCCTGCATATGATTATGAGTGCTAGCGGTGCTCAGGTGTACCAAGCTGACAGCCATGACGGTGGTGCTACTTGGGGGGAGCCATATGGCCTGCCACTGGTAAACTGCAATGCTGCTATCGACGTTGTGACCTACATGAACCGCTTGATTTGCTGCGGTAAGCTCATCGCTACTGACAGTGTAGAGGCTGCCGCAAAGTTAGGTTCTGAGGCTGCTTCAGATTGCCACAAGAGCGCTCCTTTAGCTCTCTACATCTCTAAGGACGGCAAGACCTTTAGCGAGCTCTTACGCCTTGAGGACGATCCAGATGGCGTCTACACCTCACCATACATGCAGGTCGACCGTCGTCACCACCTGCTCTACATCAGCTACACCGACCACCGTAAGGCTATCAAGATTCGCATCTTCCGCCTGATGTCAGCTGAATAAGCCATGGCAGCTAAGGTTATGGCTGCTGTAGGTCATGGCAGCTAAGGCCATGGCCGCTGATGCCATGGCTGATGGAATGAGCGGCCATGGTTAAATAGCGCGTAGCAGCCTATCAGACGAGCGTGGAGCTCGCTTGGTGGCTGCGTGGCCTTGTAAAGGCGCTACCAAAGAGGGAGCTTGGAGTTGAGCTCCCTTTTTTGTGCCGCTTTGATCTAGTTTTTTCTTCACAAAAAGCCAACAGAAAGGCTTATAATCTTTAATTTTTGCAAATCGCTGTTTTTGCGTTGCAAGATGAGTGTAGCGCTAGCGCGCTATGGGATGTTTGGTTCCTTTTTTTGCGCGTGAGCAGGCCTTGCGTTTTTGAGGCCGAGAATAGGGCATTGGCAGGATGAGACTTGGTCGTGTTTGCTGTGCCTGTTGGGGCGATAAAGGTGATATGTATGCCGTTGCACCATGTGCAGCGTTGTGGCGCTATGCTGTTTGCGTGGCATGCTTTTTGACTTAAGCCTCAGAGATTTGATTTTTTAGTCATTAATCTGACAGGAGCAGTTGACAATGGGCATTGAACAAATCAGCAATAGCGCGCTGTTAGCGCAGCTTGAGCAGATGAATAGGCAAATGGGTGTAATGCAAAATAGCCTGTCCTATTCGCCTTCTGTCAATCAAAACCTCGAAGGCCAAGCTGCTTTCTTTAACGGCGAGAGCGCTGCTCGTGCTTTGCGTGATGATGCCATGTCTATCAATGCTAGCGCCCAAAGTGCTAATGCTAGTGCCGCCGGTACTGCTACTTCTGGTGCCGCCGGTGTTAATCACTCCTATGACTCCATTGCCCCAGAAAATGCAGGACAGACCGTAGGTGAGTTCAAGCAGCTCTTAGTCGATGCCTTTGAGAACGTAAACATCCTCCAAAACCAAGCTAGCGAGATGCAATCGCGCTTCGATGTTGGTGATCGCTCCATCACCTTAGCCGATGTCATGATTGCTTCCCAAAAGTCGAGCTTGTCTTTTGAGGCCACCTTGCAAATCAGAAACAGATTGGTCTCGGCCTATCAGTCGATTATGCAAATGCAGATTTAGCCATATTGCAGCCCCTTTTTCATGCTTTTGTTTTGATGTGTTTGATGGTGTGGATAGGGTAGCTGTGATGCACTTTGGGGCTTAGTGCTTTTTCATTGCCCTTTGGCCCTTTGAGCTTAAGTGATTTTGTGAGTGCCCATGAGGCATGATGGGGAAGAAAGATGCGGTATACCGTGTCCCATCCCCTCCATGACCTTGCTCACTATGACGCAGAACTTACAGATACCTGATTCCAAGATCAGATCTTTTAATCTTGATGGATTGGGTGGTGTTTTGTTCTGTACTTAGTACCCATAGTACCCACAATAGTCAGGCTTGGTTGTAGCAGACTCAGATTTCAAGTTACGGAGAGGAAAAGTTTAGAAAAGTAACCGAGTAGATTGCATATAAGGGGAGATGAGCGCTAGCTCATGTGATGTTTACATCTTTGTTCTTCTTTCCTTTTGGCCTTGTGCGCAGCCTCCTTTCGTTACATTTCATGCATAAGAACATAAAAACATCTGAAAGCATCTTGCCGTGATCAGCGTCACTTTGTGGTGCTCATAAATGGCTCTGTCCTTGCTTTTCATGTTGTGTTTTCTTGTTTTTTGTGGCCGGTTGTCCGGTTGCTTTTTTCTTTTTTCTTTCTGTCTTGTGGTCGTGTACAGCTATAGCTTTAGCTTAGCTTGTCGCTTGAGCTAGCCTTTGTTGCCGCCGTAGGCTTTTCGTGTAAAGGATAGAAAATGTCAGACAATTCGTTCCCAGTTGCCGCTGGTGCCAATCAACAAGATCCGAGCACGGCTCTTGTCGATCCAGCCACAACCGGTGTCGCTCAACCTCAAACTGTTTCGCAAACAGCCGAGGCCGCCGCAGTTGACGCGGACGGGGATGATGACAGCAACCGCATTGGTGGCACTCTAGGCAATAATGTTTCTGCCGCTCCTCCAGCCAACAACACTTTCAAAGGACGTGTCGCTGAATTCTTAGGCAACGGTGAGATCCTCCGCAAGCTTATTATCTTAGGCTTCTTGGTGCTGTTCTTAACCGGTGCTGTGTTTGGTCTTCTGTCCTTACAGTCCAGCAGCCAAGCTGCCTCGCAGCGCTCCATTGGCCGCTACACCCCTGAAGAGTTGGGCCAGGTTTTAGATTTCTTAAGCTTGCAAGGCTTTAACTACACCTTAAACGGCGATCAGGTCTTGGTGCACGTAGACGATTACGCTACCGTGCGAGAGGCTATGCTGCGTAATGGTGTGGCCGTCAACAAGATTGCTGAGCAAGACGCTATCATCATGCAAGATAGCGGCTTTGGTGTGTCGCAACGCCTTGAGGGCGAGCGCATCAAGCACAGCCGTGAGATGCAATTAGCCCGCGCTATTGAGCGTATCAACGGTGTGGAGCACGCCACGGTGCTTTTGGCCATTCCACGCGACAACGTCTTTGCTCGTGATCAGCAACGTCCATCTGCTGCCGTGGTGGTGACCTTGCAAAATGGCGCTTATTTGACACCAGAGAACGTCAATTCGATTCGCTTTACTGTGGCTTCTTCGGTGCACAACCTTTTAGTTAAGGATGTGACCGTGACCGACCAAGCCGGCCGTCTGTTAAGTGCCCAGAATCCAGCTGATTCCGCCGACAACCGTCTGCAACGTGAGTTTGAGATGCGCACTCTGCGAGAAGCTCAATACCGCGATAAGTTAGACTCCATCCTCCGCCCAATGTTAGGCGCTGGTAACTACTCGGCTGAAGTTGACGTCACCTTAGATACCACGGTTGAGGAAGAGACCCGTCAATTCTTCAATCCTGAAAATCAGGCCGTCCGCTCTGAAACCTTACGTGAAGAGCGTGGTACCGATCAACAAGGAACTCCATACGGTGTTCCAGGTTCGCTCTCGAATCAGCCTCCAGCAAATGCCACTATTCCACAACAGCTGCGTAATGGCACTGCTAACGAGTCTGATTCACAAAGCGCTCAAAACGAGAACCGCGAAGCTGTCCGCAACTACGAAGTGGACACCACCGTGCGTCACACCATTCGCCCAACCAATTCGGTGCAGCGTTTGACCGTGTCGGTGGCAGTCGATAATTTACGTCAGTCCTCTCCAGATGGTGCTGTGACCTATGTGCCACGTACCCAAGAAGACTTAGACAAGATTGCTGACTTAGTGCGCGGTGGCTTAGGCTTAGATGAAGCCCGCGGCGACTTTGTGATGGTCGAGAACATCGCTTTCCCTCACGACGACGTGCAACCTCCACTTCCATGGTGGCAGCAAGAAGCTTTCTTACGCATCCTGCGTATCGGCGGTGCTGTGCTGATCATCTTAGTGCTGGTGGTCTTCGTGGTACGCCCAATGATCAACCGCCTGCTGCGTGGTCGTTCGCCTGAGGATGCTGAGCTTGAGCATCAATTAGAGCTTGATAACGGCTCGGCCTTGGGTGGTGAGGATGATCTCAACTTAATCGCCGCTCAAAACGAGCTCAACGATCAGATCTACAACATCAATCGCGAGGGTGGCATTGAGTTGCCAAATCTCCACCGTGACGAGGATCTGCTCAACGCTGTCCGTACCTTGGTCTCCAACGAGCCACAGCTTTCTGCTGAAGTGCTCCGTGATTGGATTAACTCTGATCTCAAGGACAAGAAGGACAAGAAGAAGAACAAAGCCCCAAGCGGTCTATAGTATTCTTTGCGCGGCTTCAGGCGCCGTCACTTACCAAATTGCTGTTTAACTCACAGCCCCAAGAATGATCCTTGGGGCTGGGGTACCAGCAGAAAAGAGGAAGGTAAGGGTGGCTCTTGAGGCCGTTTTGCTTTAAACCAAACAAACAGATTTTTTTCTTAACCTGCTGTGCTTGCTGCTTGCTGTTGTGTCGTGCTGCGCTGTGCTGCACTGTGCCGTACCGAGTGAGCTGAATGTGGCAGAGGTGACGTGATCGATCACGTAAGTGGTCTTATCTGAAGATCAAAGAGGTCTTGCTATGTCAGATCGAGCCTTGATGCGCCAGGGTGGTGCGATGCAGGCAGCTTCATATTCACCAATGGCTCAGCCATCGAACAATGGTTTAGAGCTTACCGATGACGAGAAGATGGCTTTAGAGAAGCTCTCTGGCATCGATAAGGCTGCTATTTTGATGTTGTCGCTGTCTGAAGATGATGCTGCGACCTTGTTCCGCAACCTCCAGC
This sequence comes from uncultured Anaerobiospirillum sp., assembly GCA_944393075.1. Taxonomy (GTDB): domain Bacteria; phylum Pseudomonadota; class Gammaproteobacteria; order Enterobacterales; family Succinivibrionaceae; genus Anaerobiospirillum. The sequence goes on along the minus strand of CALXYZ010000101.1, from coordinate 6,198 downwards.
CAAAGCAGGTGCAAAAGCTTGGTATCCGCATGGCTGAGCTTGAGGACTTCAACCAAGATGGTGTGAATGCCGTCCACAAGACCTTCTTGCGCGACATCACCAAGCACTCCAACATTGGCTTAGGTTCCTCCGATTTCGTGAAGAACGCCTTAGTTGCTGCTTTAGGTGAGGATAAGGCCAACAACCTCGTCGATCAGATCTCTATGGGTAGTGGCTCCCATGGTCTTGATTCCCTCAAGTGGATGGATGCAAGACAGGTGGCCACCATCATCCAAAACGAGCACCCTCAGATTCAGACCATCGTGCTCTCTTACTTAGATCCAGAGCAATCTGCTCAGATCTTAAGTCAGTTCCCAGAGACTGTGCGCTTAGACCTCATTATGCGTATCGCCACCTTAGAGGAAGTGCAGCCTGCGGCCTTACAAGAGTTAAACGAGATCATGGAAAAGCAATTTGCTGGTTCTGCCGGTACACAATCGGCCAAGATTGGTGGTCTCAAGTCTGCTGCTAACATCATGAACTACCTCGATAACAACACCGAGACCCAGCTCATGGATGCAATTCAGGCTCAAGACAAGGAAATGGGTCAACAGATTCAAGACCTCATGTTCGTGTTCGAGAACCTCGGTGGTGTCGACGATCGCTCCATCCAGATTCTGGTACGCGAGCTGCCAAATGGCTTGCTCGAAAAGGCCCTCAAGGGTGCCGACGAGAACCTGCGCGAGAAATTCTATCAGAACATGTCTTCACGTGCTCGCGAAGCCCTCAAGGAAGACTTGGAGACCATGGGGCCTACCAAGGTATCCGATGTCGAGGCTGCCCAAAAGGAAATTCTGGCTATCGCCCACAAGCTCAACGACGCAGGCCAGATTATGCTTACCCGTGGCGGTGGCGGCGACGAGTTCATCGAATAGTCCTGTTACTTCCAAAGGCCAGTTACGAGCGCAGCAGCGGTGGCCGTACCAGCGGTGTCCGTACCAGCGGTGTCCGCATGAACGGCACCGACTGCTATCTGCTCTCTTCTGGCCTAGGCAGCATCAGCCCTTGCTCAACCTTGCGCGCACAGGCGATTGCCGTGCGTGTGTGGTGGGGCAGGGGCTTTAATTTTTGAGGTGCTGTAAAATAAAGAGGAAATGATGCATGTAAAGCTGATTTAGCTAGCAAAAACAATGGCGCGCTAGGACGCAGATGCCGTGTTTGGCCCGCCTGTTGCACCTAAGCCCTGAAGTGTGCCTGATGCTAAAGCATTAAGGTATGCACTAACGGCTGAAGATGGTGGTTAGATAGCTAGCTTAGGTTAGCCAAGCTTAGCCTTGTTTGGTTCGACGCTAAGCTCTATGCATTGAGTTAAACTCAAACCTCCCATTGTTTATGGAGTTTTTGTCTAATGGCTGCAAGTCACGAAGCTTTTGATACTAGTGCCAAGGTTGATCCTAATCGTGTGGTGACTTCGATCAAGGATACTGGTCGTGGTAAAGATTTTAGGGAAGTGACCATTGTTAATGGCGCAGCCGCAGAGGGCTTTACTCCTATGCAATGGCCTCTGTTTGACGATGGTAAGCCTGTTTCTACCAACGCTATGGGCTATGAGATTGGTGGCTACTTCAAGCGCCATCAGGAAGCTATGCGCGCCGCTAAAGCTGAAGCTGAGCGTAAGGAACAAGAAGAGCGTGCCGCTGCTGAAAAGGCTGCAGCTGAGGCCAAAGAGGCTGAAGAAGAGCGCAACACTGTTTCTTTAGAAGAGTTAGAGGCTATCCGTAACGCTGCCCGCAACGAAGGCTATACCGAAGGCCTTAACCAAGGCCACGAAGAAGGCTATCAAAAGGGTGTAGAGCAAGGTAAGACTGATGGTTTTGCTCAAGGTCAGCAAGATGGTATGGCTCAAGGTTACCAAGATGGTTTCCGCCAAGGCCGTGATGATGGCTTTACCAAAGGCCAAGAGGCTGGTATCGCTTCTGGTAGCGATATGGTTACCACCCAAGCCGACCGCTTCCGTCATTTAGCTGATATGCTCGCTCACCCATTACGCGAAATGGATGAGACTGTAACCGATGAGATCGTGTACTTAGTTTCCCGCCTCGTTAAGGTCATCATCAAGCGCGAAATCAAGGGTGATACCGAATTCTTAAAGCATGCTATCGAGCAATGCGTCAGCCTCTTACCTGAGGCTAAGCAAGGTGCTGAGATCCAATTATCTGAGAACGATTATGCTCTGATGGTGGCAGCCATTGGTAAAGATTACATGAACTCCCAAGGCTGGAACCTAAGCACCAACCCAGATTTAGAAGAAGGTGACATCATCGTCAACACCAAGGTCAGCTCGGTGCAATGGCGCGTCAATGACCGTATTGATGCCCTCATCAGCGACTTCTTAACTGGTGCTTCAGATGTGGTCAGCTCTGCTCGTAAAGAGTCGATCGAAGGCTGCCCTGAGTACGATGAGGTGCCAAAGAAACAAATTATTCCTCCACGCGACATCTTAGCCATGTCCGAGCGCATCGCCGCCAATATGCAGAGCATGGCACCCAAGCCAAACTTCAAAGAAGAGTTGGCTGCTAACGCTGCCGCCGCCGCAGCCGATGCGGCTCAAGCCACTGCTGCTGATCGCCCTGTGTTTGATCCTGATGCTGCTGAGCTGCAAGCTGCTACCAACATCTCTAAGACCAATGAGGCTATTGCTGAAGCTATTGGCCAAAGCAAGCAAGGCGATTGTGATGCTGCAGCAGCCGATTCCGCCGCAGCAGCCGCAGCAGGCGATAGTGCTGAGCCTGTAGCCGAAGTTGCTGAAACCATCCTACCAGGGCAATTAACTCCACCTCCAAGCATCGCTGATCAGGCCGCTGCTGCTGAGGCTGAAGCTGCCGCCGCGGCAGCTGCACAGGCTCAATAGGGGGATGGTTATGAACAATTTGCTGTCCCGTATTAAGGCCCTTGAGGTGCCAGAGCGCGAGGTTAGCCCACAGATTGTGGGTAAGCTTACCCGCGTGGTGGGACTGACCTTAGAGGCTGTAGGTCTGAAGGTCGCCATTGGTGATCGCTGCCGTATCGAACTGGAAAACGGCGATATGGAAGCTGAGGTGGTGGGTTTTGCTGGCAAAACCATTTATCTCATGCCTACCGAGAAAGTCTCAGGCGTGACTCCAGGTGCTAGTGTTTACCCTATCAATGGCGTGCGTGATTTCCCATATGGTACTCATCTCTTAGGCCGTGTGATCGATGGTATGGGCGAGCCTATTGATGGCTTGGGCCCTTTAGCTAAGGGTAATGCCGCACAGTGGACAGCTACCCGTTTAAATCCAATGGCCCGTCGTCCAATCCGTAAGAGCTTAGACGTCGGCATCAGAGCAATTAACTCCTTACTGACTGTGGGTGAAGGCCAACGTATGGGTCTCTTTGCGGGCTCCGGTGTTGGTAAGTCCGTGCTCTTAGGTATGATGACCCGCGGTACTACCGCCGATATCGTGGTTGTGGGACTGATCGGTGAGCGTGGCCGTGAGGTTAAAGAATTCATTGAGGACATTTTAGGTGAAGAAGGTCGTGCCCGTTCGATCGTGGTCGCTGCACCTGCTGATGCCTCGCCTCTGATGCGTCTTAAGGGCTGTGAGACCACCTTGTCGATCGCTGAATACTTCCGTGACCAAGGCTATAACGTCTTGCTGCTCTTAGATTCCCTGACCCGTTACGCCATGGCACAGCGTGAGATCGCTTTGGCTGTGGGGGAGCCACCTGCAACTAAGGGCTATCCACCATCAGTGTTTGCTAAGCTCCCAGCCTTAGTAGAGCGTGCTGGTAACGGTGGTGAAGGTCAAGGTTCGATTACTGCCTTCTTTACTGTGTTGGTTGAAGGTGATGACCTGCAAGACCCAATTGCCGACGCCGCTCGTGCTATCTTGGACGGTCATATTGTGCTCTCGCGTGAGCTTGCTGACTCTGGTCATTACCCAGCCATCGATGTTGAGAAGTCGATCTCCCGTGTGATGCCAGCTGTGGTCACAGATGAGCATATGGTGATGGCTCGTACCATTCGCCAATGCATAGCCCTCTACAACCAAAACCGCGAGCTGATCTCCATTGGTGCTTATCAACGTGGCTCTGATCCTAGAATCGATCAGGCCCTGATGATCAAGCCATACATCGACGAGTTCACGCAACAGGGTATGAAAGAGGTCGTGCCTTTCTCTGACAGTATCGATGCCCTGCGTAAACTCTCGCTGGTGTTGATCGATAATGCTAAGAACAAGGGCAGTGTGCCTCAAGCTCGCATGATGCCACCACCAAATCGCCAAGCCCCTGGTAATGCACCTGTGGCTGCCCGTATGTCCTTTACCCCACGCAACCAAGGACAGCGCTAGAGAGTCACGCGCGTGAACATGGCATAACAAGGCAAAGATAAAAGGTGAAGCCCCAATAGCTCCCACAAACAAGTAAGAGCGTCATTGGGGCTTCGGTCATTGCAAGCAGTAAGTAGCAACTAGTAGCAACTAGTTGTAGTAGGTGAAGAGCTATGTCTGAGGAGAGTTTCGTCCATCCCCAAGATAGAGCCTTAACTTTGGTTCTAGACAAGCGCAAACGCGATGAGGAAAAAGCCCTTGAGGACTGGGTGTTTTGTCGCAACCAAGTGAGCAACTACGAGCTGCAAATTAAGCAGGTGGAAGAGTTCCGCGTCAACTACATCGCCGAGATGGAAGGCGAGGGCCGCATGGGCTTGACCGGTACCAAGCTCCTTGCGTACCAAGCCTTTATTGAAAAGCTCGATAACATTGCCTTAAAGCAACGCCAAGAGCTGCAGCGCTTGAAGATGCTCACTGAGCAAAAGCGCCTCTTCTACCTTAACCGCCAAAAAGACCGCAAGGTCATTGAGACGCTGCTCGAAAAGCACCGCATCAAGCGCCAAAAGGAAGAACTCCGCCGCGAGCAAAAGCTCCTAGACGAGTTCTCGGTCGCCTCCTACAGCCGTCGTCGTGCTGCCGAAAAGGCTATGCTTGGTGACGATGACTACGACGACAGCTACGGCTATGGTGGCAGCAGCCCTTTTGAGTACGACATTTAGTGCATTAAATGTACTTGCGCAGCTCGCGGCTTATGAGCTCTGATGTCATATCTTCAGGGTATTGGCCAAGGAGGTCTACAAAGATACGGAAAGAATTGTCCTTAAACATAAAGCCGCGCATGTAGAGCTCTGCGAGCTCTGTACCGCAGCGTGCCATAAGACCTTTATCAAGGTTTAGGCGTTGTTGGAGATCGTTAGCAAGCTTCTGGTAAGAGCGTTGAAGTTCTTCTTTCGTCTCTAAGCGCTTAGCTGCAATACTTAAAGCGGTACTAGGGTTGTCCTTGTACGCAGCTATCATTGAATCAATAAATTCAGCGTCATCTTTATTGCGTACTAAGTGGAACAGCTTGGTCATGATGTCGTGAAACTCAATCAGGTGCTCTGATTGATACTGAATCTTTTCAAGCTCTTTTTGTTGGGCACGATTTTCACGCTCAATAGCTAATTGTTGGTTTAGCTCAGCAAAGCTGCGATTGAATGAGTCTAATCCCTCAAAGCCAGCCAGAGCTGTTACTGCAAGGGCTTTACCCGCACCGCGTAAGGTGTTTACTGCTGCTTTGCCTAAATCAATATCAGACTCTGCTTGAGCTAGAGCTGTAGATGTTGATGTGCTGGAGTTGTTTTGTGTGCTTTGCATTGGAAGATTGTTGAGTTTGCTCTTGATGTAAGCTATTGCTTTGTCGTTTTATGGGCACTATGGTCACGCGAGACAGGTTAAGCCATTACTGAAAATAATAATAGTGGCCATCTGGAGCATAGAGCCCCATGTCCTCATCTAGCTCATAGTAGCCATCAGGGCCAACTAGGTATCCGCTGCCATCATCATACAGATACTTACCATCAGGCCCAAAGAACTCACCATCACCATAGTGGTAGTAATAGTTGCCCTCTCTGTCCTCAAAGCCATAGATGTCGTCCCAGTTAGGCAGGCTGCTATCAGCCATAACAGTGATAGAGGCAGTAAATAGCATGGTAGCAACACCAGCGCAAATCGTCTTCATTGTGATCCTTAGTGATAGAACTTTTTCGAGCTGTGCGTACAGCACAAATCAGCCTCTAACCCTTGTACCATAAGGCATTAACCTCTGTAAGGCCATGCTTAAGCAGCCTCTTTTAGGTGTGTTTGATCTAGTCTAAACCATTGCACA
>CALXYZ010000100.1 GCA_944393075.1 uncultured Anaerobiospirillum sp. | reverse complement strand
TCTTTCTCAAGAACCCACACAGATTGTCTATACCTAAATTTTTAAAGAACAACAAAGCGCTTGGCTTTGCTTTTTATTGCTGCGCACCTCAGTGCGTGTCAGCGGGAACGTATTTTAAGGATTTTTAATCCCCCGTCAACACTTTTTTCAAAAATTTCTAAAATCTCATTCTCCAAAGTACGCACAAAGCGCATATTTATGCGGCCTAGAGCCTCTAAAAAAATTTTTGCGAGCACCCTACCTGCCATTGCTTCACAACCATCACTCACCAACTTAACCTCGATCTAACACCCCAAAAGCCACCCAAAAAGCCACCCAAAGCCGCTACGGATCGCGCTTTTCGGCTCTTAGCCAGAGCTAAGACCCCATCACAAGGGCAATGGCAGCCCTCAAGACAGACGCTAGAGGTCAGAGATCAAATAGCCGAGAGCTGAAACAGCGAGCTGTGCGTACAGCACAAATCAGCCTCTAGCCCTTGTGCTATAAGGAATTACCACCTGTAGGGTCATACTTAAGCAACCTCTTTTAGATGCGTTTGAACTTGTCAAACCCGTTTGCTGTACGCACAGCTCGAAATTTATCGAGCTGTGCGTACAGCACAAATCAGCCTCTAACCCTTGTACCATAAGGCATTAACCCCTGTAGATCCATACTTAAGCAGCCTCTTTTAGATGCGTTTGAACTTGTCAAACCCGTTTGCTGTACGCACAGCTCGTGAAACAGGAACAGGAACAGAGAACCAAGAGCCCGTCATGCATATGAGCTTGGTTATGGGTAAGAGAGCAGATGTAGGGTAGGAGTAACTATGAGAAAAGAGCTGGTGGTAGTGGATGTGAGGGGAGAGGAAATGCTTCAGGGGCACGTAGCCGAAGCAGCAGCCCTTGCCGCAAGCGTCTACGAGCCCAAATAACAAAGCCCAGACACCAATGCTGCGGAGCAACATCAGAATCTGGGCTTGAGCACAGCTTACAACAGCTGCATGAGTTTAGTTAGTTACAGTGATCTTAGCACCGCAAGACTTAGCTTGCACACAGCACTAAGTTTCTCTTTTCTCGCAGTTACTGACGTGGGCCACGTAACTGTGCAGGGTTAGATCCTGCCATGCCACCTGCTACGCCATGAGGCAAGGCGCCAGCTGGCGTTGCTGCGGCTGCGCCTGCGGCAGCAGCTGCTGCATCACCTGCTAACTGCTTGGTTGCGGTACAAGTAAGCTTGCCATTCTCGTCGACGTCTAAGGCGTAGTGAACGTTAGGCAGCAGCTTGCCCTCCAAAATCATCTTGGAGAGTGGATCCTCGACCTCGTTTTGGATTGCACGACGTAATGGACGAGCACCAAATACTGGATCGAAGCCCACAGTGGCCACGTAGTCGTAGATGTGATCGGACACATCGACGTCCAAGCCCACGTCCTTGAGGCGCTTGCAGAGCGTGTTGAGCTGAATCTTGGCAATCGACTTGATGTGTTCGTGGCTCAATGGATGGAAGACCACGGTCTCATCAATACGGTTCAAGAACTCTGGCTTGAAGTTCTTCTCCAAGATCGTCAGCAACTTAGCCTTGATCTCTTCGTAGCTCGACTTACCATTCTCCTCTTGGATCATCGAAGAACCTAAGTTGGAGGTCATGATGATCACTGTGTTCTTGAAGTCCACAGTGCGACCTTGACCATCGGTTAAACGACCGTCATCCAAGACCTGCAGCAGGATGTTGAAGACGTCAGGGTGAGCCTTCTCAATCTCGTCTAAGAGAATGACTGAGTATGGGCGACGACGTACAGCCTCAGTCAAGTAACCACCCTGCTCGTAGCCAACGTATCCTGGAGGAGCACCGACTAAGCGCGAGACCGAGAACTTCTCCATGAACTCCGACATATCGATACGTACCATTGCCTTTTCCGTATCGAACATGAACTGAGCTAAGGCCTTGCACAGCTCGGTCTTACCCACACCAGTAGGACCTAAGAACAAGAACGAACCGATTGGGCGGTTTGGATCAGACAAGCCAGCACGGCTACGACGAATAGCAGAAGCGATGGCTGTTACTGCCTCGCCTTGGCCAATCACGCGCTTATGCAGGTTGTCTTCCATACGCAGCAGCTTATCGCGCTCGCCTTCAAGCATACGCGACACAGGAATGCCGGTAGCACGCGACACCACCTCAGCAATCTCAGCATCCGTGACCTTGTTCTTAAGGAGCTTGGTTTGTTGACCTTCAGCCTTAGAAGCTTCGGCGATCTTACGCTCTAACTCAGGGATCTTGCCGTACTGCAACTCACTCATACGAGCTAAGTCACCACTGCGGCGAGCCACCTCAAACTCATGGCGAGCTAAGTCAAGTTCCTCTTTGAACTTTTGGGTGCCCTCTAAGATGAGCTTTTCGTGCTTCCAGATCTCGTTTAAGCGCTGATACTCGTCCTCGTTCTTCTTGATGTCTGCATCAAGGTTCTCAAGGCGCTTCTTCGATGCCTCATCGGTCTCCTTGGCCACAGCCTGACGCTCCATCTTGAGCTGGATTAAGCGGTGGTCAATACGATCTAAAGGCTCAGGCTTAGAGTCGATCTGCAGACGAATGCTGGCAGCAGCCTCATCGATAAGGTCAATAGCCTTATCAGGCAACTGACGATCGCTGATGTAGCGGTTCGACAAGGTAGCAGCAGCCACGATAGCAGGGTCGGTAATCTGCACATGGTGGTGGAGCTCATAACGCTCTTTCAAACCACGCAGAATAGCGATCGTGCTCTCCACCGAAGGCTCATCCACCAATACCTTTTGGAAACGACGCTCCAAAGCGGCATCCTTTTCGATGTATTGGCGATACTCGTCTAAGGTGGTAGCACCCACGCAGTGGAGCTCACCACGAGCTAATGCAGGCTTTAACATGTTACCCGCATCCATGGAGCCTTCGCCCTTACCAGCACCCACCATGGTGTGGAGCTCATCGATAAACAAGATGACCTTGCCTTCTTGCTTAGCAAGCTCGTTGAGCACTGACTTTAAACGCTCTTCAAACTCACCACGGTACTTAGCACCTGCAATCAAGGCACCTAAGTCCAAGGTCAGCACACGCTTGTTGCGCAGACCTTCTGGAACTTCACCCTTAACGATACGTTGGGCTAAGCCCTCAACAATAGCAGTCTTACCAACACCAGGCTCACCAATAAGCACAGGGTTGTTCTTGGTACGGCGTTGCAGCACCTGCAAGGTACGACGAATCTCTTCATCACGACCAATCACAGGGTCTAACTTACCTTGCTCAGCACGCTCGGTTAAATCAATGGTGTACTTTGCTAAGGCGCCACGAGCCTCTTCGGCATTGTCGCTATCAACCTTGGAGCCAGCACGCACTGTCTCTAAGGCCTTGTCGAGCTTTTCCTTGCTCACATTGCACTGCTCTAAGATTCTCTTTAAGTCGCATTCGGTATTCATTGCGGCTAAGACGAACATCTCAGAGGAGATAAAGGAATCTTGGTGTTTCTGTGCCAGCTTATCGCACAAATTGAGCATCTTGCCGGTCTGTGGCGACAGCTGTAAATCACCACCAACACCTTGGACACGAGGCAGGTTATCAACTGCTTTGTCTACGAGGAGTTTGACTGCTTGAGGATCGGAACCGGCTAAGGTCAATAAAGGACGGATCGAACCATCCTCTTGGTTCAAGAGCGCAGCCATAATGTGCACTGGCTCAATGAACTGGTTGTCATGACCCACTGCTAACGATTGTGCGTCGGATAAGGCTTCTTGAAACTTGACCGTAAATCTCTCTAAACGCATCTCGTTCCTCCACAAAGAAAAAATCTAAACTACCAGCGCCACTATTGAGCTGGGATCAGAACAGCTGGACTCAGGGTCTATCCATGACCGCTGCAAGCCACTACTGCTCACAGATCTCCGTTTTCAGTGGAGCTCTAGTTCTTACACTTAATGACGTGGGGACGTGTACCCAAAATTTAAAGTGGGGGCATCAAAATATTTTTGCGGCCCATCTCTAGGCGCAGATCAAAGAGCCAAGCCGGTATAAATACAGGCTTTACGCAGGTGTACAAGAAAACAGTGCGAGGCAGAAAAGGATGAGTTGGGTGGTGACTGAGAGGACTGTGGGACTGCACACTTGTATGTGCAGCCATGCTTTCTAAGCCGTCTAGACTGAGCTGTTACCATGTTGAAAAATCTGGGCGCGCAGCTTTGATTGTACTGCGGGTATCGCAATACTGAGCTTAAGGGAATGAAGGGTCTCAAGATTAGGGAATGGGAATGCCCGCAGTGCCATGCGCACAACGAAAGAGATTTGGCTGCCGCCGTTAATATCTTTCACAAAGGAATGCGGCTGTAGCAGGAGGGTGGCGTCCTGCGCCCTAGGGGAGGGAACGCTTCGAAGTTAAAGCCTGTGGAGAGCTCCAAGAGCTCGCTGAAGCAGGAAGAAGCCCATCAGCTTTAGCTGATGGGTAGTTCACGAGGTGATGTTCGTCGTTATGGGTTGACGCTAATCACTGAGGCCATGCGCCCCGTGCGGTGCTCTCGACGATAAGAGTAGAACAGTGGACTTTGGGTGAAAGTATCAAAGCGACCACCATAGACATAACCAGTGGCACCGGCACGCTGCAACGTTAAAACTGCCAGCTCGTAAATGTTGCACAGGTGCTTACCTTCGATCTTTAAGAACTTGATCTCACCTAAATCAGGGTCATACAGCACCTCTGTTCTTGCCTTGACGTGCAATGCAGGAGCTCCGAGCAATGTACCATCAATGTCCTCTGCCGTAGCCTCTTTAGACTCTAAGCGTGCTTGTTCTTGGGCTGCTCGGTAGGCTGCGTTTTCGGCCTCTAACTTGTCATCGATCTCTAAGTTCAAACCGCCGACAACGGTACCTGGAGCCTCAAGTCTAGTACTTGGGTCAACATGCTTGCTCATCTCTAAGCCATGATTTGGCTCATGAGGCTTATGCTCAGCATCACTAACCTCTTCAGCAGAAGACGCGGCAGCAGCTGAAGCTGAATCTTGGGTTGAAGTTGTGGTTGGGGTTGTGGTTGCAGCCTGATTAGCCATCGCTTGCAGTCTTTCAGCAGCAGTTGCATGCTGCTCAGGATATTGATCCAAGCCCTGCTCTAAGCTTTGATCTAAGTGAGGATCTAAGCTTAAGTTCATGTTGTTGGCGCTGTTATCACTGCTGGTGGTACGGTGGAGTCGACCTTCAAGAACCTTGGTCACACCTTGTAGCGAGAAAGCGCTACTGGCGATAGCCGATGCTACAGGAGGCAGCATTGGGTTGACCACTAAACGATTAACAAAGGCTTCTGCATAAGGCTGGTATTGCTTGACGAAGATATCCCTAACCTCATCCCCCACCTCAAAAGAGCGCGGGCCGATAGCTGGGCCCATATAGGCAATAATGCGATTACGGCGAGCACCAATGCTCTCCATCTTGTCGATGGCGTTAGCAATGATGCCGGAGGCAATGCCGCGCCAACCACAGTGGATAGCACCGACAATTTCCTCTTCTTCATCACAAAGCATTAGAGGCAGGCAGTCTGCGGTCATCACCGCCAAAGCTACACCTTTGAGCTTGGTGACCAAGCCGTCACACTGGAAGACCTCTTGAGCGACGTTGCTCTCGTCTACCACCATCACTTCGTTGGAGTGGGTTTGATCCATGTAGCAGACGTGTTGAAAACCAAAGTCTTCACGCAGGCGTTTACGGTTTTCGGCCACACGAGCTGGGTTATCGCCAACATGGTAGGCCATGTTAAAGCTATCAAAAGGAGATTCACTCTGTCCGCCAATGCGAGTGGTCACTAAGGAGGTAAAGTTCCCCTCAAAGCAATCCACCACTACATAACGTCCCTTAAGTAGAGCCGACTTCGCCACTTCAGCTAAATGACTTGCACGCAGCTGTTGCATCTTGTTTTCGCGATCGTCTTCTACCACTGCTACCATCAAATGATCTCCAATGACTAGGCTCTGCAAGTAAGAACCTCACTGTTGCGTGTCAGCAATGCGTTCTGCTCGGTGCGCGCTGTTTTACTGTTTTTGTTGTTTTACTAGCAACACGCGCTGTTTGCATTTAACTGACACTTTTACCAAACTTGCAGTCAACTTTTCTAATATAGCCTGAACAATGATGTTACGGGTGCAATGAAGGCATCACATTGTGATCTAGAGCGCAACAAAAATGATCTAATTGGGTGAAATCACAGGCCTAACAAGGGCTCAGGCAGACAAGCCAAGGCCCAGCTCCACCCTACCAAAATAGGGCAAATCTGGGCCTTGGAGTCGTAACTTGGAGAGGGCCTTAGATGAGAGTTACTGCCTAGCCTTTCGTGTCTTAATGAACCTGCAGAAGTCCGTCTCTTAGTTGCCTTAGTTGCCTCAAGAGGTTCTTAGACTCTGTGAGGCTAAGGCTGAGGCTTTGACTTGGGCCTAATAGAGGCCGTTAAGCTCGTAGTCTTGGCGTAAGAGCTCGATTAAGTGCTGCATATCCTCAGGAATTGGAGCATCAAAGCTCAGCATCTCATGGCTTACAGGATGCTCAAACTCAATGTGAGTAGCATGCAAAGCTTGGTGGCGATAGTTGTTTAAAGCTGCATCCAGCTCCGGAGAAGCGCCAGCAATGTGCTTAATGCGGCGACCACCGTATTGAGTATCACCTAACAATGGGTGGTGGATACTAGCCATATGCACACGAATCTGGTGAGTACGGCCGGTCTCTAAGCGCAGCTTAAGACGCGTGTGGGCGCGGAAGCGCTCCATTACACGGTAGTGAGTAACAGCCTCACGGCCCATTCCCTCAGGCATCACAGCCATACGGGTACGGTTGTGCAAGTCGCGGCCAATAGGCGCATCAACAGTACCACCTGAGGTCATCTCACCCTCAACAATAGCCTCATACTCGCGCACCACATCGTGCTGACTGATAGCCTTGATTAAAGCCTGTTGCGCCACTGCACTTAAAGCAACAACCATAAGGCCAGAGGTATCCTTATCTAAGCGGTGCACGATACCGGCACGTGCTAAGGTGGCAGTCTGAGGGAAGTGGTGGAGCAGTGCATTCATCACGGTGCCGTCTTTGACGCCAGCACCAGGATGCACTACAAAGTCGATAGGCTTGTTGATCACAGCTACATCGTCATCTTGGTAGACGATGTTTAAAGGCAAGTCTTGTGGCAGCGCCTCTAAGTTCTCAGGCTCAGGCATCTCCACAGTCAGCTCTTGGCCAGCGGAGACCTTAATACTAGGCTTGGAGACCACGACACCATCAACCATGACCTTGCCGTCATCGATGAGAGTACGCAAAGCACTGCGTGAGTGCGTATCAATCATCCCGCCAAGTACCGCATCAAGGCGCTTGCCATGAAATTCATCACTAACTTGCAGCTTAATTACTTCGCTCATTTCTCATCCAACATGTGCGTGAACAGTTTATCCCACAATCCAACAATCCAACACCTCACATCATCATGAAGGCACTCTAGATCGAGCTTGTAACAAGTTCGAGCTTTGAGGCTATGAGTGGCGTTGTCCTTAAGACCAAGATCTGATCAAGATCTGATCAGAACAAGGATCAGGATCCAAAAATGGCCGGATTTATGGGCATTTTGGGCGCACATGATAGCAAAAAAGCCCCTATCTGATCGAGAAAATCCCGAAAAGATAGGGGCTTTGGCTTTGCTTGTTTGCTCGGTTACACCCTGCATCCTAGACCACAGAGAAGATTGCTCAGCTTCTTGTTTACTCTCGAGCAAAAGATGCAGAGTTGAATTCGGCCTCAACTCATCACGAGAGCTAAGGTATTCTTGATGAACGCTTAGGCCTATTGGCCTAACTTAACCTGATATTGACCTTACAAAACAGGGTTACTGCGTTGTAAAAAATACGGCATATTAACCTTGTGCTTGCAGGTAATGTCTCATTTAAACACGTATGTCTAGTGGTAAAAAGCACTTTTTCCTATTTTTGCCGACTCCCTGCACAAAAAAGCTCTATTCTGTGCGCGTCGTCATACAGGTAAGCACCTCAAAAAATAGCACCCACACCCCCAGTCACGACGCTTACTCATCGGCTACTCATCAGCTTGCTCTTTAGCCTCGCGCTGCATACGCTCCATGGCGTTCATACAGGAGCCAGCACCAAAACCTCTACGACCTAAATAAGCTAGAGCTTTACGCTGTGTCGCAAAGTCTAAGACCTGTACCCCGTACTTCTTCACTAAGGCCTCATAGGCTAGCTCGTCCCAGTCGATATCTGAGCTCATCTCATTGATGAGGCTTTGATCCACACCTTTACGGCGAGCCTCAAAGCTAAGCTTCATTGGGCCGTAGCGGCTGTACTCCATATGCCGCACAAGCATCTGCCCATAGCGTGACTCGCTTTGATAGCCGCGCTCAACACAGCGCTCTAAGGCAGCTTCTACCGTCTGAGCTGTAAAGCGCTTACTGCACTTAGTACGTAGCTCTTGGGCCGAGTGCTCACGAGCAGTCAGGAGCCTTACCATGTAGTTGACGGCGTTCTCCACACTGTCATCAAGCTCAGATTGGTATTTAAGGCCACCGCGCCTAGAGCCATAGCCATAGCGTGGCTTTTTGGAGTAGTAGGAATGAGCAGATGAGGAATTGCCCTCACCATCTCCATCCCCAATATTCCCAAAAGAAGCAGTGAAGTCATCGGCGCTCACATCACGCTCAAGATCAGCAGCTTTAGCTGAATTGCGTGGCCTATATTGCCCATAACGACGTGATTTAAAAGAGCTTCGTGGCTTGTAGCCTTCTGCATCAGCAGAAGCATCAGCTTCAGCGTCAGCCATGCTATCAGCAGCATTAGAATCCGAGTTCTTAGCCCAAGACTTTGAGGTGCGTGTGCGTGTTGGCGAGCGCTTGGCAAAGCGTCTTGGTACAGGCTCAATCTCCTCACTATCCCCATAAGCAAAGGGATCGTCAGCAGACACTGAAGTAGGTTCAGGCTCTGAATAAGACTCAAACTCAGACTTAGAATCAAATGCAGTCTCGTATGGCGTATAAGGTGTTTGCTCAGCCTCAGAATCAGCAGCTGCATGCAGCGCTAAGAACTCCTCATGGCTCAGACCACCACCGGCAACAGGGATATCATCAGCAGCATCAGCAAAAGCCGGAGGTGGCGCCAGCAACGATGATGTATCCTCCCACGGAGCAATATCGTCACCCTCAGCAGTCACAGGTACATCGGTACGAGCTGGCAGCGGAACTGTTAAAGGCGCCCGCCCCTGTTGGGCAGCTGGCACTGGTTCTTGCTCCAGCTCATGTTGCTGTTGCAGCTGCTGTTGCTGCTGCTGTTGCTGCTTTTTACGCGCCCGTGCCTGAGCTTTGGCTTGCCTTATTTGCTGCGAGCGAGGAATTGGTCGTGAGTATGGCGCACTGCTACTGCTGCTACCGCTATTGCTACTACTGCCATTACTGCTGTCTTGCTGCGGCATGAGCGAAGCTAAAGAGACGATCTTGGTACCAGCAATTTCGACCTCTTCAGGCACTATGTGGTTGTAGATATCGTCTCGTTCATACTCAAAGGCGTCATAGCGCTTAGCGAAGGTTCGCCCTTTAGAGGCCAAAGGCTTTTTGCGCTGCAGCATGATTTGTTTCCTAATCCAAAAACGAAAACGCCCTATCACCCGTTAGAGGCTAGGTGGTGAGGGCGTTTTAGTGATCTACAACAGCTGCATAGTGCAGCTACCGAAACTTGAGCTCATATGCTCATTAGAGGTCTTCAGGGACGGCAGTGATGAGCTCTTCGTCTTCGAGATCTTCCATGCCGATATCGTCTAAGCCGTCGCCAGAGCTAGCACCATCACCATCTGGGGCCGAGGAACCAATCTCCACAGTCTCAGCATAGTCGGAGTGCTGCTTGTAGTACTCGCGGATCTTGCTCTCCAACTCATCGGCGATCTCTGGGTGCTCATCTAAGTAGCGGATGGCATTAGCCTTACCTTGGCCGATCTTGGTACCGTTGTAGGCAAACCAAGCACCAGTCTTGTCGACAAGCTTCAACTGCACGCCTAAGTCGATAAGCTCACCGTTCTTAGAGATACCGTAGTTGAAGAGGATCTGGAAGTTGGCTTGCTTGAATGGAGGAGCAACCTTGTTCTTGACCACCTTCACCTTGGTCTCGTTACCGATGATTGTGTCCTTGTCCTTGATAGGGGTGGACTTACGGATATCGAGACGTACCGAAGCGTAGTACTTCAGGGCGTTACCACCAGTAGTGGTCTCTGGGTTGCCGAACATGACACCGATCTTCATACGCAGCTGGTTAATGAAGACCACCATGCAGTTAGCCTGCTTAATGGTACCAGTCAGCTTACGCAGAGCTTGCGACATCAGACGGGCTTGCAGACCAACGTGGTTGTCGCCCATGTCACCTTCGATTTCAGCCTTTGGAACCAAGGCAGCCACAGAGTCGATAACAATGACGTCCACACCACCGGAACGCACTAAAGTCTCAGCGATATCGAGAGCCTGCTCACCGGTATCTGGCTGAGCAATCAGCACATCGTCGATCTTTACGCCGAGCTTCTTGGCGTAGATTGGGTCTAAGGCGTGCTCAGCGTCAATAAAAGCGCACACCTTACCTAACTTCTGAGCCTGAGCAATCAGCTCTAAGGTTAAAGTGGTCTTACCGGAGGACTCAGGGCCATAGATTTCGATGATACGGCCCATTGGTAAGCCACCAACACCCAAGGCTAAGTCTAAGGTCAGCGAGCCAGTTGGAATGGCTTCGATCTCTTCGAGCTCACCTTGGCCTAAGCGCATAATGGCGCCCTTACCGAACTGGCGCTCAATGTGCTCCATCGCGGCCTCAATGGCCTTAAGCTTCTTTGGATCGGTGGTTAAGTTAGAAGCCATCTTGTTGTTAGAGCCAGCACCTGCCTCTTTAGTAGCCTTTGTCTTACTAGCAGCCATAGAACATTCCTTATCTGAGAAATTCCTAACAATGAGGGCAGGCTACCAAGTTTGCGCTTGGCTTGAGCCCTACCGCTTGATCACAAGTATAACGCTTATTACTTATACTGTAAATAGAAAGATAAAATTATTTTTTCGCCTAAACAAAACCTTTACTCTACTAAGCTTTGTCACCATGTTCGCTACTGCCACTTCACCAAGACCGTAAATTAGTCATTTTTGGAAGCAGCCATCTCCGCCTATCTTGGAGCTAAAGACGGCACGAGCAGCTATTGCCATTGCACTAGAGCTAGCGCTAGCGCTAGCACTGCACTAGCGCTGTTACCCTGTGAGCGCCTGTGAGCACCTATGGGCACATTGGTGCGCCTATTAGGCGGTTGACTCAGCATAGCGCTGTAAGCTTAGCGCGAGCGGAGAGCAGAGCCCTCAACAAGATATGGCTAGCGATTAGTACTGACAGGCAGCCTAACCTATTGGTATCAGGGCTCAGGGCTAAAAGCTAAAGGCCAAGGGACAAGAACCTTGGGCCAGCGGTCGGTGACAGAGGGAAAGCAAGACGAAGCGCACCTAGTCCTTAGTGAAGGTGTAGCACGCAGGGAGTGTGCCTGCACTGAGGCTTAACAGCCCTTCTAAGGCCGTTTGTACGGTAGCAGCACGAACTCCAGCACGGTCTCCTTGGAAGTGGAAACAGCAAGCGTAAGTCTTACCTAAAGTGCGCGACATCAGACCAATGCACACAGTGCCAACTGGCTTATCAGGAGTACCACCTGTTGGGCCGGCAATGCCGGTTACAGCCACTGCCACATCAGCATTACTGTGGGCAAGAGCGCCAGCTACCATCTCACAGGCAGTCTCGACACTAACTGCACCAAAGGCTTCTAGCGTCTCAGCCTTTACACCAAGCATCTGCACCTTGGCCTCGTTACTGTAGGTGACAAAGGCACGATCAAACCACTGCGAGGAACCTGAAATGGCGGTAATGGTGCCGCTGATCAAACCACCAGTACAAGACTCGGCAGTAGCAAAGACATGACCGTGCTGCTCAAAGTCATCGGCAAAGCGCATGGCTAAAGTTTCTAAGTCTTCTGGCGATGGAGATGCAGTACTCTCCTCCACATGGATTTTTGGTGAGCTCATAACGCCTATGCCTCCTTTGTGCCTTTGTATAGTTTGATCTAATGAAACCTTTGCCTAACGGTGCGATGATCGAGGAAAGATAATTGATTAATTTTAGTGAATCCTAGTTTCAGCTAATTGTAAAACCTTAGCATGGATATAGGCTTTTCTATACCACTTATCA
The DNA here is from genome assembly GCA_944393075.1 of uncultured Anaerobiospirillum sp. GTDB lineage: Bacteria > Pseudomonadota > Gammaproteobacteria > Enterobacterales > Succinivibrionaceae > Anaerobiospirillum. Next base: position 26 of record CALXYZ010000100.1, on the reverse strand, counting down.
TAGTTTAGGTTCACGTGAAGTCTATG
>CALXYZ010000099.1 GCA_944393075.1 uncultured Anaerobiospirillum sp. | reverse complement strand
AACTGCCTTACACAATACGCATCGCTTAATCCTAATAAAGCCTCAGGCATGAGTGATCAAGGATATTGCCTCTTAGCATTGTATGATGCGGTGTGGTAAATTATAGAGGTTCCCCAAAGTTTGTCCGCGGAGCAATATTATCCAAGTGGTTGATGATTGCATTAGCGCTAACATAGACATCCTGCAATGGGTTCTGAGCAAGACGCTTACGTACGTACAGCTCCATTCCGGCCTTTTGCTCTGGGGTATAGCTCGGTTCAGCATAAGGGTAAGCTTTGAAATCAGGCTTTATGAAGACAGATGTCCACGTCTTCTTCTTGCCTTTTGGCTCCTTTGACGTGTTAGCCTTTGCCTGTGTCTTCGACTTAGCGCTATTGCTTGGTTTGGCACTTGGCTTGGAGCTTTGCTTTGAGCTTGGCTTGGAGCCTCCCTTTTCGGAATGATCGTCTGACTCTCCAGCGTGTGGCAGCTCAGTACCCTTGAGGTTAGGAGGCCCTTTTGTGACCACGCCACCTTCAACGAACACATGAGTCACTTTGCTATCATCATGAGGCTTAACCGAGATCCACCCGTCAAAAGCTACGTTGCGCATGGTTGGCGCAAGATAAGGCTTAAGAACTGAAGTGGACTGAGCGGCGACAATGCTCAAGCAGTCCCAAAGATTCTGCTCTGTGACTTCGTTAGCGTGAGCACCTAACTCAGACAGGCGTGCACGACGCATCTCAGGCCCTTTTTGTTCATTGAGAAAAGCTAAATGCTTTCCATCGGGCATACCAAAAGTCAGAAGTGGCTCTCTAATCGAGCTCAGATCAAAGATAATTGGCAACTGCTGATTAACGCGCAGGCACTCTACTTGATAAGCCACACGCTCCGACAAAGTCTTTAGGTCGCAGGCGTAAGTCTCCATGGATTCTAATGGAGTTGTCAGAGCGGCAGCCCAGTCCATAGCAACAGCAGCAGGTACTGGTTCAGGGCTGTGCTTGATGAGAGCAGCACAATCCAAGATTCTGGTTCTTGTTTGGAACCTATTCTGCTCATGATCTCTTGAGAGCTTAATCTCAAACGCAATTCTATGAAGTGGTGATTCACTGCTTTCATACCCAGCGTGCAAAGTCGACCAAAAAGACTGCATGCTGGCCACAAATCGGTCATAGCAGTTTATGCCAAGCTCCAACAAGATAGGAGCTCTAAAGCATCTTGCTAACTCATAGCCATCACGCTCTTGTGGACTCAGTTCGCGCAGCTGCTGTGAAGTTAAGACCAGATCAGAGCAACCACAAAGCATATAAGTCAGATTAAGCTGCTCTTGCTCTGTGAGGTCACAACAACCTAAAGCAGGATCAAACTTGGGCAGGAAGTTATCGCACAGATATCTTGCAAGTGAGTCGGCGTAATACCAATTGTTGTTGGCATATACGATCTCAACATTTCGGATCAGAGCCAGAACTTGCATCATGTGCTCTTTATGTGGGGAGAGTGCAATGAGTTGGCTGGCCACTTCTGCAATAAAAGGGTCACCATAAACATAGTAGAAGACAAGTTCGCCACTGTGGATAGAAGCGTTCTCTGGGTGTTGGGCAATGTACCTCTCAACCTCGAAACGGGCACACACCACGTGATCTGTCTGGATCAACTGAATCTCTCCCAAAATGCTTGTTAGCAAAGATGTTGCTGTGCTTGGCCGCGCCTACTCGGTGTTAGCCAAACCGTCTTGCTAAAAGCCTGCGAATACAAGTCTAAGCCGTCGCTGTAGCCTAGAGCTCTAAGAAGACAAAGCGCCTTCGGCCATGAGATCAGCACTGACGTATGCAGTGAGCTCACTTGGGTCTATTAGAGCCTAGCGACCTTGCTTAAAAAGGCGATTTCACAAGGCTTGCAGCCCTTTCAAATCCCCTTAACCCAAATTATAGACCTCAAAGATCTTAGCTATCTACCAATCTTACAAATGCTGGCGAAAAATCTTTCGAACGCTTGCTACAATACACGCGCAAAGCCTTATTCTTAGCGGCTTCAGCACAACCTATTACTGAAAATGAAACAATTCATCAACCGCTAACCATTTTTCACGCTGTGCTAAGATAGCAAGCCGTTATCGCGCATCGCGCTAATGCGATGTATTGGCCCTTTGGGCATATGCCCCCTTGGCCATGGCATATGGCCTTTATCCTAAGTCTTTTAGCGTTGCTTTGTTGTTGCTGTTATCGATCTAACCACTTACTCCCATGAGCGAGATTCTTCACTACCTCTTCTCATTAACCCCATCACAAATGGTGCTGCATGCAGCAGGCTTAGTGTTTGTGATCGTGGTGATCTGGATGATCATGCCCTCTAAAACTAAGGGCGGGAATAGCAACAGCAATAGCCGCAACAAAGCAAGCAATGGCAAGGGCAAGGTAAAAGTAAAGAAACTCAGCAAAACCGCTGCAGCCAAGGCAGCTGCCGCTAAAGCTGCGGCTGATAAGCAGGCGGCCTACACTAAGGCCCAGACACTTGCTATGAAGAAGAGCATGAAGCATAACTGCTTCTTGCCTTTTGGTCGTCGCAAGAAAATCGAAGAGGCTATTGCGCCACGCCACACCGATCCCAACAAGCTCAATGAGTCGCTAGATTTCTTGCAGCGGCAGCAGGAAAACGATGAGAGCGATAAGTACTTCAAACATGGCAAGGTCAATGACAGCTACAAAGAACTAGTAAAGGCGGGGCCGTCATTGAGCTTTAATTTGCCTGACCTTGATGATATCGACCATATCTTTACGGTCATGATTGGGGCTGGCGCCATCTCTGGTAAAGGACACCTCGTCACCAACTACGAGCATCAGTATCTGCAAAAGCTGCGTCTGTGGTTTGGCGACAAGTGCCATGTCTTCTGCCAAGTCAGTGTGGGTTCTACCGTCAAGATTAACGCTGATGTCTCTGACCTCAACATGGTGCAGCGCCGCAGCTTCGCGCAGAAGTGCAACAACATGAGCTTCGACTTCATGCTGCTTGATCGCAGAAGCGAGCGCATTGTCTGCGTCATCGAGCTTGATGACCCAACCCATCAGCGTATTGAGCGCAAGATGCGTGATCGAAGATTAGACAAGGTCTGCAAAGCAGCCAACATCAACATCTTCCACATCACCAACATCAACCAAAAGCCAGACCTCACTAAGATCTTGCGTGAGTTTGGCTACTAGGCTCAGGACTGAGCCTAGGACTAGGCCTTGCCTTTAGCTTTAGCAGCCCCTTGAGCAGCCTTTTCGGCTTGGCGTTTTTGGTGATCGCGTCTTCTGCGCGCACGTACTTCCTTATCGCTTAAGAACTTAGAAAGGCCATAGCCTGCCGCCACAGCAGCCCCAACGCCTACCAGTGGCCCTACTACACCCATAGCAATACCTGGAGCCAAGATCTTGGCTGCACCAGAAGCAGTAGACATCACACCACCTGTAATCGCCGCAGCAGCCTTAGTAGCATCTATCGAGCTATCTGTATCGCTATGATCATTACCTGAGCGTGCTACAGCCGGCACAATGACCGGTGTACCGTACTTAATGTCATATGGGTTATTAGACGTAGTGCGCTTGGTAACAACGCGTGGCGACCTATCTCTAATGGCTGTGGCAGTGGCTGTGGAGACATCCTTATGTTCTGTGTCTACAGGTACTTGTGTCGACTTGTCTGTGGACTTGTCTTGCTCTGCTATTGGAGATTCAATATCGTCATCTGAGCCGTCGCCATATGCAGGCTTAACTTGCACTAAGGCACAAAATGCTCCAGCTGATAACCAAGGAAAAAGTCCCTTATTCTTATGTTCCTTATTGCCAGCAGTTTCAGCGTGGGCAGCTACACCATGTTGCTGTAAGTCATGATCAGTAGTGGTTGAAACACCACCGTCACCGCCATCAACACCAGCATTTACCTTTGGCTTGGCATGCTCATCATCGACCACAACTGCAGGGGTGGTTACAGCAGTATTGTCCTCGTTACGAGGCTCTACGCTCTTTGCACTCTGTGTACCCTGTGCGCTTTGAGCACTCTGTGCAGTGGCCGATGTGGTTGAGGCCTCATTAGCCTCTTCATCGCTTGCATCATAAGGCTGTGCTGGTTGTGGGCGAGGAGGTTGTGGTGAGGCGCGACTCTTAGTTACATCCACAGTAGAGCTGTAGTCATCAGGATCACGCTCTACGTACTGGTAGCCGTTATAGTTGTTCCACTGACGCAGGTATTCATCGTACTTTTGGCCCTTTGGGGTCAAGCAATCACCTAAGCGACCACGCCATGGGGTGTAGATGAGGCTGTTGACCCAAGCATCAAAAGTCTCTTTGATGTTTGGATTGAGATCGGTGTACTTAACGCGAGCTGGTAAGGCGCCTTTAGGAAAGACCTCGTTCTTCCAATACTTGAAAGCAGACTCGCCGTTTAAAGGAATGACCTCACCCTCTAAGCCAATAGGATTACCGCAGTGATCGTTAGTACACTGCGCGCGCAAATAGGCGCGAGCTACATGTCTTTGCAGCTCTTCTTTCTCTAAACGCTCAGCTTTCCAGCGACCGGTAGCGGTTTGGACATAGGATGTAGGCAACCAGACCTTGACGCGCGAGCCACAGACAGGGCAACAGGCAATCTCTAACTTGCTTGGGCTTAGTTTGGTACCGACAGCGGCTAAAGCAATACGGGCAATACGCTCATTCTCATCCTCAGGATGACGTGAGCTCTCATAACCATCGTCTTCAGCTGCATCAGCGTCAGCCTTATCCCATAATCCTGGGTTGTCTAAGGTAGAGGTGATGGCATCGATCTTTTCTAAATCATCAGAAATCTCGGCAAAAGTCTCAGCAAAGTCATCCATGAAGTTTTCAAAAAAGTCATCTGACTCGTCGAGATCAAGGAGGTCGTCAATTTCTACATCAGAGTCGCTATCACTGTCGCTGTCGTTATCGCTGCCGCTGCCGCTACTACCGCTCTTATCTTTATGCTTGGAAGAAGATTTGAAAGAGGCGTTATGGCCAGACTCATAGCCATCGTCGTAATCATCATCGTCATCGTCTAAAGAGCTCATGCCTCTGTCTACAATCTTGACCTCGGCATCAGGGATTAACCATGACTCTTCTGTGGATGCGTCGCGGGACTTATGCTTAGCGCTAGACTTTTTCTTCTTTTCTTTATCTTGGGCTTTAGCTTTAGCTTTGTCTTTTGCTTTTATCCTGTCCTTATCCTTTTCCTTGCCCTTTTGTTTTGGGGTCAGAGCAGCTTCAAAATCGATGTCAGCATCTACGACTTCATGGTCAGAACTAATACCCATAGTAGCTTTTGTTGCAGCTTCGTTAATCTTGCTTTCATGTTGCTGTGCTGATGCGTCTGCACGCACTGATGCAAGGCTCTGATCGCGCTTGCTTTCAAAGTCGTCTTTGTTTACGCTCACAGAACCTCCTCATGAAGCATGATAAAAAATACCTCCCAACGCATATGCTCAAATAAGATGGCCACGTCAATTATCTTCGTATGCCCATCCTACCTAGACTCTGCGCGGGAGGCGTGGGTTAAGCTTCTCTGCGCCTTTGGGTATTTGCGCTCTTCAACAAATAACCTTGCCCATCAATCGCTCCACTTCACTACACGCCCCTTCACTAGCTTCACGAGCTCCAATATCACTTCACCATTACAAACGGTTACGACATAGGAACTAACAAAGCGTATAGCGAAAAGCGCATAGGGTCTTATGGAGACCTAGGAATGGTATCAACCAAAGGCCAAAGGAAAAGGGTAGCTAACCTTAGAACACCACAGTCTTATTACCGTGGATAAAGACCTTATTATCAAAGACCTTGTTTAAGGCGCGCAGTAACACAATGCGCTCCACATCACGACCGGCCTTAGCCATTTCACTGGCGTCATAACGGTGAGTGACCTTAATGACGTCCTGCTCAATGATTGGGCCTTCGTCTAAGTTGTCGGTCACGAAGTGTGCGGTAGCACCAATGATTTTCACACCACGATCATAAGCCTGCTGATATGGCTTAGCACCGATAAATGCAGGCAAGAAGGAGTGGTGGATGTTGATGAGCTTACCTAATGGGTAGTGAGCCACCATCTTAGGCGAGAGGATACGCATGTACTTGGCGAGCACAATATAGTCGACGTTGTAGTCGTCGATGACCTTCATCATGCGCTCTTCTTGCTCTTCGCGGGAAATACCCTCATGTGAGACGCAGTGGAAAGGAATACCAAACTTCTCCACCAACTCACCTAAATCAGGGTAGTTACCTGCGACCATGACGATTTCAGCGTGGAGAGCACCAGAGTAGCTCTTGATTAAGAGATCACCTAAGCAGTGAGCTTCTTTTGTCACTAAGACAGCGATGCGTGGCAGCTTAGCCTTATCTTTGAGCTGCACCTTGGCATCATCTGGGAGCTTTGCGGTCACACACTGCAAGAACTTACTCTCGTTGTTCTCGCTAAAATCGCCCTCAAGCACCGAGCGCATAAAGAAACGGTTGTCGTCATTAGTGGCAAACTGATCTTGGCGAATGATATTGAGGCCAAACTCAAAGCAAGTGGTAGCTACCTTGGCAATCAAACCAGTAGCATCAGTACACTCGGTAAGAAGAATCTTTTGCATCAGAAAAAACTAATCCCAAATAGAACAGGAACACCAAGCCCTTTCACCACTTGGCCTAACTCTTATTTCACCGAAGAAAGCGCAGATATAAGTTTGGAAGCTTGGGAACTTGGGAGCTTAGAAGCTGAAAGGCTCACAAGCATGAAGCTATCAAAAGAGTACAAGAGTACAGACAGTTAAGCTTAGCCCACAACACAAACTCAGATACAAATTACAGCTAAACTCAACATCTACTTACAGCACTTCGGCAAAACAAACTGAAACAACAATCCTACCAAAAAGCGCCACTATTCGCGAATCTTTTGCCGCACCGACAAAAACGACGGCTCAACGGCTTTTATATGCTCTTTGCTCGACCTTACTCCAACTTGCATTAAGGGTCAAACAAAAAGCACTCACCACCTGCAATCATATCAGGTCTACACACTTACGCCCATTTTCTGCGCCAATCTTTCGTAGCGCTAGCACAAACCGCGCAAAATAGCGCATTACCACACGATTGATCCTGCGCCAACCTCATAATCAGCCCAGAAAACCATGCGGACTACCAATAGCCCACTAAAAATCAGGTGTCGGACAAGGTACGCCCGTACGCCCTAGCCTGCCAACAACAGTACGCACCGAGAAAAACGCCATCTCATCGGCTTTGTGCTGCCACTTCACCCAATTGCAGTGCAAGGCGTCGATACTTTGGTGAAGAAAATGCTCCACTACAGCACAAAAGTCGTTATGAAGGCTGATATTATTGCACTATTTACGTGCAAAATCTTTGCTGAACGCGTCCTTATTTGTGGCACAAAAGGCTGCAAAAGTCTGATTTTTGCTGACATCGCATAGCAATTTCTTTGATTTTTAAGCCAAAAACCACAAAAAACTCATACCCCAATCCTATTGCACGAGAGCGGTGCAAAAAGCAAATAAATGTGATTATGCCCCTGCAAATGCTTATATTCAAAGGTACAAAGGTATGACGCTTTGAGCGCAAGCATAAGGCAGGTTGTTGCCACCACGTACTCTATTGCACCATGGTCAAAAGACTAAAAGCCCTTATCAGGGATAAGGACATAAAGCGTGGCAAGCGACCGTACAGGTCGAAAAGACTGATCGCAAAGACTGTGTTTGTCGTACTCGTTTTAGGTTCTTCATTGCGTCTCTGCGGGTGGGAGCTGTCGCCACCAATAAAGCTAAAGGAGCTATGCCCAAGCAGTGTATAGCAACGCTTTTGAGGCTTTAGAAGTGAGAGCTCTTGTTGTTGTAGGTTCAGTTGTTTTTTGGAGACTAAAGCATGAGTGACGCTGCACAGGAAAATGGCATTACCGTCCTTGATAAGGTAGCGGTTCTCAACATCCCTGGCCACGACCCAATCAATTTGCAAATGCTTAAAGGCACGATGGATCAAGAGTTCATCGACATCCGAGAGCTGGGCCGACAAGGCTTCTTCACCTTCGACCCTGGTTTTGTCTCTACTGCCTCATGCAGCTCGCGCATTACCTATATCGATGGTCGTAAAGGTATCCTGCTGTATCGCGGCTACCCTATTGCCGACCTTGCTCGTAAGGCTGACTACCTGCAGGTGTGCTACCTCCTTTACAAGGGTGAAATGCCAAGCAAGCGCGAATACGACGTGTTCTGCGATCGCGTCCGTCATCACACCCTGATCCACGAGCAAATCAGCTCCCTGTTCAAGGCTTTCCGCCGTGACTCGCACCCAATGGCTGTGATGTGTGGTGTGGCAGGCGCTTTATCTGCGTTCTATCACGGCAACCTCGACATCTACGATCCAGATCACCGTGAGGCTACCCTCATTCGCTTAATTGCTAAGATGCCAACCTTAGCAGCTATGTCTTACAAGTACTCGATCGGTCACCCATTCATCTACCCACGTAACGATCTGAGCTACGCTGCAAACTTCCTCCACATGATGTTTGCAACCCCTTGTGAGCCATATGAAGTCAACCCTGTTATTGAGCGCGCCTTAGACCGTATTTTCATTCTGCACGCTGACCACGAGCAAAACGCTTCGACCTCCTCGGTGCGTTTAGCAGGTTCATCTGGTGCTAACCCATACGCCTGTATCGCCGCTGGTATCGCTTCTTTATGGGGCCCTGCACACGGTGGTGCTAACGAGGCCTGCCTGCGCATGTTAGAGCAGATCGGTACTGTTGATCGCATCCCAGAGTTCATTGCTCGTGCTAAGGATAAGAACGATCCATTCCGTCTCTCGGGCTTTGGTCACCGCGTCTACAAGACCTACGACCCTCGTGCCTTAGTGATGCGTGAGACTTGCCACGAAGTGCTCCAAGAGCTCAAGGTTTACAATCACCCAATCCTCAAGGTCGCTACCGAATTAGAGCAGATTGCTCTGTCTGATGAATACTTCATCAAGCGCAACCTCTACCCTAACGTTGACTTCTACTCCGGTATCATCCTGAAGGCTATCGGCATTCCAACCAGCATGTTCACCGTGATCTTCGCCCTAGCCAGAACCATTGGCTGGATCTCGCACTGGAACGAAATGCAGACCATGGAAGAGAGCCGTATTGGTCGCCCTCGTCAGATCTACATTGGCTCCCCAGAGCGCCACGTAGTCGCTATGGACGAGCGCTAGGATTCAGGGCTAAAACCCTGTCCCTAACAGCAGAAAAGCAGAAAGCCACCCTTACGGTGGCTTTCTGCTGTTATCTATTGGCCTTTTGACCATGCTCGCGCAAGAAGCGCTCACGATGGTAATCAAGATACGGCTTATGCGCTGGCTTTAGCATCGATAGCTTGAGCTTTGGCGTGATCCCTACCTTTTGCAGATCCTCTACGTGAAGACTTGGCGAGATCATGATTTGCCCAGACTCATCGAAGCTGATCAAAAACTTATCAAAGAGCGCGTCTAACGGCACAGCAAGCAGGAAGCCGTTATAAGGGTCGATACGCTCAGTACCGCTCCCACAGTCCGCCCATGGCTTAGCGTGGCTAGCCCGCAAGAGCTCAGGGGTAATGATGCCACTTACGGCACAGCGCCCGCCCCACAATCTCTCCAAACGCTTGCGATAGATGTTCTGACCACGACGCTGCATAATCTCGCGGCGCACTTCGGTTTCTTCTAAGTCGATCTCCGCGTAGTCATTCAAGATGGCCTCACGCTCTGTATCAGGGTCGAAATCATGCGGATCGACGTAGACATCATCTTCGATGAAATCAGGCTCCTGCTCTAAGCTTGCGTATATATCATCGAGAGTAATCGCTATCTGACCACTCGCCACTAGCGACACGATCTCAGCGCTAATACGGCAGAGAATCTCACAGGAGTCATCATCTACACAGCTAACAAAGAAAGGCGAGATCTCAATACCACGCAACAGCCCAAGGCTGTCACTATTGCTACCACTACCACTAACAACACTACCAGTAACAGCGCCCGCCCCTACACTACTCTCTAGGTCAACGCCGTCATAGTGCTCAGCTAAATGCGCTACCACTTCTGGCAGTAGCTTAATAAGGCTCTTTTTGTCCTCAGCACAATTGGCCGCAGTGGCGTGCTCTTGCAGCTCAAGGAGTGCATACTTGAGTAACAGTTGCAGCTTAGGCTCAAAGAAGCTTAGAGCCACACTCTCAATGGTGTTAGTGAGCTCAGCATTAGGCACACGGTAGTACTTCACGGCCACAGCGATGCAGGGCATAGCACCGGCGACGAAGCACAGCTTGCCATCACTGAGCTGCCTGTTCTTGTTCTCAAACAGGCTGCCACAGTTATTGAGCAAGCGCTCTACTGTGAGCAATGAAGAAAGCATCGTGCCCTCCTTGTTCTGCATGCAAAGGCTACTGGAACAAGCCCCTTAGTCCCTACTCTCTAATCTCTACTCAACTGCCACTACTTCGGGGCAACTGCCTATAGCCACCATTGCGGCATACCAAGGGCCTAGCCCTTGCGGTCTAAGAGCTTGTAAGAAAAGAACCCTAGCATTACCAAAAAGAAAAGAAGCTAGAAATTGCAGATCCTATGCTGCTGGCAACACTCTTAACGCCCTCCCAAGCAGCAGAAGCGACACTCTTAACGGTCTCTGTGACTGTCTTGGTTACAGCTCTTACGCCCTCAGAAACCTTACGACAAACATAGCTGCCAGCAATACCACCAACCACCGATCCTACAAAGCCACCAACAGCAGAACCAACAGGGCCAAACACAGCACCAAGCGTGGCACCAACAGCTGCGCCCTTAGAGGCACCAACTAAACCACCTGCTGTTGAAGCAACCGAGTCCTGCATAGCATCAACGGCCTCAGATACGGACATTTCACCTGTAGCAACCTTGTAAGCGGTGGAAGCGCCTTCAATACCGATAGACACCACTCCAGCAGCCACAGACGCAGCTTGTGCAGAAGTGAGAACCGTAGATGGTACAGAAAGAGGCAAAGGCTTCGGAATTGGCACAGGCGATCTTAAAACCTGCTTAGCGCCCTCGCTTACCACCGTAACACCAGGTACTAACCCTTTTTCCATAGCCACAGTAACAGCAGCTGTGGCCGCAGTCTTAGCAGTGGTACTTGCTCCAGACACAATGGCTTTCTTGGCGATCTTCTTACCATCGACTTCCTCGCCATTAATCAGGCTAGAGCCAATCATGGTGGCTGTGGTCATAGCCACACTAAAAGCACCTGCTTTCACGCTCTTGGCGGCAGTCTCTTTGGCTACAGTGACCAGATCAACATCTTCATTCCAGTTGTACTGTTTAGGCTGCTTGTTCTTTTGGACTTCATCGCGCATTTTTTGAGCATCAGTCTTAGATAAAGGCTTGCTCTTAGCGCCATCCTCGGTCTCGATCTTATCTGTGGTCTTAGCCTCGATCTGATCTTGCTGTTCTTCGGGCACCAACTTTTGCTGCCCACGATAATCGCCTTGCTCAAAGTACTTCTTGGTGGTCTCTGCGTCTTTGCCGTACTTAGACTGATAGCGCTTAACGACGTTGCCTTCTTTGTCCTTAACTAGGATGTCCACAGAGTTCTTGCTGTTAGACTGAGGCATCTCTGCATGGTATTCGCTATCACGGGCAGCAGCATCGATGTTGTAGGTATTGACGTGGTGCCCTTCAGCTATATTGCCGTCAAGGTTAGGGTTGGCGTTGATCTCGCCGCTTTGAGTGGTCACGATTTGGCGAAATTGCTCGTTGGCATCATTGATAGCCTTATCGATGCCACCGAAGTAATCACCAAGCTCCTCTGTTGATTGGTACATGGCGGCCTTACGAATCTCACGGCTAAGCCACGACTCACGCGACAGACCAGCGCTCTTAGCACGCTGCAAGCTCTCCTTGAACGACTCCTGCCTCTGCACCTCAGACACAATACGGTCACGCATTGGCTTGACGTCTTCTTCGCTTTGCTCCATGTGCTTAGCAAGAAGACCTACCATCCAATCACAGTTCTGGTCATTGGGTTCGGCTTTTTCAGCCGCGGCCATAAACTCGCCAATCAACTCACGAGTTTGCAAAGATGCTACGGGCATTTGATTTGAGAATTCAAAATCAGCAGCGCCATTTGATGCAGTAGGTAAGTTGTCATTCATCTAATATCGGCACGGATACCACAGAGGTAACTCTGGGGAGGAAGCGCCGCCTCCTTCTGTTCTAAATTCTGTTATAAAACCACCAGTACGTCTTTGTA
>CALXYZ010000098.1 GCA_944393075.1 uncultured Anaerobiospirillum sp. | reverse complement strand
AGCAGGAACCAAACCCATGCTATGCAGTAGGAACCTCCTCGGAATCCCCCTGCGTAAGCTGGGGGAGGATGTCAAAAGGGGTCATGGCGCACCTAGGTGGTCATGGCTTTTTTGATGCCTTAAGGTGTTGAAGACCACCTTCAGGCTTGAGGATTGTTTTTGATACCTAACTTACGGGTCTGTCCTTACTGTGCCGTAAGCTTGCTAAGTCTAAGTCTAAGTTAAGTCTAAGAGACGGATGTCAGCTCGTGGTCATGCTGGCATTTGTTGAGTTTGCTTGCTTGCTTGCTTCTGTTCTTGCTCGAGATCTTGCTGAAGTCGAAGTCGCAGGTTTTTGTTGAGCCAGAGCTTTGTGCGCTTAGTGAGCTTACGGCACAGGGTGGATGGGGAAGATGAGTTAGGTTAGGCCACTGCGGGGCCTAAGGGGATATCATGCGTGTTGAGCACGATTTTATTGGCGAGTTAGAAATTGCAGATGACGTCTACTACGGTGTGCAGACCTTCCGCGCAAAGCAGAACTTCGACATCACCGGTGAGCACCTCTGTGACTACCCTCACTTTATCTACGCCTATGCTAAGGTCAAGAAGGCTGCTGCTTTAACTAACTGCGAGCTCAAGCTCTTAGACGAAGAGAAGTGTAAGTACATCTGCCTCGCCTGCGATGAGATCTTAACTGGTAAGTACAATGATCAGTTCGTCGTCGACATGCTGCAAGGCGGCGCTGGTACCAGCACCAACATGAACACCAACGAGGTGGTCGCTAACATCGGCTTAACCTTAATGGGCCACAAGAAGGGTGAGTACCAATACTTACATCCAAACGATCACATCAACCTCTCGCAGTCGACTAACGACTCTTATCCAACTGCAATCAAGCTTGCCATCTACGCTGAGATTGAGGATCTCTTCTCTGCCATCAAGGTGCTGCGTGATTCATTTTATCGTAAGGCTGAAGAGCTCAAAGATGTCATCAAGATGGGCCGCACCCAGCTGCAAGACGCTGTGCCAATGACCTTAGGCCAAGAGTTCCACGCTTTTGGCACCATGTTAGATGATGATCTGGTGCGCTTAGAAGAAGCTCGCAAGCTCATGACCGAAGTCAATATGGGTGGTACTGCTATCGGTACTGGCATTAATGCTCACCCAGACTATGCTAAGACTGTGGTCAAGCACTTAAGCGATATCTGCGGCACAACCATTACCTCTTCTGCTGACTTAGTGGCTGCTACCCCAGACTGCTCGGGCTACGTGCAGGTGATGGGGGTATTAAAGCGCATGGCTGTGAAGCTTTCTAAGACCTGCAACGACTTACGTCTCTTAGGTTCTGGCCCACGCTGCGGCTTAAACGAGATCAACTTACCTAAGATGCAGCCTGGTTCTTCGATCATGCCAGGTAAGGTCAACCCAGTGATCCCAGAGGTGGTAAACCAAGTTTGCTTCCACGTTATCGGTGCTGATGTTGCAGTGAACTTCTCTGCTGAGGCTGGTCAGCTCCAGCTTAATGTGATGGAGCCAGCTATCGCCTACGAGATCTTCAAGTCCATCAAGATGTTATCCCGTGCTTGCTACACCTTAGCTGAGAAGTGCGTCGATGGTATCACCCCTAACAAGGACATCTGCTTAGACTTCGTTTTAGGCTCTATCGGTATCGTTACCGCCTTAAACCCATACATCGGTTACGAGAACAGCGCTTCTATAGCTAAGGAAGCTCTGACCACCGGCAAGCGCGTGCGTGACATCGCCTTAGAGCGTGGTCTGTTGACCGCTGAGCAGTTAGATGAGCTCTTAAGCCCAGAGAACATGCTCAATCCAAAGCTCTCTGCTGAGAGCCGTGCTCACTTCGCTAAGAAGTAACCGCTTTTTTTCACCGCTGCCACTAGGCAGACTTAGGGCTACTGCAGTATTGCTGTTTCCACTTGGCATTTAGCACTTGGCATTTGGCTTTTAGCAGTGGCTCTAGGTTGAGCTTAGGGCAGCATTTTTGCCTTTGTAGACCAAACTTTTTGTTTGTTCATAGCCCATAAGCCATGATCTTGATCTTTATTTAGCCAGCAAGCAAGCTAGCTAGCTTGCTTGCTGGCTGGCTATCTGGCTAGCAGCTCTTGCTTTCGATCTCGATTTTGTCACCAAAAGTGAAGTGGCTCTCATATTTGAGCCTTTAATTATCGTGAATAGGCTGCTTTTGCAGTATTTCTCACACTGTGTGGTGTTGAGCTTCTGTAAGCTAAACAACAGGAGTTTTGTCTAGGCTTTGTGTGATGCCTGAGATTGATGTTTGGGCTGGTGCTGGTGCTAGTCCTGATTCATAAGCTGTCTTTGAGCCAAGATAGTAGGTCGCATGCAAGGCTGATAGAAGTTAGAAGGAGGCTGGTCTTGGTTTTGAGGTAGAGAGTTGTTTGCTACTCTCTATTTTGGGGACTAAGGCCTGTTTGCGTATGGATGTGTTGCTTATCCTACGATTGATCGTGCTCTTTGGCGTGATCTTCTTTGGTATTCGCTTAGGTGGTATGGCCATTGGCTATACCGGCGGCTTGGGCGTGATTATCTTAACAGTGTTCTTGGGTATGAACGCCGGTGCCATCCCAACCGACGTGATCTTGATCATCATGTCTGTGATCGCAGCTATCACCGCTCTGCAAAAGGCTGGTGGCTTAGATTACATGGTTCGCATCGCCGAGCGCATATTGCGTAATAACCCTAAGCACATTAATTTCCTTGCTCCTACCGTGACCTACGTGCTGACCATCTTAGCTGGTACCGGTCACACCGCTTTTGCCATGATCCCTGTGATCGTGGAAGTGGCGAAAGAGCAGGACATCAAGCCTTCTGGCCCTCTGTCGATTGCTGTGGTCTCTGGTCAGGTTGCTATTACCGCCTCACCAGTGTCGGCTGCTGTGGTGTACATGACTGGCGTATTAGAGCCATTTGGTTGGTCATATCCAGCCCTGTTAGGTGTGTGGTTAGTGACCACCTATGCTGGCTGTATGATCGCTGCTGCCATCATGTCGATCTTCTTCAACAAGGGCAAGTTAAGCGAAGATCCTATCTATTTAGAGCGTTTAGCCGCTGGCCTTACCTCCACTTCTGGTAAGAAGGAGCACAAGGAGCTCCCAGCCTCTGCTAAGACCTCTGTGATCATTTTCTTAACCGGCGTGCTCTTAGTGGTGCTATATGCCACCATGATCTCCGACGTGATCCGTGTGCCATTAGTACAATCGCTGCAAGCTAGCGTCGCTGACGGTGGTAGCGCTATCGCCTCGGCCTTATTAGTGGTCTTAGAGCCATTAAAGTTAGCTCGTGATGGTGCCATCATGTCCTTCATGCTGTTGATCGCTACCTTGATTGTCCTGAAGTGTAAGATCAACACCGCAGAACTAGCAGACACACCAACCTTTAAGTCTGGTATGACGGCCTGTATCTGCGTGTTAGGCGTGGCTTGGTTAGGTAACACCTTCGTTGCTGGTTACACCCCACAAATCGAAGCCTTCTCTAAAGACATCATCAGCCAATACCCTGGTGTGTTAGCTATCGTGCTGTTCTTTATCTCGGCTCTGCTCTATTCGCAGGCAGCTACTGCTAAGGCTTTAGTCCCTGTGATTATTGTGGCTCTCAACATCGAAGCCAACCCAGACTTAGCCTACATCTTAGTGGCTTCCTTTGCTGCTGTGTCTGGTCTCTTCATTCTGCCTACTTACCCAACCCTGTTAGGTGCTGTGCAGATGGATGACACTGGCTCCACTAAAATCGGCAAGTTCATCTTTAACCACTCTCTCTTATTACCATGCTGTTTATCGATCTTCTTTGCAGTGGTCTTAGGCTTCATGGTTGCTCCAATCTTCTCGTAGTGCTGGAGCTTAGGGCAAATTTCTTAAACCACATTTAGCTCCTTCATCCGCCTGCTAATGAGGTAGGCGTTGGAGCGAGTCCCAACTAAGGCGCTAAGCGCCATAACCCACGATCTCTTTGGAGGTTGTGGGTTTTCTTTTTTCTAGGGGAAGCGGGTGAAGCAGGAGATCAGCGTACTGCGTACTGTTTACTTAGTGCTACGTGCAGCATGCTTTGCGTTTGGCGTCACTCAAAGCATTGTGCAGAGCACTGCTTTTCATGTGTGCAATGCACAGCACAGCACATCTCTGCACTGCACTGCACTGCACAGCTCTGATCTGCCGTGCTGTGTTTAGACTGTTGGATATGTTTTTAGGCGGGTGTGGATGCTGTTGCACAATATCTTGCAGCTCTAATTGGGATGTTGTTCTAACAGTATTGTGTCGAGATGGCCGTAGGGAGCATTTCGCAGCAAAGTGTAGGTAATAGTGGTGCACGTTGCCGCCTTTTTGCGCCATATAGCGAAAATTGTGCAGTTTTATCTTAAGAATATGGCCTTAGTCACAACGTTGTTAGCGCAAATGCCTATAATGATTGAAGTTCAAAGCACCGTAAGCGTCTTGCCTTGCCGCAAGCAATCTGAGCTTAAATATTAGCAAACGTTTACGACGATGATTTTGCTTTGACAGTGAGGGTGGCTCCACCTGCCTTAATTTCCGTTCCCTAGCGCTAGGGAGCGTTTAGGGGCGAAATTAGCTGTTGATTTTGCGGGGAGTGCAAAGTCGCAGCTGCTAAAGCTAAGAGTTTAATCTCGGCAATGCAGAAGCTTGGGCTTTAGCTTAGGGATTCTGGAGCGATTATGATTTTGGGAGTTATTAACGACTATGCCAAATATGACATACAGTAAGGCCTTTGCCCTGAACTTTATGGGCACATCGCCAACCTGGTACAAGCTCTTTATTGTGGGCTGTCTCATATTAAATCCCCTTCTCGCCGCTATCTCGCCTGTGTTGGCAGGTTGGGTGTTAGTTGCCGAGTTTATCTTTACGTTGGCCATGGCGTTAAACTGCTACCCATTAATCCCTGGTGGCTTGTTGGCTATTGAAGCTTGCTTCGTTGGCCTCTGCGACATGGAACATGTGCGCGAGGAAATCGGCGCTAACCTCGAAGTTATCTTACTTCTGATGTTCATGGTTGCCGGTATTCACTTTGTGCGTGATGTGCTGCTCTTTACCTTCACCAAGCTCTTAACTAAGGTGAAGACCCACACCATGCTCGCCTTGATCTTCTGCTTCTTAGGCGCTTTCTTATCGGCCTTCTTAGATGCTTTAACCGTGCTTGCTGTGATCATCACCATCTGCATTGGTGTGTATCGCTACTACCACGATCTGATCACTGGTGATGCTGCCACCGCCCGTCTCAACAACGATACCTTCGTTAAAGAAGAGTTTAAGGCTGACTTAGAGCAGTTCCGTGCTTTCTTACGTTCGATTCTGATGCACGCTGCTGTGGGTACCGCTATCGGTGGTGTGTGTACCTTAGTTGGTGAGCCACAAAACATCATCGTCGGTGGTGTGGCTGGTTGGAACTTCGTTGAGTTCGCCATTCGTGTCTCCCCAGTGTCTTTGCCTGTGGTGATCTGCGGTTTTGCAACCTGCGTGTTTTTAGAGAAGACTCACTTCTTTGGCTTTGGTACTGCCATGCCAGATTCTGTGCGCAAGATGCTGCAAGATATCGATCAAAAGAACAACGCCAACCTCTCTCGTCGTGACAAGCTCCGTCTGATCATCCAAAGCTTATGCTGCGTGTGGCTGATCATCGGTTTAGCTCTGCACTTAGCTGCTGTAGGTTTAATTGGTCTGTCGATCATCATCTTAGCTACTGCTTTCTGCGGTGTTACCTCTGAAGAAGAGATTGGTAAGTCTTTCACCGAGTCCTTACCATTCTGCGCCTTATTGTGCGTATTCTTCACTGTGGTCACTGTGATCTCCCAACAAGAGCTCTTCCGTCCTCTGATCAATTGGGTGCTCTCCACCCCACCATCATCTCAGCTGCCAATTTTCTATTTAGCTAACGGTATTCTCTCCTCGGTATCTGATAACGTGTTCGTGGCAACCATTTACATCGAGCAGGTGTATGACGCCATGTTAAACGGTGTGATCTCGGGTGAGCAATTCGACCACTTAGCAATCGCCATTAACACTGGTACCAACTTGCCATCTGTGGCAACTCCTAATGGCCAAGCTGCTTTCTTATTCCTCTTAACCTCTGCTTTAGCCCCATTAATCCGCTTAACCTACTTACGTATGATGTGGATGGCCTTACCATACACCATCGTGTTAACCGTGGTTGGTTTAATTGGCACTTGGTTCATCTTACCTGAGATGACTCAGTGGTTTATCGATAATGGTATGATCATCTCTGGCGATATCTCCCACGCTTCAGAGGTGGGCTCTGCTCTTAAGAGTGCTGCTGAAGCAGCCGCCTCCGCCGCTGGTGGTGCTGCTCACTAAACAGCATCACTCCTTAAGTGCATGTGCTAATGAGTAAAAGCACGAAGCACTAAACATAGCCACACAGCCTGCTGTGTGGTCTTGGGTAAAACCCAATGAAAAGGGCGCGCTGTGTTAGGCAACGCGCCTTTCTCATTGGCAGTGAGGTTTTCTGAGGTTGCAACGTAGCAGCAGTGGTAGACCTTTTTCTTTCCCAATCCATTCCCCATTCTTCTCTCTTCACTCCGCCCGCATTAAATGCTATTTAGCCTTATCTAAGTGACGCTCACTATCTAATAGGCAAAAAGGCTGTTTTGATTCTTATTCGCACTTTGTCTCAATAAGGTTTAGTTTGCTGCTATGCTGCATATATGATCCAACTAGCAGTCAGTCGCTTTGTGGATTAAGATGAGTAGTGCAAAGCAGTTGGTTAGCTGCTTTTTGTGTGACCAATGGCGCAAGCGCAGTAGCTCTTAGCATGTAGTTACCCACTCTTTCAGCTATACTTTTAGCTGTGGTTACAATTACTGAGTCTGTCGAGTCGAGTGACTGTGGCTGAACACGTGTTGCCGCCAGCCTTAAATCTCAGATTAGTTGCTAGGTGTGGCAAAAGAAAAAATATTGAGTCGATAGCTTGTTGGGCTGTCTTGGTGTGTGGTTGGGGGTAAGAGAGGAGAGCGCGCAATATGCAAATTTATTTGGTGGGCGGAGCCGTGCGCGATCAGTTGCTCGGAATCTCTGGTGCTGACCGTGACTTTGTGGTGGTGGGTGCCACCATCGAAGAGATGTTGTCTTTAGGTTATCAGCAGGTAGGGCAGGACTTCCCTGTATTTTTGCACCCTGAGACCAAAGAAGAGTATGCACTTGCCCGAACTGAGCGCAAAAGCGGCCATGGCTACAAAGGCTTTATCTGCGACTTTACCCCTGAGACCACGCTAGAAGAAGACTTAAAGCGTCGTGACCTTACTATCAACGCCATCGCCCAAGATCAAGACGGCAACATCATCGATCCTTTTGGCGGAGTTGATGATCTCAATAACCGCGTGATTCGCCACGTCTCTGATGCTTTTGTCGAAGATCCTCTGCGAGTGCTGCGTGTGGCTCGCTTTGCCGCCAAGCTTCATTATTTAGGTTTTAAGATTGCCCCTGAAACTTTAGAGTTAATGCGTACTATATCGCAAAGCGGTGAGCTGCAAACTCTTACTCCAGAGCGTGTGTGGACTGAGCTCCATAAGGCTCTGTGCACCAACGATCCTGAGGTCTTTATTGAGATTCTGCATTATGTGGAAGCGTTGGGGGAGATTATGCCGGAGGTGGAGGCTTTAGCTGGTGTACCAGGACCAAAGCGCTGGCACCCTGAGATCGACACCTTAGTGCATACTGTGATGACTTTGCACCGTGTTTCCTTTGAGACAGATGATCCGGTGACACGCTTTGCTATGCTTTGCCATGATTTAGGTAAGGGATTAACTCCAAAGTCAGAATGGCCTAGCCACAAAGATCATAATCTCTTAGGCTTACAGCCTTTAGGCACATTATGCCGTCGTCTTAAAGTGCCTAATGAGTACTTTGAGTTTGCCAAGATTGTGGTCTTCTACCACTCCTATATTCATCACCTCTACCAAGGTGGGGCTGAGGGTATAGTGATGCTCTTAGATCACTTGGATGCATGGCGTCGCCCTGAGCGTATCAAGCCTTGGGTGTTGTGCTGTAAGTGTGACTTCTTAGGCCGTAAGGGTTTTGAAAATCGTCCATTCCCTCGTGCTGAGTACTTTTATGAGATGTTTACCATATGTCAGATGGTGACGGCCAAAGAGTTTGTGGCGCAGGGGTTACGC
This sequence comes from uncultured Anaerobiospirillum sp., assembly GCA_944393075.1. Taxonomy (GTDB): domain Bacteria; phylum Pseudomonadota; class Gammaproteobacteria; order Enterobacterales; family Succinivibrionaceae; genus Anaerobiospirillum. The sequence goes on along the minus strand of CALXYZ010000098.1, from coordinate 4,095 downwards.
GGGCCTGCTATTGGTGAGGCGATGCACAATCGTCGGGTAGAGTTGGTACGAACCTTTATGGAGAGTCTGCCAAAAAGCGAGCTTGATGATAGCGCTAACAGCTTCCCAGCAGCCGAGTCAATTCTCGATTAGCAGCGCATACGGTTTACACCGCACCAACACAAAGGCCCGCATTTTTTCGCGGGCCTTTGTGTTGGTGCGTTTAGTGTGTTTAGTGAGACCTCGGTGCTCCTCTGGACGCCTCAGTGCCTGAGTATTCAGTTTGGTGACTGAGGAGTCATCTGGGCATGCGGAGCACTGTGTGGCGACGCTCTGCTATTGGAAGAAGTAGAGCAGGGCGCATCCTAGGAGGATGCGGTAGATCACGAAGATGGCCATGCCAGACTTCGAGATATAGCGCATAAAGAGGTTGATCACGATGATGGCGGTGACAAACGAGATCACGCCGCCGATCAGCATCTCTACTGGATTGGCTCCAATAGTCTCATCATTGATCAGCTTAATACCCTCTAACAGACCCGAAGCAATGATGATAGGGATCGATAACAGGAAGCTGAATCGAGCGGCTGCCTCAGGACGCATGCCCAAGAACAAACCAGCTGTAAGGGTGATACCAGAGCGTGAGGTGCCTGGGATTAAGGCTAAAGCCTGAGCAAAGCCAATGATGATAGCTTGATGGACAGTCATGTGACGCAGACTGTCAGCACGCTGGCCTTGGATGTTGATGATGGTACGCCAGTTGATTTTACGATTGAGGTAGGAGGCGATACCTAAGAGGATGCCAAAACCGATAGTGGTGTAGGCAATAACGTGGATGGAACGGGCTACGGTAGAAACGTATTCCTCTAAAAGAAAACCGGCTAACCCTGCTGGGATGGTTGCGATAATGATGTACCAACCAACGCGGCTAATTGGGGTTTGACGTCTTTTGATAACAGACTCAATGGTGTGGGTGCCAATCTGCACAATGTCTGACATGTAGTAGCAGATCACAGCCATTAAGGTACCGACGTGCACAGCCACGTCAAAGGCTAGGCCTTGGTCTTCCCAGCCTAATAGCTGACTAGGGAAAATCAAATGCGCACTAGAGGAAACTGGTAAGAATTCGGTGAAGCCTTGCAGCAAGGCTAAGACCACGATGTGTGTTATTGGCACGGTGATACCCTTATGTCTGCCTAAACTTTAGAGAATCTGATGCTACTTACATGGAAGTAGCTTATAAGAATGGCAGTATAAGAAGAAAAACTTAGGAGCAACTTGTGGCTAACTATCACACACTAAAAAGAGGCCTGAGGCCTCTTTTTAGAGATGTATGCTACAGCATGGCGTATGCGTAACGTAACGTAGCGTAGCGCAGCGCAGCTGAGTGGCGTAAAGTACTAGCTAACGTTTGCCGCTGCGCTCATATGCGTTGCGCTGTGCAGCGCAGCTTAGCACATGGAGCTTAGTGCTTACTGAGCGTTATCGAAGTTCCACTCAGGAGCTGCACGGTTGAAGTCAAAGTCGATACGCACCACACGGCGATCCTCAGGAATGTGTGGCTGCATCTGCTCAAAGAGCTCGCTAACCTTGATGCCCAAAATTGGGTGCACTAACTCTGGAGCGATGTCGTTTAATGGTGTGGTGACGAATGGGTAGTCTTGGATGTCGTGACGTGGAATCTTGCAAGGCTCGGTACGCACTTCGGTACCATAAACCAAAATGTCGATGTCAAGACGGTGCTTGAGACCGAAGTTGGTGGAGTTGTGGATCATGAGCTCAGAGCCAGCTTGCTCCTCAATGCTCTTTAACTTGGCGTGTAAATCCTCTAAAGACAAAGAGGTCTCACCACCAACCACGAGGTTTAAGAAGTCAGGTTCAGCCTCACGCACGGCATGGGACTCGTAGACAGGCGAGACCTTGAAATTCTCAAATAAAGGCTTGAGATGCTTGAGAGCAAACAAGATCGCGTTATCGCGATTGATGTTAGAGCCAATACCTAAATAAACTTGAGTACTCATACACAGTCCTCTTTAGTCTCTAGTTCTGGTGATTTCCACGCCCACGCCTTGAGTGCGCAGCACCGCATGTGTCTTCACGATGCGTAGTGTCACACTGTGAGGCTGGTATTTCTCCAAGAGAAAACGGCAGATGTCCTCAGCTAATGTTTCGATTAGCTGGGCCTTTTTCTCGTGCACAAAGTCTGTCACCACAGCACAGACTTCAGCGTAGTTAATAGATTTGGTGAGATCACCTGTAAGTGCACACTCTTGAAGAGGGTGTTCTAAGGTGATATCAAGCACTAAAGGCTGCTCAAACTCACGCTCGTGAGGGTAGATGCCAATAATGGCATCAATCTGCAGCCCTTGAATCAAAATCTTATCCATCAAACTCTTCACCAAAACCTAAATTGGTTAACAATAGCAGTAGCAGTAGCAGTGCTCAGCTAAGCGCCTTGGCGCTCACTGCATGCCTGACAAGCTTCAGGAATAGCACTTTCTGGCAGTGGGGCTAATGTGGCGAGCGGCCAACGTGGATGAACGTTGACTTCTAAATTGCCGTACTGTCCTGCTTTAAAGCGCATCATGCCTGCAAGCGCTATCATGGCGCCATTGTCGGTACAAAACTCACGACGTGCAAAGAACACTCTACCGTGACGAAGGGCCATTAAATCAGTGAGAGCACTGCGGATAGCACTGTTAGCACTTACACCACCTGCTACCACTAAGGTATTCATCTGTGCCTGCTTTAAGGCACGCTCGCATTTATGCACTAAAGTGTCTGCAACCGCATCTTCAAAGCACTTGGCGATGTTGGCGCGGTCTTGTTCATAGGTGCCAGCTTCCTTGCTCTTGTTGACAGCGTTGAGCACCGATGTTTTGAGACCGGCAAACGAGAAATCTAAATTTGGGCGGTCGATCATTGGGCGAGGGAAGTGATAGGCACTGCTATCACCACCTTCGTTGGCCAAAGCTTCAAGCTTTGGACCGCCTGGATATGGTAGACCTAGTAACTTGGCTGTCTTATCAAAAGCCTCACCTGCAGCATCATCCACCGACTCACCTAAAATCTCGTAGCTACCTGGCGCACTGACCTTGATTAACATGGTGTGACCACCAGACACTAACAACGCGACAAAAGGAAATGATGGCGGCTCGCTCTCAAGCATTGGGGCTAAGAGGTGGCCTTCCATATGGTGTACAGGGATGGCGGGGATGTTGAGGGCAAAGGCGAGAGCGCGAGCCTCCATAGCTCCGACTAATAAGGCTCCAATGAGGCCAGGGCCTGCTGTATAAGCGATGGCATCAAGGTCAGATAAGGTGACATTGGCGTCAGCGGTGACTTTACGGATCAGTGGCACAACACGCTTGATGTGATCACGGCCGGCAAGTTCAGGCACCACGCCGCCATACTGGGCATGGATAGGAATCTGGGTGTGTAGAGCATGGGCGCGCAAGCCTAACTTATCGTCGTAGATGGCTACGCCAGTCTCATCACAAGAACTCTCAACGCCTAAAACTAGCATCCTAAAACCTAATCCTAACTCTAACCTCAAACCACGCTCTGCTTGCGCACTTATGCTCTATGCATCTCTATGTAGAGCTATGCAGCTCTATACAGCTATATAGCTATATGTATATGCAATTCTATGATCTGCAGAAGCCTTAGAAGATCAATGAATTACATGAACTCCATGGGCATATAGCATGTAGGCCGAATGTGACTTAGTGCCTCATATGTCACGTATCACATCACATATCAGCTTGCAGCTCAGCATGCAGCAAGGCGACCTTGTGTCGATCGTGGGCGCAGTTACTCAAACCCAAGAAACAAAAATCTGTGTTCAGCTTCAGACTTGACCTTGAGGCCTGTGTACTTGCTTTTTGCAAGCACAAAAAGGCCCTGAGCACCCGTACTGCGTACAAGGTACCATTGCCTAGTCTGGTATCAGGACACGCACATTTTGTTTGTGTGCTTAATGTGCTCTGAAATGAACGTCTCATCTTATCATTTTGAGTGCGCAAAAGCACAGCTTTTTGCATGGATTACGCACGACATTCGGCCTTTTCAAAGAACAGGCATAAGCACCTCATAGAGAAGTCGATGTCATTACAG
>CALXYZ010000097.1 GCA_944393075.1 uncultured Anaerobiospirillum sp. | reverse complement strand
CTATACGCCGCCCTCACAGGTAATGCACTAAATAAGACAAATAAGCCATTTAGCTAATTTGTAGAAGTTCTCTCAATCTTAATTACAGTTAATGCTATGCCTTATTATCGGCAGGGGCTGCATCTTCCTTTTGTTGAGGCGCGGCTTCCACTTTAGCTGCATCAGCACCTGCTCCAACATCCTTGGTAGCCTCAGCGGCCTCAGATGGAGTCTCAGTGGCAGTTGCTGCTGGAGCAGCCGGTGCAGCGGGCGCAGCAGCAGCTGCTTCAGCTGCTGGGGTAGGAGCGGCAGTTTCGCCTTTGGCCTTGCGCTCAGCAGTAATGGCACCGCTAAGCTGGATTTGGGCGACCTCGCCTTTGAGATAACGCACTAAGCGTGCGGTGAGGAGAGGCTCGGCTGCGGTAGCAAGCTTCTCGATCTTTGGTGGGTTTGGCTTGATCGTCTTGTCTGGCAAGAAGCAGAAGTAGTTGTGACGCAGGAAGGTGTCACACATGATGTTGAACATAATAGGATCAGCAAACTCAGGCGAGTTGTTGGTGACGTCGCTAGGCACAATGTGGCACAAAGCAACGCAAGCCTTGATGAACTCGTCTTGAGTCAGTTCACCATCCTTAACCTGCTTTAACACCGTGACAGCCACTAAGTAGCGCACCAAGTTCAAACGGATGCAGTTGGCTAAGATCAAAAGCTCCTCGAAGCCATCACCTGAGAGCACCAACATGTGGTCATCAATCTCAAGGACATATTCGCCTTGGACGAAAACATCGATATAGCTGGTGATGAGATCGTCTAAGTGCTCTTCACGCACTGGAGCAAAGAGCTCGTGCTTTAAGAAGTAGAAAAGCGAGCGGGTGTGAGCAATCACATCTGCACGGCTAATATGACCATTGCGGATGAGGATGTTGGCAATCAGCGCAGGCAGCGCGAACAAGTGCAGAATGTTGTTCTGGAAGTAGGTGAGCTGCAAAGTCTGGCCACGGCTTGGGCGCACGAACTTCATATCCTGACCTACGTCGTAGACCTTGAACTTGTTGAGCTCTAAGGCCTGCTTGATCAGGGTGTCGACGTTGTTGGTGAGCATGGACTTGCGACGGTCTTCATCGCAGCTGAGCACACGCAAATACAAACGCAGACAGCGCTTTAACATGCTGAAGCTCATGGTGTGATCAGCGTCAGCGATTAAGGCTAAGGCGCAGAGGTTGATGCCATTGATCGTGGCTGAGTCGTTGAGGCGGATGATTATTTCGTGGCCCATCATGTTGACGGTGTCTCGCAGCCATTGTGGACGAGCGTTGCCACTAGGGTCGATGTCATCATGCCAAGTAGGGACGTGCTCATTTAAGAAGCGCGGCACGATCAGTGGATCGCCAAAGGTGACGTAGCCACGGCCGTAGTAACGCAGGCGTTTGAAGATGCCTAACAGACCCCAAATGCTCTCCTTTTTCTTTTTAGCACCATCAAGCTCGTGCATGTACGAGCCCACTTCCATCACGTGCTCGTAGCCTAAATAGGTTGGGATGAAGGCGATAGGACGCTCAATACCACGTAACTGAGCTTGTACCGTCATCGACACCATGCCTGTACGTGGAGGTAAGGTACGACCAGTACGGGAACGACCACCCTCAATAAAGAACTCGGTAGCATAACCGCGCTCGAATAGCACTGACAGGTACTCACGGAACAAGGCAGTGTAGAAGGTGTCGCCTTTCATCTTGCGGCGAATGAAGTAAGAACCGCAGCGACGGATGATGCCTCCTACAGGGAAGAAGTTGAGGTTATCACCTGATGCAACCTGTGGAATAGGTAAGCCTTCATGGAAGATGGCAAAGAGCAACAGGATATAGTCCATGTGAGAGCGGTGACATGGGATGTAGATGATCTCATGGCCTGACTGCACCAACTCACGTACCTTGTTAGCACCGATGATGCTTTGGCCGTGATAGATGCGCTTCCACACCAAGGAAATCAGGTTGTTGAAAAAGCGCAGCAGTGGGTAGCGAGTATCAGCTGCCATAATGTCGAAGATCTCGTAGGCTTTTTTCTCGAGTTCTTCTTTGGAAGCTCCGGTTTCAGCCATTGCCTCTTGTATGGCTACTTGAGTACCGTGGCGCTGTACTAGGTCTTTTAAGAGCTTTGCACGGTTAGGGAATGGACGACCCACGATCGAACGAGCCTTGCGCACAAAGTGCAAGGAGATCATACGGTTGAGCGTGGTACGACGGCGCGTCTCATCTTCGATGGAGAGAAGACGCTTCTCTAAGCCCATGGCCGTAGTCGGATCTGAGATGATGGTGCAGTTATCGCGGCCGGCGAAAGTTAAGGTCAGAAACTTACGCCAACCAGGGATCGACAAGTCCACACCTTGAATGGCGGCACCTTCAATACTAGGGTCACGCGACCACAGCACGCTGATCGGGATGATCTGCACGTCCTTGTTGGCCTCATGGCAGGCAGCAAACCAATCAAAGATGATATCGCTGATATCACGGACATGAGCGTTGGAGCTGAAGAACGAAGGACTACGCAGATAGGCAGTGCGCGGTAGGAGCTTATCGCCGATCTTGATCTTATCAAAAGGGCTTGGCCAACCTAATTGCTTGGTCAAACGCTCTACCGTCAGCATGTTACCGACAGACGAGGACACCATGATATAGACGATGTCTTTATCAGGGTCGATCTTGATGTGCTTTAGTGGCTCAAAAGGAATAGGCTCACAAGTAGCAGTCAGTCTTATTGGCCAATAAAACAGCAATCTTAAAAATTGATTGACCATCAGCTAAATCCTCCGGTTGAGCGTGTGCGCGCCGTAGACAACACCGCACGGCTTGTCCATCAGCACGGTGCTGCGCACAGCAAAATAACTCACCTGCAACTTTGACCTAGCAACACACAACCAAAGGCAGTGAGCACGAACCTTTTAGGTTGGGGGTGTTACTGGCAAGAAAAAAAAACAGCGTAGTGATTTTGTGCAAGTGGCTCAGCCTTGCTGTTGTGGGGCTGGCACTAAAAGCTGCATTTTATCCTAGATTACACTCCTTAACTGAGGTTAAACCTAGCGACTGAGGCCTAGCTACTAGCTACTAACTGCAAGTATTGCGTTGAGGGTCTAACAACACTCAGCTAACTGCTCCTTGTTTTTCGTGACCCCTTGCCTATACCTTTGGTCTTGCTGCGGCGTGGAAAAGCTGCAATCTTGATCTGCCTTTTGCGACAAAAGCGCCAAATGGTGTGGGCTGGTACTCCATATGACTGCGCGAGCAGTGTTCCACTCCAGCGTTTGCGCTCTAATGGTGGCTCTTGTTTGAGCAGCGGCACGATCAGCTTGTCTAACTGCTCGTCAGTGTAGCGGTGGCGACGACCTCTGCGCGGCGCATCATCAAGGCCTTTGATACCATGCTGACGATAGCGTTCACGCCACTTGTGCACGGTAAGCGTATTGCAGTGCAGGTCTTGAGCTACCTGATCGGTACGATGTTTGCCGATACAGGCGAGGACGATTTGGCAGCGCTTTGCAAGGTTAATGGAGGCTGTACTCGCACCCGTCCTTTCGCCTTGTTTTAACAGGCGAGATAAGGCTCTAATTTCCTTTGGTGAATACACTAAAGGTGGGCTAATGCGGGCCATACTCTTTTAACTTTGCGAGCGCAGATAAGCCTAGCGCTTCTCCCCTCTAGACTTTTAGACCTTAAGACCTCTTGGATAAGTGGTGGACTTAGCAAACCAAGAAAACCAAGAATCAGCTACTCTGCAATAAACCAAATTACTTGTGACTACACGCAATAACAGCGATATGTGTAGATCAAAAAACATAGGGGTATCAGATTCACTCTACTCTTTGCAGCGCGGATTGGGGCGGGCTTTTGTCGACTTTGGGAACGTTTTTGAGCGTTTTTGGTTCTAGTTCACAAAAAAGAGAAGCAAAGACTACTTCTAGGTACTCTTGTTTTGCACTAAAAAAGCGCATCAAGATAGGTCAGTTGCGATTCAAGCTCAGGTTTGATGGCAACAAAGCCTTAGATTTAGTGCTAAGCTTATTGCCTACGCCAGCTGGCGCCATCTGGGCAAATATGCCAGTTTTCAGTATTTGGTGTAGCACAGGATTAGTTGGAGTTAGTGATGGAAAGCAGCAAGATAAAAAGCTCAGAGCAAGAACGAACACAAGATGAGGTCTCAGCAGCATCTGGTGCTGGTGCTAGCGCTGGAGTTGGTGCTGCTACTGCTACTGCCACAGCTGCAGCAGCCTCTGCACTGGCACAGGAACAGACACAGACTCATGGGCACGATCATGTTCATGCAGACGACCGTGATCTTATCAACAGCAGTAGCACCTACAAGCGCTTGGTGCTGTTAGCTGGCTTTGCTTCTGTAGCCACAGCCATTGTGCTGATTTTGATGAAGTTTGTGGTGTGGCTGATGTCAGGCTCAACCACCATCTTAGCTTCCCTTACAGATTCGCTTATCGACCTTGGTGCCTCTTTCATCAACCTGTTAGCGCTTCGTTTTGCCCTGACTCCTGCTGATAAGGATCACCGCTTTGGTCACTATAAGGCCGAAGCTCTAGCCTCGCTGTCGCAGGCAGCCTTTATCTGCGGTTCGGCCATGATTCTGATCGTGCATGGCTATGATCGCTTAGTTAATCCACAACCAATCTCCTACGTCGATATCGCCATCTACGTGTCGATTGCCTCGATTGTGATTACGTTGGTGCTGACTTTCTTCCAAGGCTATATCTGCAAAGTCACACATAGTGAGGCCATTGAGGCTGACCGCTTCCACTATCTCTCTGATGTGGGCTTGAACTTAAGCGTTATCGTCGCTTTGATCTTGGCTAAGTTTGGTTATGAGTGGGCTGATGGCCTGATTACGATCTTCTTAGGCCTCTACATCATGAAGAGCTCGTGGCACATTGGTATGACCGCAGTACGTACCTTGCTTGATCATTCCATGAGCCCTGAAGATAACACCAAGATCATCCGTGCCATTGTGAGTGTGAAAGGCATTGAGTCTTTCCACGACCTGCGTACACGTCAGGCTGGCCCTCAGCACTACATTCAGTGCCACATCGTGCTTGATCACACCATGCCATTAGAGCAGGCCCACAATTTGGCTAGTGAAGCAGAAAACAACATCAGAAAGGACTTCCCTGATGCTGACATCATGCTGCACATGGAGCCTGATTTAGACGATACCTTTAAGGACATCACCTTTATCGATCAGCAGTACTGTGTCCTTCCTGATTATCACTACAAATATTGTGTGGTGCCAGAAAGCCACTACGAGAACGCTAAAGCAAGAGCCAATGCTGAGGCCAACGCCGAAGCCAATACTAAGGCCAATGCCGAGGCTAGTGTCCGTACTGATGCGGACACCCAAGATAGCAAGCAAGCAGCGCCAACAGCGCCAGCTGCGTCAGTAGCCACGGAAGCTGCTGTTACTACAAAGAGCACTGAGGCGAGCAAGAGTGTAACGCCTAGTGCTGCCGCGCTGTAATTGCTGCTGACGATTAGCTTTCAGCTATTTTCTAAGCTTTATTCTGGCTGCCGCTGTGTGCATGCGTTGTTGTTGTGATGTGTGTGCGCAGCGGCAGTTTGGTTTGAGGGGTATTGTTACGCAATTGTGGCTTTTGGCTGCTTGATCTTGTTGTCGGGCCTTTTCGCTTGGCGAAAAATGATAAAATGCCTGCATAGTTTGGAAGATAAGGCTAGGTTGGCCTTGATTCTTGTTTGCGGTGCGGGCACCCTTTTTGCTCCCACCTCCCGTTTAGAGCTTCGGCTCTTCTTTGTGCGCGACGTGTGTGGCGCGTTTTCCTAAGCTTTTTGCTTCTGTCTTTTCCCTTCCACGCTGTTTAGTTTAATGTAGGCACCCTGAAAAAGGGCGGCACGGGCACGGCCATGTCTTTGTACTTGGTTTGGTAAAGCCCTGTTATGAGCAAGATGCTCATGATTATGGGCAAACCGAAGGGATAAGAGAGGAGAACAGCGGATCTGTTGTTATTTGGTTCACTAGGTTGGGCAAGAGCCTTGGTAGTGGTACCGGTTTTTTCATGTTTGGTGTGAGCGCTTTTGCGGCGTGGCTTGATCGCTCAGTATTCTGAGGTGTTGGTTTAATGCGCATTCGCGATTTATTGGATCCGAAATCGATTTGTTTAGACGCATCTCCTGTCAGTAAGGAAGATGCCATTTCGATCTTGGTCGACTATATGGCGCGCTCGGGGTGCTTGAATGATGTCAATCGCTACCGTGAAGCCGTGTTTGACCGTGAGCGCAAGAGCTCTACAGGCTTAGGCGAAGGTATCGCTATTCCGCACGCTAAGAGTGCTGGTGTCGATCGCCCTGGTTTAGCCACTATGGTGGTGCCAAAGGGCGTTGACTTTGAGGCCTTTGATGACGAGAAAGTCCATCTCCTGTTCTTGATTGCCTCACCACACCAAGCTTCTGATGCTCACTTAGATGTGCTCGCCCGCCTGTCGATGCTGTTAATGCGCCCAGGTTTCCGAGACTCTTTACTCGCTGCCAAGACTGTAGACGAGTACTTGGACGCTATCGATAAGGCTGAGGCCGAGCTCGATGCTAAAGAAGCCGCCGAGCGTGCTGCCGAAGAGGCTGAAGCAGCAGAAGAGGCCGCCGCTGAGGCTGCCGCAGCCAATGCATCTACCTCTGCCGAGGGGGCTGCTACCTCCGAAGGTAGTGGTGACGGGGCGAATGCCGCAGCCGCAGCTAACACAGCAGGTGCTGCTACAGCCACTTCCGCCACCTCTTCAGCCCCTAAGACTGAACCTGTGAAGAAAAAGAGGAAAGGCTATGACATCGTAGCGGTGACTGCTTGCCCAGCAGGTTTGTCGCACACCTACATGGCTGCTGAAGCGTTAGAGCAAAAAGCCAAAGAGATGGGTATCACTATCAAGGTTGAAGCTGATGGTGCGGCGGGCAATCGTAATAGCCTCTTACCTGAAGAAATTGCTTCAGCTAAGGCTGTGATTGTGGCTGCTGACCGTGCGGTGGATATCGACCGCTTCGTCGGCAAGCGCATGGTGCGCACAGGCGTGGTCGACGGTGTGCACAAGCCTGAGATGCTGATTAAAAAGGCTTTAGATCCAAACTGCCCAGTCTATAAGATTGGCTCGATGGCCTCTGAGTCTTCTAATCTGCCAATGAAGCTCTACCGCCATTTGATGAGCGGTTTGACCTACATTCTGCCTTTAGCTGCTACTGCTGGTATCTTATCGGCTGTAGCCCGCTTAGACTTTGTTAAGGCCTCCAGCCTAGGCCTGTTCCTCGATACCATTGGTTACAGTATTGGTACTCTGCTCTTCCCTGTGCTCAGTGCCTTTATTGCTTTCTCGATGGCCGGTCGTATGGCCTTAGTGGCTGGCTTTACCGGTGGTGTTATGGCCGATATGGCGAGCGCAGGTGTGATTGGCGCGGTGCTTAACGGCTTTGTTGGCGGTGGTGTGGCCTTTGTGATAGCGCGAATAGCGCAGAGGTTCTTGAAAGGCCATGACGCTATGTTTGCGCTCTTGGTCTACCCATTGGCAGGAGCAGTCTTTACCACGCTGATAGCGCAGTTTGTGACCAACCTACCGGCGGCCTTGATCGATACGACTATCGTCAACTTCATCAACGACTCCAATACCTTGGTGCTGACGATCATAGGAGCGGTGTTGGCAGGCATGATGTCTGCGGATATGGGCGGCCCATTCAACAAGATCGCTTACGCTACAGGTGTGCTCTTACTTGCCGACTGCTTACCAGAGAACGGTGCAGGCTCAATGATTATGGGCGCGGTGATGTTGGGCGGTATGGTGCCTCCAATTGCCGCAGGTATTGCTGCTCGCTTTATTGCTCCACATCGCTTTAGCGAGAAACAGGTAAATCAAGGTGTATCGGCTATCATCAAGGGCTTCTTCTTTATTACCGAAGGTGTGATCCCTTACTTAACTTTAGCAAGACTGCGTGTAGCCTGTATTTTAGGTTCTGCTACAGCAGGTGCACTTAGCATGTTCTTCCGTTGTGGTGTTCCAGCTCCACACGGTGGTGTGTTCTTAATGCCGATTGCTATCAACCCACTGTTCTATGTGCTGTCATTTATTGGTGGCATTGTGGTGGGTACTGCTCTCTTTGTGCTTTTAAGCCCAGCTGGCCCAAAGCGCGAAAAGGCAAAGAAGCAGAAGAAAGAAAAGCAGGCTAAGCAAGATCAAGAAACCGAGCCTGTTGTTGGTACAGCAGCCACCACAGTAGCAGCTACTACGACTACTCCTACCACCACAGGTGCTGCTGCGGTGGCTGCAGAATCCAAAGCAGATGCAGATGCAACTATTACTACTACTGCGGTTGCAGCTCACGCTGATGCTGCTATGGATGCTAGTGATGAGGATAAGGCTCAAGCAAACGATGAGTCCAATGGTGCTCCATGCTCTAATACTGAATATTCGTCAGAGAGTAAGGACGCTGCTTTAGATGCTTCTGCTTCTGCTTCTGCTCCTGCTGCCGCTCAAGATAGCTCTGATGCCGCAAGCGTAAAGGCTGATGCTGCCGATAAGAGTGATGCTCCAAGTGCTGAGCAGAAAGAGGAGACTGAAAAGCTAGCGCCATTAGCTGCGCCATCGCATCCTGATGAGGAGCGTATTGAGCAGAACAAAGCCGATAGTGATCATGGCATTGCGCCACTTGCTGCTCCAGAGGTGGTGAGATAGGTGTACCGCATCGGCACCACAACAGCTCAATATTAGTACAGCGGCTGATATCGCGTCAGAAATGATTAGGTATCTGCCGTCTGTCGTTTTTGGGGTGGAAGCGAAAGCCGTTTAGTTGAAGAGATCTCTGATGTCGGTCAGGAAGCTGCGGATGTGCTGCTTGGCTGTGCCCGTTGTTGTAAGCTCGGTACGGTTGATCAAAAGTCCATCATGATAGACAGTAGCATTAGGCTCTAAGGCGGCGAGAGTGGCTGTGGATTTGGCAAAGCCACCTCCTGAGTGTAAGCATACAGGGATAACCGTCTTGCCAGAGAGATCGTACTTCTCTAAAAAGCTGTACACAGCCATTGGAATATCGTCCCACCAGTTTTGGTAGCACAGATATACAGTTTCATAGTCCTTGAGGTCTAACGGATCATCGTCAGTAAGCTCAGGAAGAATGTGCTCGCTCTTTTCCTTGATCGCAAAGTCATAGAGCTGTCTTAAGTTACGAGGGTAGGTGGTTGTCGTTAGGATGTTATAAAGACGAGCACCACTCTCATGACTGATGTAGGTCGCAATGTACTTCAAGGCTGGCTCTGCGATATCGTTTTCTTCATCTTTGACAAAAGATGGGCCGGACAGAGCATCCACTAATCCTGCCTTCTTAAGTTCTGCTAACTCTTCTTTGTTGGGGGCATGTGGAGTCACACCAAAGTACACCACAATGGCTTGAGAGGAGAGAGCTGGTGGAAGATAGATCTTACTGTGCTCGGTAATGGTGGCGATAGCCGCTTCAACTTGTTCTTTACGCTCTTCTAAGGACTGTTGGTAGGCCTGCTTTTGCTCCTCACTTCGCTGGTTAAGCATCTTGTTCACGCGCTCTTGTAGACTGTTTGGCTCTTGATTTACTGACTCTTTTGCCGTGCTGTTGTTGCTATTGGTGGAGGAGTTCGCTGTAGCAGTAGCTGCAGTAGCTGCAGTAGCCTCAGTAGTATTAGTTTTGGTTGTTGTGGTTGAGGAAGTAATTGCAGTAGCAGGAGTGGTCTCTTTAGAGACAGTAGATGGCGCTGGGGTAGCTGTTGTCTCAACAGCCTTATCTTCTACTGGAGTGGATGCTGTTTGCGAGGTGCCAAGCTCAGCAGTGTCATTAGTAGTAGCAGTAGTAGCAGTAGCAGTGGTATCAGTAGTGTTTGTGGTAGTTCCTTGGGAGTCAGAAGTCTTTGCTGGATCAGGGGTATCACTGTTTTGGGTTAGGGTAAGCTCATGAGACACAGTGGTTTCTTTCACTTGGTCTTGGTTGTCTTGATCGTTTTGAACAAAGGGCATAGCAACCGCAGCAATCGCGAGAATTAGAGATGTCGCGAAGAATATTTTGTTGGTAGTGCTAGCGTGGTACTTACCCATATAGCTCGAATCCTGAACCGAAAAAACCGTTTGTTTAGCTTATAACAAAGCGACAAATAGGCCAATAGTGCGCAAGTTGTGGTTACAACATGGACAGTTCTTGGTTCTTGCAGTTTCAGGGACGGGCGCCGTTATGGTGCGAACACTACAGCTTAATTAGCTATTGCAGCGCAACGCCAGCATTGCCAGCATCGCCAGCATTGCTAGGGTCGTTAGCGTTGCCGCTTTCGGCTGATGTTTCTGTCTCGGATTCGGTGACAGGGAATGCAGAAGTCACTGAAGGAGCTGCAATAAGCGAGTTGTTTTGTGTCAGTTTGGTCATCAGATCACCCTTCTCATAGGCTTGTTTGAGTGCCTGTAGCCATGAGTGAATGATGGACTTGCCGCGATATGGAATATCGATGCGATCAATGACCAGTCCTTGGTCATAAGCTACATGAGCGTTTGGCTCTAGCTGTCTGATTACCTCAAAGGTCTTATATGGTCTACTGCCACCATGAGAGCAGAATGGAATGATGATCTTGCCTGAAAGGTCGTAACGTAAAAAGAACGTGTAGAACGGCATTGGCAGGTCGTACCACCAAATTGGATAGCCAATAAAGACCACATCAAAGTCATCAACGTTAAAGATTGGAGTTACCGCAATCTTAGGGTGCTCGTTGAGGTCTAATTCTAACGAGGCTTGGTAGATAAGCTCATCGTGATCATCTGGGTATGGGCGTACACGGGTTAACTCAAAGGTCTTTGCGCCTAACTCCGAGGCAATGATATCGCTCACATAATCCATATTGCCGCGCTTTCTGCCGTAGTCATCAAAGATAACCGAAGCGCCAGTCAGCTCATCGACATCATTGTCGTTGTGCGGGACGCGCTCTGGTTGGCTTAGGTACACCACAGCAACGCGCAGGTCTTTCCAGCCTACCATGGCGGTCTTGGAGGCGTAGTTATGTGGAGCAGTTCCGTTTTGGTCAGTAGCAGTGGTAGTGATGGTCGTGTTGCTATTTGCTGCTGAGGTAGTGCCTGCTGCAGTAGTGGCAAGGAGGCTTTGTGGATCAGTAGATTCGGTCACTGGCTTGGAGACACGATTGCCATAGGCATCGCGGTAGATTACGCGCTCTTTTGGCTGAGCAATGAGGCTGTTGTTTGTTTGAGCCTGATCGTTAGCATCCTTATGATTGCTGCTAAAGGCTGTTTGTGCGGCCACTTGCTGAGCCTCTTTAGCGGCCATTTCTCCTGCTGAGAGACTAGGAGTGTTGAGACGCATCTCCACGTTTTTCACGTCATCATGGGAGAGCGCTGGTGCAGCAGCATCCTTTGTCTCCTGAGATGCTAAGACAGAAGCGTCTTCACCACCGATAGCATTGGCTGTGATGATAGAGCTTGATTCAGCGGAACTACCTGTAGGGTTGTCCTGAGAATCGCGTGTGGCCTGAGCTGTCTGAGCAGCCTGAGCAGCCTGAGCGACTTGAGCGGCCATAGTGGATTGAATGGCCTGAGTGCCCTGATGACCCTGTGCGTTCTGCTTATCAGGAGATTCGATGTCGAGGTTTAAGTTGATAGCAGCTGAAGCTTGGGTTGGCAAAAGGATGCCACAACTGATTGCGGCAGTGGTTATGCCTATTGCCATCATTAGAATTGTTACTCTCAGCTTTTGTGAGGCTGAGTTTACCGAAAACGCCATAGCTAAAATCTATCCAACCAAAACCAAAAACACTGCTACGCTCATGGTTATTGAGCAAAGATGTTGCCACTATAGATCTTAATCTTTTTGGCGCAAGCCTAGCAATAGCAGGCCGATTTTTGCGGCATTGTCGTGGTAATGGGGATCCTTGTTGTGCAAAAAGAAGCGCGGAGTATAATGAAATCGTTGAGAGAGCTTCACGCTCATCTCAATCCCGCCATTTTAGGCTGTAAGCGGCCCCTTTTCTTGGTTGTTCTGGAAGCTAAGTTCCACCCTGTTCGTTGATTCACCCTGTGTACAGATGAGATGCTCCACATGGAGTAGATGGCGTTATCGCGTACCTGATAGGTGCAGGTACAGGGGTAGGTGTAGATGCTTAGGGGGCGTTATGGTGGTGCAAAAGCGTGAATTCACGCATATTCTTCGGAATAAGGAGGTTAAACACAGCGGCTAAAGCCGCATAAACACTGGCATTGACACTGATTTAGGCA
>CALXYZ010000096.1 GCA_944393075.1 uncultured Anaerobiospirillum sp. | reverse complement strand
AGCAGGAACCAAACCCATGCTATGCAGTAGGAACCTCCTCGGAATCCCCCTGCGTAAGCTGGGGGAGGATGTCAAAATAGGTCAAACGCTAAGCACCCTACAAGAGAACAAAGACAATGACTGAGGCGGGTTTAGGGCATTGTAGCTAAGTAAGGTTTATGCATGATTTTACTTTTTCTTAGTGTTTGGGCTATTGTCATTGCCCTCAATGAGGTGCTCTTTGCTGCGCAGCCATTTACCTTGGCTAGTGTGGCAGAAGCCCTGCCGCACACCCTGATGTTTTCAGTGGTGCTGTCGGCTGCTGTGTATTTGGCTAAGAAAAAGATCATTGATGCCATCGAAAAAGGTAGGCCAATCGACAAGCGCTTTGTTGCCGAACTCACACCGCAAGTGGGCCACGAGCTTAACAACATGCGCCGCAAACTTGAGCACATGGATCAATCCAAAGGACGAGTACGCGCGGCGCAAAACCAAGTCAGGCGCAATGCCACAGCACAAAAACACAGTGTCGCAAATCGCAAAGGGTCAACCTATGTCCCTGATCCGCGCTATCTGCCAAAGCGCAATGCTGCACAGAAAAATCGCCGCAACTACTCTTCCTCTGCTATCTCCTCAGCTGCTGCCGCGGAGCTCAGCCGTGCTGGCCGCTATTCGCGCAATAATAGCCCTCTCGACGATCCTAAGCTCAAAGCCGCCCAAGAAGGTCTTGCAGCCTTAGATGCCATGAATAATGCAGTTGATGATTTGGCAAATGACGATCTCCAAAATCTCGCTGCCCAAAGCCAAGGTCAGGCTGGGCAAGGTCAGAACAACACCCAAGCTGCTCCACGTGGTATGGGGAAGCTGGCCTCATTCTTTGGCCACCATGACAACAACGCTAATGCTGTGGATGATATGGATGACGAGGAAGAGCTCACTGAGGCTGAGCGTGCCCATGAAGCTGAGCTGGCCCGTCGTCGTGCCACTAAGAATGCTGCTGCTTTTGCTAAGGCTCATGAGCAGATGCGCAATAAAACGCATCATGATATGGCTAAATCCGCAGACGGTAGTACCGACGAAGAAGCGGCTGCTAACAGCCGTAGCTCACAAGACATGGCAGCTCGCCGTGCTCAGTTAGCCAAAGAGCGCGAGTTACAAAAAGAGCGTCGCCTAGCCCAGATTGCGGCTTTATCTGAGGTCTCACAAGAGGACAAGGCGAAGAACGCCGCTGCTGCGCAGGCTGAGGCTCAGAACAAGAAGATGCGCGAAAAGGCCATGAAAGAGGCCCAAGCACAGGCCAAAATTGTGGCGGCTCATGAGTTTGAGAAGCTCAAGAGCAACTTAAATCCTTTTGCCAAAAAAGAAGAGGTCAAAGGTAAGACCTCCAAACTGACCGATCAAGCTCGAGCAAAGGCCGCAGCTGAGCAAGCGGCTGCTGAACAAGCTGTCGCTGCCGCCGCAGCGCAAGCTGAGGCTCAGGTTATGGCAAAGGCAAAGGCTAAAGCTCAAGCAGAGGCTGCGCTAATGGCGCAGCGTTCGGCAGAGGCCAAAGAGCGCAACCGCATGAACTTAGAGGTGCTGCAAGGTGAAGCTAAGCGCGCTGTTGTGAATGCCGCTAATGCTGCACAGGGTGGTGGCTCTAATGGCTCTGTTAGCCAGCCAGGCTTTGTTGATCAGTTGGAGATCCCTAAGGCTGGCGGTAATAGTAAGCTTGATACTTCGTCTCTCAAAAAAGCCCAAGGCCCAAAGCGTGGTGGTGGTTTAGATACCTCGGCTTTAAAGAAAGCGACCTTACCTAAGGTCAATGCCGGTGCTGGTAGCTCTAGCAGTATTACTTCGGCAGTGGCTGCTGCTGCAAGTGGTGCGTTAGCTGGTACCAAGATGCTCAAAACTAAGGGCACGGATGCGGCGGCAGCTAATAGTGTTTTAGGCCGTGCAGGCAACTTAGGTGTGAATAGCCCTCAAGCTCAGGGCCACGTCAGTAGCGCTGCGGCTGGTGCTGCTATGAGCACTACCATTGAAAATGATGCCACTATTGCGCGCGGTAAGGCGCAAGCTTTAGGTTTAGCTCAATTCCAAGCCAATGCTCGTGCTCGAGCTTTGGCCCGTGCTCAGACCCCCAAGGCTACAGCCCAAGCCCAGTTTGCAGCCGCGGCCTCAGGCCGTGCTATGACCTCGGGGCCTACTACAGCCGATAGCTCTACTGCACCAAAGAAAGTACGCGCGGTGGGTAATGCCAGCACTATTGGTATGAATAACGCCCGTGGTGGGTTGCCAACTAAGAACATGAGTGGGCAGGATGCTCCTATACGTAAGGTAGTTTCAACCAGCCTCAAGCCTCAGGTGGGCCCTAACTATGATAGCTTGCCAAAGGTGCGTCCATCAGATCCGCTTGCTAACATCCAAACAGCCCCAAAGCTCAAGGGCAAAGGGACTGGCGTCAGCCAAAAGAATCGTGAGCAGCTGCTGCGTCGTGAGCCAAACTTTGTGAATGCAGCGGCCGCTGCGGCTTCATCGGGTGTGGTGGGTACCACAAGTGCCAACACTGCGCCGTTAGTTAGCGATAACGCTGCGGTCAATGCAGCTACCGATATGATTCACGCTCAGGCTCAGGCTAGTGCCTACAGTCAGGTGCAGCATCCACGTGCAGATCAATCTAGCATCAACACTAGCGACTCTAAGGGCGAGCCTTTAGATCGCTTTAATAAGGCGAATGCTGCTCGCGAGAGCAATCACCGCACCCGTGCTCGTCCAAGCGATCGCCTGCGTACTGATCAACAGGCTTAGCGATCTTACGGCCACCGCCATAGCTGGCTGT
The DNA here is from genome assembly GCA_944393075.1 of uncultured Anaerobiospirillum sp. Taxonomy (GTDB): domain Bacteria; phylum Pseudomonadota; class Gammaproteobacteria; order Enterobacterales; family Succinivibrionaceae; genus Anaerobiospirillum. The sequence continues at coordinate 9,561 of CALXYZ010000096.1, read as the reverse complement.
GTGCCGCAGCCGCAGCTGTAGCTGTAGCCGCAGCCTCGTACCACTAGTTGCGGGGGCTCTGGCCACGGGGAATTTTGCCAAGACCAAAAACGAGAAAAGCGCCAAACGGCGCTTTTCTCTTATGTGCAGCTGCAAAGATCTTTACTACTTCTTAGCAGGTGCTTTCTTGGCTGGAGCCTTGGCAGCTGGCTTCTTAGCTGGGGCTGCTTTAGTTTCTGGCTTAGCTGCGGCCTTCTTGGCAGAAGCCTTGGCAGGAGCAGCTGGAGCAGCGGCATCATCCTTTGCCTCAGCCTTAGCAGCAGGCTTCTTGGCAGGAGCAGCTGGAGCAGCAGCTGCTGCAGCAGCGGCAGAAGCAGGGGCAGCAGATTTTTCAGCTGCTTCTAACTTGTGCTCTAAGTAGTGAATCGAGACACCACCATGAACTTCGGCTGGGTCGGAGAGCAGATCCTTATGCAGAGGGATGTTGGTCTTGATACCCTCAATGATCATCTCTTCTAAAGCCTCACGCGCACGGAGAATGGCTAAATCGCGGTTATCATCGTGCACAATGAGCTTGCCGATCAGAGAATCGTAGTGTGGTGGGACGCTGTAGGTCTCGTAGATGTGTGAATCCCAACGCACGCCAGGGCCACCTGGAATGTGCAGGCGCTTGATTAAGCCTGGGCATGGGATGAAGGTCTTTGGATCTTCAGCGTTGATACGGCACTCAAAAGCGTGGCCATGGAGCTTGATGTCCTTTTGAGTAAAGGACAGAGGCTCGCCAGAGCACACAGAGATCATCTCACGGACTAAATCGATGCCGGTGATCATTTCGGTGATTGGGTGCTCCACTTGAATACGGGTGTTCACTTCAATGAAGAAGAACTCGCCGTTTTCGTATAAGAACTCGAAGGTACCAGCACCACGGTAGCCGATATCGATACAAGCCTTCACGCAGGAGTTACCGATACGCTCACGCTGCTCTTGGGTGATAAATGGAGCAGGAGCTTCCTCTAACACCTTTTGGTTGCGGCGCTGCATCGAGCAATCACGCTCGCCTAAGTAGACAGCGTGGCCCTTGCCATCGGAGAGCACTTGGAATTCGATGTGGCGTGGGTTCTCTAAGAATTTCTCTAAGTACACCGATGGATTGTTGAAGAACATATCAGCTTCACGACGGGTGAGACTGATGGCCTCTTCTAAATCCTCTTCGCGGCGCACCACGCGCATACCGCGACCACCACCGCCACCAGCGGCCTTGATAATGATAGGGTAGCCGACTTTCTTTGCAAGGCGACGGTTCTCGTCCATGTCATCGCCTAAAGCGCCTTCAGAACCTGGTACGCAAGGTACGCCAGCCTTTTGCATCACGCGTTTAGCCGAGACCTTATCACCTAAGAGGCGAATGGTATCAGCAGTAGGGCCGATGAAGATGAAGCCTGACTTTTCCACCATCTCGGCGAAGTCAGCATTCTCCGATAAGAAGCCGTAGCCGGGGTGAATGGCGCTAGCGCCAGTAGCCTCAGCAGCAGCGATAATCGAAGGAATGTTTAAGTAAGATTCTTTGGCCGCAGCAGGTCCGATGCAGACGGTCTCATCTGCTAACTTCACGTGCATCAAGTCGCGATCAGCGCTAGAGTGCACGGCTACGGTCTTAAGTCCAAGTTGACGACATGCGCGCAGAACGCGTAATGCAATTTCGCCACGATTGGCAATGACCACCTTATCTATTTGCATACAAAATCCTTTTTCGTTAAGGGCGTGTCTCAGCAACCACCGCAAAACACGAATACAGCTAAAGCCACAGTCACAGTCACAGTTATAACTACAGCCACAGATACAATTACAGCTCCAACTACGACCACGACATCGATTCAGTCTCAGCGTCATGCGCTAAGAGCAAAGTGCCACAGCCCAAGCTGTGAGGGAGTAAAGTTGATGCGGTACAAAGGACAAATGCGGTTGCTGCAGATGGCTTGCTGTCTTGCACTACAAGGTTTTGTGAGCTCTTAGTGCAACAGTGCATAAGTAAACAGCACTGAAAGGCTCCTTGTCTTGAGGTGCAAGGGTGATCTTGCTTGGGGAAGAGCTTAGATGCTGCAATGCTGCAATGATGCAATAATGCAATGCTCCTAAGCTACAAATGCTGCGCCGCGCCCCCACGTAAAAAGTAGTGTGGTGCGCGGCGCTTGTGGCATCGGCCTCAAGCAAGTCGAGCCTGCCCTTTATTCGAACTCAAAGATTGGTTGATCAAATTCAACCGTGGAGCCATTTTCGACCAAGATCTTCTTGATGGTGCCAGAACGATCAGATGGAATTTGGTTGATCATCTTCATGGCTTCCACGATGCACAAAGTATCGCCTTCCTTGACCGTTTGGCCGACCTCGACAAATGGTGCGCTAGTTGGGCTGGCAGCACGATAGAAAGTGCCGACCATGGTAGAGCGCATGATCTTGGAGTCGTCGACTGCAGCAGGTGCAGCTGGAGTGGCGGCAGCCGGAGCTGCTGCTGGAGCAGCTGGTGCAGCGGCCACTGGAGCGGCCACAGTAGGTGCGGCGGCAGGAGCTGCCACCACAGTTTGCACTGCAGGAGCGACAACAGTCGATTGACGCGAAATGCGTAACTCTTCCTCACCTTGCTTGAGATTGATCTCAGCAATATCAGAATTAGACACAAGGTCAATCAACTTAGCGATTTTGTGGATTTCGATTTGCATTAGACTTTGTTCCCAGAAAAACGCGTAACAAGAGTGACAAGCAACATGCCTAACGGTAATCAGGCGGTAGTGGATAACCACTAGTCTTGGTATCTTGACGGTTTACTTTCGTCCATGTCTTTAACCACACCCAAACCAAAACGCCTGTACGTAAAGCCATGATCACCACCGCTTAATAACAACATAAGCAGCAACTCACATGTGCATTAGCACTTTGCGCTTCAGGCTCGTTGATCTTAGCTTGGTGCCGCAGAGTGCGAGCATCACTGCACAGCTTGCTAAGTTCACAAAGCTACTTGCTGAGCGTACTTCGTTTAAGTACGTACTGCGTACAGAAGCATGCTCGGCTTTTGCGTGTAGTTCAGCGTTAGATGAAGTACCTGGCCTGGTTTGGAGGATAAGGTGCAGCACCTGTCGCCTTGAAGACTTAGAATGCATCGTTTGTTGTGCCAGCTCTGACTTCACAAGGAGTTGGTAACAGCAAACGAGTGGTAGTAACAGCAAAAAGTACATAAAGCTTTTTTACTGCTGATTACTACCGCAGTGGCGCCCATGCGCCACAGGAAAAAACTTGTAATTGCCAAAGAGCGTTATACGCTCTTCCAATCGTTACTGTGACGAAACTAAGAGCAGATGGCCTCTCTGTTTTGTGTTTAAGCTGGAGGCTTACTGCGCTGTTTCTTTTGGATTACTACTGTTTTTGCTTGATATAGCGCACAGCTTTATCAAGAGCGTAACGATAGCCATCGAGGCCAAAGCCTACGATCACCCCTAAGGCTTTGTGTGATAGGAAAGAGTGATGTCTAAACTCTTCGCGGGCGTGTACATTAGAGATATGGATCTCAATGAATGGGATCGATACTGCACTTAAAGCATCCAAGATCGCAACGCTTGTGTGGGTGTAAGCACCGGCATTGATTAATATAAAGTCGGTGTTGCCATATGCTTGCTGAATCTTATCGACAATAGCGCCCTCGCTATTGCTCTGGAAATGCTCAAGGTTGACGCCTAATTCGCCAGCCTGTTGCAGCAACGACTCTACTAAGGTGTTCAAGTTGTCGCTGCCGTACACATTAGGCTCACGAATACCAAGAAAGTTTAAATTAGGGCCATTAATGACCAAGATTTTTGGGGTGTTCAAACAATCCTCTCCCAACTATCGAAATTCCGCTAATTCTACAACAAAAGGCCCTTTTGTGGCATTTTTCACCATTTTTTTGTGATTTTCGATGAAAAATTGCAAAAAATCGGCAGATTTTGCCCTTGCTAGAAAAACCATCAATCTAGTAGCAACCTCTCAGCAAGACCAGATCTTTTCAGGTGAAAACTTTAGCAAGATAGCCACTTATCTGGGCTACAAAAAAGTAGCCAATTATCCTCCTATGAGTGGCTGTTTGAGTTTGCAGTGGCTAACGGCAGGTAGCGTCGGCATTTGGTGCAAAGATGCTACACCTTAGCGCACCACATGACCGCACAAGCCTAGGCTTTTGCTCTAGGGAAAAGTTGTTTGATGTCGCCTCAGCCTCAGTGCATCTCAGTGCACCGCACCGCGTTGCGCACCGCGTTGCGCAGCGCCGCACAGCGCTACATGGCGCGTGAGACGAAGGTTCACAGGGCTGGTTGACGCCTTCTCCGCATCTTTAGACAGACAAAATTAGCAAAAGTGCCCGCATGGACTTGGTAGCGATGCTAGCTTGTGAGGGATAACACAATCCCGACAATTTGCCGCGCGTATAACGTGCTAATGCTCACAAATCTGGCAGCTAATGCTAGCGCGATTTTGTTTTCTTACTTTGCGATTTTTCTAGGGAGATGGGCTTGCCTATGATAAAATTAGGCCGCCTTAAACAAGGAAAGAGGCCTTAAATTTAGGAAATTTGGGCTTCTTGGTTTAAAGGCAGATGGCGTCAGTCGTCGCACGTCGCTACGTTTTTTGTTGGTTGGTTTCCAAAGCAATACTCTAGCCCTGTGACCGTCTCCAGGAACATGGGAGTTAGTGGAAGCTAGGTGAGGCCGCATAACGCTTGTCTGAGGAGATGCCCTGCTTAGACAGCGATCGCTGTGTGAAGCGGGTAGGAAAATCTTTTTATGATGATCAATAACTCAAAGTCAATTGCTCAGTACGATCCAGAACTCTACGCTGCCATGTCAGCTGAGAATCAACGCCAAGAGGATCACATTGAGCTGATCGCTTCGGAAAACTATGCTAGCCGTTGTGTGATGGAGGCCCAAGGCTCCCAACTGACCAACAAGTACGCTGAGGGCTACCCAGGCAAGCGTTACTATGGCGGCTGCGAGTACGTCGATCAGGTTGAGCGTTTAGCTATCGAGCGTGCTTGCAAGCTCTTCAAGTGCGACTACGCTAACGTGCAGCCACACGCAGGCTCCCAAGCTAACTGCGCTGCCTACATGGCTTTATGCAACCCAGGTGACACCATCTTAGGCTTATCCTTAGCCGCTGGTGGTCACTTAACCCACGGTGCTTCTGTCAGCTTCTCCGGTAAGGTCTACAACGCTGTGCAATACGGCGTCAACGAGAGCGGCGAGCTTGATTACGAAGACATCCGTGCTAAAGCCTTAGAGGTTAAGCCAAAGGTCTTAGTTGCTGGCTTCTCTGCTTACTCGGGCATTGTTGATTGGAAGAAGATGCGTGAGATCGCCGATGAAGTTGGCGCATACCTCATGGTCGACATGGCTCACGTTGCCGGCTTAGTTGCTGCTGGCGTTTACCCAAGCCCAATTGACTATGCTCACGTTGTGACCTCCACCACCCACAAGTCCTTGGGTGGCCCACGTTCTGGCTTCATCCTCTCTAACTGCCACGATGAGGCTCTGTACAAGAAGTTAAATTCCGCTATCTTCCCAGGCTCTCAGGGTGGCCCATTAATGCACGTTATCGCTGCTAAGGCTGTGGTCTTTAAGGAGGCTATGGAGCCTTGGTTCGTTGATTACCAAAAGCAGGTTGTCGCTAACGCTAAAGCTATGTGCGAAGTTGTGATGAGCCGTGGCTACAAGGTTGTCTCTGGCGGCACCCACAACCACCTGTTCTTAATGGACTTCATTGGCCGTGAGATGACTGGTAAGGATGCAGAGGCTGCTTTAGGCAAGGCTAACATCACCGTCAACAAGAATGCTGTGCCAAACGACCCACGTAGCCCATTCATTACCTCTGGCTTGCGTTTAGGTACCCCAGCTTGCACCCGTCGTGGCTTCAAGGAAGCTGAGGTGCGAGAGCTGGCTAACATCATCTGCGACGTCTTAGACAACTACCAAGACGAGGCCGTGATCGCCGCTGCTCGCGAGAAGGTCAAGGCTATGTGCGCTAAGTTCCCTGTTTATCTGGACTAAAGCGACAGCTAGCACCAGCTAGCGCCAGCTAGCGAAATATAGCTGTCCCTTAAAGGGATTTGCTAATTTTGGAAATTTACTGCTCAGTCGCTATCTAAGCTATTTGGCAGTACCTTCTACAAAAGGCTACACTCGTCATGGGGTGCAGCCTTTTTTGTGCTATCTAAAGAGCAAATTCACTCTCTTTTTGCGCTCTAGCCCAAAGGTAAATTGCTAATAGCTCGGTGTTGAGGCGGTTTTGCAAATTCTGGAAACTCACTGTCCAGATCGTAGCCATGCGGTTTTGCAGTGAATTTGTTCCATAAGCCACACTTCCACGATTGCGGTGGGTGCGGCTTTTTTTGTGCTATCTTTTAGCATGACGCGAACTCCTTGAGGTTGTGTGGTTTTGGCTAAAAGCGCTAGCCTCTAGCCTCTGGTGGTCGTCAGAGTTCTCAGTGGTGCTCGTGGATAGCGGAGGCTTTATGGGCAAAGAGAAGCGTGACAAAAAGCGCAGTGATAAGCACTTTATGAAGATGGCGCTCAAGCAGGCTTATAAGGGGCAATACACCACCTCGCCTAACCCTGCTGTTGGTTGCGTCTTTGTGCGCAATGGTAAGGTTATCGGTAAGGGCTATCACCATAAGGCTGGACAGCCTCACGCTGAGATTATGGCGATGCATGATGCCCACGACGATGTTGCTGGTGCTACCGCCTATGTCACCTTAGAACCTTGCTCTCACTATGGTCGCACTCCACCTTGTGCTAAAGCTTTGTGCGATGCTGATGTCGCCCGTGTTGTCATCGCCTCTGTTGACCCTAATCCAAAAGTCGCTGGCCGTGGTATCGCCATGCTGCAGGAAGCTGGTGTTGAGGTAAAGGTTGGTGTCTGCAAGCGTGAAGCCGATGAGCTCAACCGCGCTTTCTTTAAGTCCATTCAAGCTAAGCGTCCGTATACCTTGGTGAAGTTTGGCACCACACTTGACGGCAAGGTTGCCCTCTCAAACGGTGATTCTAAGTGGATTACTTGCAAGGAGGCGCGCTCTGATGTGCAGCGTCTGCGCTTGTGGTCTGATGCCATCATCACCTCGCACACCACAGTTAAGGCTGACAATCCGCAGATGAGCGTGCGTTTAAATGAGCTGCCACCAAAGATTGCAGACAAGTTAGACTTAGACCTCTTCTCACAGCCAATAAAGGTCATCATCGACAGTCATGGCACCTTCTGCCAAAACTATGATCAATCGCTGTTACAGCCTTACTCCATCTTCGCAACAGGCGATAACTACATCGTAGTAGGCACGCACGACAACTTCCCATTACTGCCACTGCCAGAGGCTGAGGCTGAGGCTGAGGCTGGGGCTGGGGCTGAGGCTGGGGCCGCGGCAGCGCAAGCAGCTTCTGCCAAGGCCCCTTGTTGCTGCAATAAGAAAGCTCCAAGCATTGAGCGTGTAGATGAATGCTCAGTTGACGAGGGCGTAGCAGAGGAAGCTGCTGCTGACGTGGACGCTGTAGCTGTAGAAAAAAAACAAGAGCTAGCTAAGACCAAAGCTAAGGATAAGGCTAAGAGCAAGTCTAAGACTGCCAAGAGCTCTCAGACAGCTAAGGCTGCTAAGAGCAATAAGGCCGCTAAAGACACCGTAGAGGCAGTGGCTGCAAGTGAGGCTGAGGATGCTGCAGAGAAAGCTGCATCGCCTAAGAAGCGTTCTAATAAGCGCTCTTCTAGCGCGACTGTAGCTCAGGCTGCTGCTTCAGGTGAGACTGAGGTCATCTCCGATGAAGCCAAGATAGCGGCTCTGCAAGACGCTGCAGCCGCAGCGGTTGCTAAAAAGAAGCGTAGTGTGCAGAATGCCGAGGCGGTAGCCGCTGCCGATGATGCCGCGGTCGACAGTGAAGCTAATGCTGCTTGGGCCCAAAAGGCTGCCAAGACCGCCAAGACTGCAAAGGCTAGCGCTAGCGCTAGCACTAGCACTAGCACTAGCACAAGCACTAGCTCTAAAGCTAAGTCCGCCAAGGCTGCTAAGTCGTCTAAATCTGGTTCTAGTGGCAAAAAGGGGGCTAAGAACATCGAAGTGTGTGGTAAGGTGCTCGACTGCGGCCCTAACTACTTGGTCGAAGAGTGGACTGAGCACGTCAAGATCGTACATGTGCCTTTTGTTAAAGGCTTAGACGGTAAGGAGCATGTCTCGTTAGAGGCGGTGCTTGATTTCTTAGGCTCTAAAGAAATTCGTGTGGCTATGGTCGAAGCCGGCGCTCACTTAGGATCGGCCTTTATTGATGCCGGCTTGGTGGATGAGCTGTATGTATACCAAGCTCCAAAGTTCTTAGGCCAAAGCTCGCTTAGTGCTTGGCAATTAATGGAGCCTCAGACCTTAGACGAGGCACTACAAGGCGAGGTAGTTGACGTGCGCTTCTTTGGTCATGACCTCTGTATTCAGCTACGCGGTCTGCGTAAAGGCCAGACCTACGAGTAGTTCTGAGCTGTCTGTGCTGTGATGAGCTGTGCTGTGCTGTGCCGCGCAGAGCTGTGCTGAGCCGCGCAGAGCTGTGCTCAGCTCAGCACAGTTGAGGGCTAGCGGTTTGGGTTGTTGTTTGGTTTTGTTGGTAGAGGATTAGGTGGATGTTTACTGGCATCGTTGAAAGTAAGGGTGTGCTGCAGAGCATCTCGCGTGTGGGCAAGGGCGCGCATCTGCGTGTGCGTACAGCTCCTGAGTTCATCAAAGGTCGCGTCAACTTAGGCGACTCCATTGCTACTAATGGTGTGTGCTTGACTGCTACCGCACTCCACGAGGATGGCTATGAGGCTGATCTCTCCTTTGAGAGCTTTAACCTCACCTGCTTTCAATACTATGTGCCAGGTACCGAGCTTAACTTAGAGCTTGCCTGTACACCTAACACCCGCTTAGGTGGCCACATCATGCAAGGCCACGTCGATGGAGTCGGCACCGTGATCGAAAAGTACCGCGTCGACGATGCCTTTAATATCTGGGTCAGAGCCCCAGAAGACCTTAAGCGCTACATCGCCATGAAGGGCTCGATTGCTGTCGATGGTGTGTCGCTGACGGTCAATGAAGTGCGTGATAGCGACTTCCGCCTCACCCTTATTCCTCACACCCAAAACGAGATTGCCACTTCCTTTAACCCTGGCTCTAAGGTCAACTTAGAGGTCGATGTGCTCGCCCGTTACCTAGAGCGTCTGATGGGCTCAGTTCAAGCTCCGCAAGGCTCATCCTCTAAGTCCACCTTGACTTTAGAGACCTTGCAGCAAAACGGCTTTTTCTAGGCAGCCGCTTTTGTAGCAGCAGTGGCTGCGGCAGCCGCAGCCGTTACAGCTGCTACAGCTACTTGTGTTGCCTGTTTTTCCATGCCCTGCACTGGCTTTGGCCGTTGTGGGGCTTATTTTTGCCTAAAAACAAGGCTGGGCGCACTTTGGGAGTTTTGTGCAAAAGCCGTGGAATTTTGCCTACTGTACGGTCGCCTGCCACTCGTGACTCGTGGGTTGCTATACTCCCCTCTGATCTACTTGTCTCGCGTAGGC
>CALXYZ010000095.1 GCA_944393075.1 uncultured Anaerobiospirillum sp. | reverse complement strand
TAGTTTATGTTACTTGTAACATGGGTTTGCAAGGTATGACAACTCATCCCATCCCCCATAGTTTACGAGTGAACCTACTCCATGGAGTTGAGACCAAAGATGCTTTGGAAGATAAATGGCGAGGAAGCTAGATAACCAACAAAGCCACCCATCATCGTGCCCAAGGCAAGACTCATGAACAAGAAGCGCAAATTAGTGAGCTCAGATAACATGTTGCCGATGGTAGCGCCCATGGTTGAGGAACGCTCATCTTCTGGCAGGGTCTCAGGGAACATCTTGAAAGCCAAAAAGATCAAGAGCACGCCCCACAACGCTAAAAACCAAAACAATGCAGGCCAATCAAAGACCATGACAATACCAGAGCCTAAGATTGGTCCTAGGATAGGCGCCAAACTGTTGATCGTCATCAGCAGTGCCGTGAACTGTGTCAGACGCTTGCCAGTATAGATATCACACGCCACAGTACGGGCTAAGACCACACCGCCGGCACCAGATAGACCTTGGATGAAGCGAGCAGCAATTAGCGTCACCACATCTGTGGTCATGGCACAGCACACTGAGGAGATAGCAAACACTAACAAACAGATGTACAGAGGGCGCTTGCGACCATAGGCGTCAGCTAATGGGCCAATCAGCAGCTGACCTAAGGCTAAGCCCAAAAAGCAGGTGGTAAGCGAGAGCTGTATGGTAGCAGCATCAGCATGAAACTCGCGGGTAATGGCCGGCACTGCTGGTAAGTAGATATCGGTACAAACTGGACCAAAAGCTGCGAGCATAGCCACAATGATGACCACTGACCACACTGTGCGCTCACTATTACGGATACGCTCTACATGGTCACGTACTTGCTGTGAACGCGCTGCCTTAGCACTGAGCTCAGGTGTTGTGCTTGGTGATTGAGCAGGAGCTGAGGCGGGCGCAGCAGCAGCGTTTTGCTCCGTGTTGGCAGCCAAAGTTGGGGTAGGGTTAGGGGTAGGGGTAGGGGTTGGCGTAGCTGTACTCATAACAACCTCCTTAGTAAGGCCTACCACTGCCAAGAAAACAGCTTGCGGGGCGGGATGTAGCTGCGGCAGTGGTAGGTGGAATGAAAAACCTTGTTAGGCCTTAGAAGAAGTAGCGTTTACGCTACTCATTAGCAGTGGCATTAGCGGCGGCGTCAGCAGCAGTAGCACTTTTCTGCTGTGGCTCGTGAGAGCCTAAGTGGTGACCTGGGGCAGCTGGACGGGTTTGCATATCGCCAGCATGGCCCTCTGGAGCATCGAGGCTCACTTCCACGTCGTGGCGAGTTTTGAGCTGCATAGCAAACTTACAGCAGATGAAAGAGCAGATGGTGCAAACCAACATGCAGGCTGCTTGAGGCACCATTGATTGCTCTCCCATCAGACCTACTAATGGCGAGCAAATAGCACCAAAGATAAAGGTCAGCACACCAAAGATGCCTGAGGCAGCGCCCGCACCACCAGCACGAGCATTCATCACCAAGCCAAAGCCAGCAGTCTGTGAAGAACCGATCATAGCCACGTAGAAGCAGAAAATCACACTGACCAATACTACCGACTTGATGTCAAAGACAATCACAGCAATGAGACAGATGGTAGCAATGAACTGAATGATCAACGAGCCAATCACCACTGACACCTCTGAACAACGACGTACTAAACGACCGGCGATGTTAGCGGCAATGGTGATGAACAGCGCACACACACCAAAGATCACCGAATACATGAAAGGCGAGAGGCCGAAAATGCGCTGGAAGATAAATGGCGATGAGGCTAGGTAACCGAAGAAAGCGCCCATGATGAAGGACATCGACAAAGCCATTAACAAGAAGCGCATGTTAATGAGCTCAAGACACATGCCCTTAATCGTGGTACTGAGGTGAGGCGATCTCTTCTCTACAGGCAAGGTCTCCTTAAGCGAGGTCATGGAACCTAAAAACAGCAACATACCCCAAGCAGCTAAGAAGAAGAACAGTACTGGCCATGGGAAGAAGGTGATGATAGCCGAACCTAAGATTGGGCCAAAGATTGGAGCTAAGCTATTGACCGTCATCAACAAGGCCATGAACTGAGCCAACTTGGCACCAGAGCACAGGTCACAGGCAATGGTACGCGAGAGCACAATACCACCGGCACCGGCTAAGCCTTGGAAGAGACGGGCAACAATCAGCTGTGGTGCAGTCATAGCCATAGCGCAGCCTACAGATGAGATCGCAAAGACCACTAAGCTGATATAAAGAGGCACTTTGCGACCATAGGCATCAGATAATGGGCCAATAAAGAGCTGGCCTAAAGCTAAGCCTAAAAACGCAGCAGTCAGCGAAAGCTGCATGGTGCTCACATCAGTTTGTAACTCTGCCGTAATGGTAGGAACTGCTGGCAGATAGATGTCGGTACAGATTGGGCCAAAAGCCGCGAGCATACCCAAAAGCACGATGGTAGACCATGCCACCTTATCAGCTGTGGTTACGCTCTCAGCTGCCTTTGCAGCCTTTGCTGCCTTTGCAGTATTTACTTCCTTTGCAGCTTGCGCAGCTTGTAGTTGTGTTTGTGGCTGTGGCTGTTGACATACAGAAGCGTTTGCAGCACCTTCACTAGCTTGGGTCTGCATAGCGGTAGGCTCAGGCATCTGAGCATCATTTGTTTTGTTAGTAGACATCACTTTTCTCTGTCGAAAAGCCAGTCTTATTTAGACGCGACCTCGGCGCACTATACTATGCGCTTTACAAGAAGTCCTATTGGCAGCCTCGCCTATCCTCAGGACACAGCCTTATGTAAAGCTCTATCCTTTAACAGGCAGCACTCATGTAGGCTAATACCGCATCTTCACCGAGGCTCATGAGGTCAAGGCATAGCTTGCACTTCTAGCTAGTTCAGCGCCCCTGCCACCAAAGCCTCAAATTACGATAACGCTTAGGGCCAAAAGCCCTGAAGACCAAGCATTACCACCCATGCTCACACAGGATTTCACAGCAATTTACCCCGCACACCGTAAGGCTCCCTATTAAGCTCTATAAGCTCTAGCATAAGATCGCGTTTAAGCGTCGCTAAGCTTTCGCTTAAGCTCTCACCTTAGGCTTGCTGTGCAAAAAATCACTTCTTGTTCGCACCGTCTCCAAGCCAGAGAGCCTGAATGAGGGTGCTGTGATACCTCTAAAATTTTCTCGAAATCTCATCATGCCTGCACGCAACATCTCAAAGCGGCATTACAGGCGGTATCCACAGGTGCCAGCAAAAAAAGACTAGCTTTAGTTACCCTTCCGTTGTTTGCTGGGCGTACTGACGTACTCGTCTGACATACAACTCAGGGACGCGAACCCATTATACCCACATTTAGACAAAACGCGGCCATGACTAACAATGATGCAACAAAATTATGCCAACTTATTCTTTACCGACAAAAAAGCCCAGCGTAGCTGCTGGGCCTTGGTAGGAGGCTAGGCCTTACTCCATCACAAAGTGCAGAGCCCTAGCCTCAACATCAGCACTCGAATTGGTGCTCTAATTTGTGCTCTAAACTGTTCTACGGAGCTCTTATAGCTCTTAGAGAGCTTAGAGCTCGACAGTGAACGAAGTGACAGACTGAGGCTTAACTAAGACACCTAAGTCGGTCTTCTCCACAGTAGCGTCAGTAGCGGTAGCCACATCGACGTTGTGGATTAAGACGCTGATGTCCTCAGCCACCCCCTCACCAACAAAGGCGATGGTGTTACCGCAGCGGGCAGCCTTTAAGGTGTAAACGATGTTGCCCTGTAAGTCAGTAACCTGAGACACAGCCTCAGCACCATCTTGCAGCTCAAAGAGCTCGAACTTGGTGCCCTTGTTGTACTCGTAGTCTGGCTTGTTGTTGATAGCGCCGCGAGCTAATAAGGTGTTCTCACGCACGTACAGTGGAATCGACATGAAGTCGTGCTGCTCGTGGTAGTAAGCACCACCCTGCTTCACCTCATTGGTGATGAGGGAGGTCCACTTGCCTTGTGGTAAGTACACATCAACCTCTCCGCTCTTTTGGAAGATTGGAGCGACTAACAAGCTGTCACCCATCATGTACTGGGTCTCTAAGTGATCGCAAACACGATCCTGTGGGAACTCCAGCACCATTGGGCGGAGCATTGGGATACCAGTGACATGGGAGAAGCGAGCCATGTTGTAGAGATATGGCATTAAGGAGCACTTGAGCTTGGTGAAGAAGCGCAGCACATCGCAAGCTTCATCATCATAAGTCCAAGGCACACGATAGGACTTGCTACCATGCAGACGGCTGTGCGAAGACAGGAGACCGAAAGCGCACCAACGCTTGTAGATGTCAGCAGGAGCGGTGTTCTCGAAGCCGCCGATATCATGGCTCCAGAAAGAGAAGCCAGACATAGCCAAGGACAGACCACCACGTAAGGTCTCAGCCATCGACTCGTAGTAAGCGTAGCAGTCACCACCCCAGTGAGCAGGGAACTTCTGACCGCCAGCGATAGCAGAGCGAGCAAAGAGCACAGCGTTACCCTTGCCTACCTTCTCCTCTAAGACCTCAAACACGGCTTTGTTGTAGATGTAGGTGTAGAAGTTGTGCATCTTCTCAACATCAGCGCCATTGAAGTAGACGCAGTCCGTTGGTATACGCTCGCCAAAGTCGGTCTTGAAGCAGTCAACACCCATATCAACTAAGCGGCGTAAGTGGTCTTGGTACCACTTGGTAGCCTCAGGGTTGGTGAAGTCGACAATACCCTGACCGGATTGCCATAAATCCCACTGCCATACATCGCCGTTAGGACGCTTGATGAGGTAGCCCTTCTCCATAGCTTCCTTGAACAGAGGAGACTTCTGACCAATGTAAGGATTGATCCACACGCAGATCTTGAGGTGCTTATCGTTGTGGAGACGCTTTAACATGCCCTCTGGATCTGGGAAGCAGGCCTTATCCCAAGTGAAGTTACACCACTCAAAACCTTCCATCCAGAAGCAGTCGAAGTGGAAGACGTGCAGAGGCAGATCACGCTGAGCCATGCCGTCGATAAAGGAGTTGACGGTAGCCTCATCGTAGTTGGTGGTGAAGGAGGTGGTCAGCCACAGACCAAACGACCATGCTGGAGGCAGAGCTGGCTTACCAGTTAAGTCGGTGTACTTTTGAATGACGTCTTTAGGGGTAGGGCCATCGATCACGAAGTACTCGATGCTCTCACCCTTGACGGAGAACTGAACCTTAGAAACCTTCTCGGAACCAACCTCAAAGGAGACCTTCTCTGGCTGGTTGACGAAGACGCCATAGCCCTTATTGGTGAGATAGAAAGGAACGTTCTTATAAGCCTGCTCGGTGCTGGTACCGCCGTCTAAGTTCCAAGTGTCGACAACTTGGCCATTCTTCACAAAGGTAGTGAAGCGCTCACCTAAGCCATAAACCCACTCGTTGACAGTGGTGTCTAAGCGCTCATAGACATAGTGATCGCCAGTTAAGGTGTCGGTGACGTAACCGTTGTTCTTGTACTCAGAACCGGTAATACGCTTACCATCACGTAAGAAGTCCATAGCCCAAGTCTTCTTGCCAAAACGCAGCGACAGGGAACCGGACTTGAATTCGATGTAGTCTTCGGTGTCAACGAACTCAGCCTTAACATCTGGGCAGATGTTAAGCTCATGGTGAGGGCCACGATCAACCACGCCCATGTGGTGGCTTAACTTCACACCGATGATACCGACGTGAGGGGTAGTAACCTCTAAGGTGAATAAGGTGGCGTTGATCTGATTACCACGATCAGACAAAACCTCACGGGCAGCGGCATAGACCACTAACTTGTTGTCGGCAAACTTGTATTGATACACCTGAGTTGGATGCATCAAAGAGAAATTAGGCTGAATGAGCCAGTTGCCATCACTAATCTTCATAAGAAAACGTTCCTCATAATTCCACAGCGCCCAAGTTCACCTCATCACAACCAACACTCAATATGAAGAGCTAAAGCTCTAAAGCTCTAAGGCTCTAAGGCTCTAAGGAGCTCAAAAGCTCTGCATCTCAAGAGCACATAAGCTTTTTCCTCGTGCCCACCTGATCTTCCTCAAAACCAAGGAGGCAACAGTCTATTTGCTCTTAGTACATGCTTAAAACATGGCTTAGCTGCAACAAACGATTGCGCTGTAGATTTTCCTCAAAGTATCTTGCGGGGTTATCCCGCTGTGCTCGCGCACAATACAGGGGATAATTTTAGCGAAAAAGAAAAAAGCGAAAAGGGGATGGCAAGAATTTTTTGGGCTGGATCTCAAATTTCACGCTACGACAGATCAGACAAGTGGCTTATCTATAGCAAAAGCGGCATAGACAAAGCTGTTAAGCAGTGTGCTTTGTGCACGCACAAGAAAGACGCAACAACATGCGCCCCTGTTACTGGCAACACTCACTTCAGATAGCGCTAGGCTTGCAGGCCTGTCTGCCTGCCTGCTACTTAGCAATCTTGGTGTCAGAATGTCTGGGATCTTTGAAACTTGGGAGCTTGGGGCTGACAGATAATAGACGGGATCTAAGGATCAGGAGCAAGTGCTTTTTGGTAGCCTTACCAAACAACAACGGGGCTAAAAGCCCCGCCGTCGTCAGAAAGAAACTGTAGCTACCGAGAGCTAAGCTACTCGATCTAAGGTCTTAGACCTGAGATCTTACTTGATGAAAGCCTTTGCATAGGCAACGATAGCATCAGCGATCTCGTCGGTGGTGCCTTTGTCAGAACGCACGACTAAGTCGTAGTTCATTGGATCACCAAACTCTTGAGCGGTGAAGTGCTTGTAGTACAGAGCACGCTTCTCATCTTCACGCTTTAAATCAGCTAAGGTCTTGCCCATGTAAGCGGAAACACCACGCTCAGCACGGAACTTGTCGGAAGCCTCGATGAAGACGGTCAGCACGTTGCGCTCGTTTTGTAACACGAAGTCAGCGCAACGACCTAAGATAACGCAGCTCTCGTGACGAGCTAAACGGGCAATAACACCAGCCTCAGCCTCGAAGATCTGCTGATTTAATGGCTTCTCACCACGCATACCGAAAGAGAAGAATGGGGTGAAGTTCATGCCAAGAGGTGGAACCTCACGCTCTAACTTTAAGAGCTCTTCTTCGCTTAACTCGTCGATCTGTAACTGAGCAGCTGCGATGTGCACTAACTGACGGTCATAGAGATGCACGCCTAACTTCTCAGCGACCTTTTGAGCGATCTCACGGCCAGCGGCACCGTATTGACGGGAAATAGTGATAACGATATTCGACATGATTGATCCTTTTGACCTTGATCCACAACACGGAGAAAGTTAAATCCTAGCGCAAGCGCAAAGAGTCTCCACCACTCTTCCACCAAAGACCGAGCCCACAAGGCAAGTAGCAACAAGCAAGAAGCTAGGTCTTCTGCCACCCCAAAAGATATATGGCTCGCTCTTTTAGGGCAACCGATGCTGCTTTGCAGCCTAAGACC
This sequence comes from uncultured Anaerobiospirillum sp., assembly GCA_944393075.1. Taxonomy (GTDB): domain Bacteria; phylum Pseudomonadota; class Gammaproteobacteria; order Enterobacterales; family Succinivibrionaceae; genus Anaerobiospirillum. The sequence continues at coordinate 4,994 of CALXYZ010000095.1, read as the reverse complement.
TCAAAGAAACACTCCACACCGCACAATGCAAACCTGCAAGGACAACTAACTCAACTCGTCGCCTTACCACTACTGCTCAGATGCATGCTCAGATGCAGAGGAGTCTTCAAAATCTAACGCACTTGATAGCCCCTATCATACAACAAAGTACGCCACCTTTTGTGTGCACTAATTGTCGATCCTGAACTAAGAATACGGGCAACAAACACCCATCACAAGACTGGTATGGAAGTTAAAAACACAGGTCATCACCTACAGGATCTGATAAACAGGCCTCTTACAACAATACTATCGCTACAAACGCTATCACAAGACACAAAAACAGTGCTCTACCTACCTAAGCAGCGTAACTTTGAAGTAACCGTTTACAAAGCGCAGACATTCAACAAAGATGGTCACTGTGCGCTCCATGATTGCGCTTTTTTGACCTCAGACTTTGCAATTTTGACCTGTGAGACCGCCGCACGCGCCTCAACGGCGATAGTGCGGCGGCGATCTCTGTAACGGAGCCCCGCGCTCCGACGCTCCCGATGCAAGCATCAAGCAAGGCAAGCGACGGAGTGCGAGCGCAGATGGCGTGGCAAGGCAGAGAGGAGACTAACTCTCGCCTGTGGTGCTAGTCCGCGCTACTTGGCAGGAGCTATGTCCTCGTAGCTGAAGTAATCGAAGTCAGCACTCTTGTGAGTACCCTGCATATCGATACAGGTCATACCAACAAAGGCACCGGTGAAGAAGGCTCGGCCACCATTGCGCTCAATGTGGTCGTCAGAGAGGTCACCCGATCTGAACTTGTAGTCGATAGCAGTGAAGTTGATGCCATCGAAGCTGTAGAGGTACTGGTAGTAGTCGTGGCGGACTTCAACCTTGAAGTGCACTGTCTTGACGTCCTCAGGTACCTTGATGACTTCACCGTTAAGTGGGCCATAGTACTGCTTGATCGAACGACCAATCACATCGATGCAACGCCCCTTTTCCTCGTCCCAAGTGACGTAGATAAAGGTGAAGTTGTCACGGTTGTAGAAGCAGGTTAAGCCTGCTAACTGTTGGAAGGTGTCTGGATCAAACTCGACGCTGGTTTGGGCGTCGAAGTTAAAGGACTGCCAACGGCGAGCCACTAAAGACTGGGTGTGGTACGAAGCTAAAGACTCGTAACCATAAATACGTAAGAAGCCTGGACGCTCCTTTAAGGTCACCATCTTCTCGGTTAAAGGCACACGCAGCCATTGATAGTTGATGTTGAGCTTGTCACTATCGAAGTCGTCACGGCCTAGCCAAGTTGGCTTGACAGGGACTTCTGGTAAATCAGGGCCAGCGATCTCTAAAGAGCCTTGCTTGCCACCCACCACACGTGGCCATCCATCAACCCACTCAATCTTCTGCAGAGCGGTCTCACGTCCTAATGGGCAGTTGCCATGTAAGCACAGATCAAAGATTGGCTTGCGGCCTAACTCTAATGGACGGCCAGTGAGGTGAGCTAAATACCAATCGCCATGTTGGGTTTGGACTAAGGAGGCGTGACCGCACTTTTGCAGACCATTAGTTGGGCTGTAGAAAGCGGTTAAGAAAGCGCCCTCTGGATCGCACTCATATGGCCCCCAGATATCCTTAGAACGAGCGATGATCTCGCTGTGGTGATAGTCGGTACCACCCTCAGCGCACATCAGGTAGTAGTAACCATCTTTCTTGTAGAGGTGAGGGCCTTCGGTCATGCCGACAGGAGAGCCCTTCCAAATGACCTTTGCAGGACCGACTAACTTACCCTCAGATTCGGAGAACTCCTGCATCACAATACCATAAGACCAGTGGTGACCTAAGCGGTGATCCCAGATAGGGTTCACGAGGTACTTACGACCATCATCATCGTGAAAGAGCGATGGATCAAAGCCAGAGGAGTTGAGGAAGATTGGATCGGACCATGGGCCGCGGATGTCGGTAGCGGTGGTTAAGTAGTTGTGGCCATCGCGGAAAGCAGAGCTATCCTCAGTCTTCATGTCGGTGTAGATGAGGTAGAACTTGCCATTGCAGTAGCTTAAGCATGGAGCCCAAATACCGCCGCCATCACCGTTACCGGTCATGTCGAGCAACTTTTGGGTATCAAGTGGCATGGACACTAACTCCCAGTTCTTTAAGTCACGGGAGTGGTGGATGCGCACACCAGGGAACCACTCAAAGGTTGAGGTAGCGATGTAGTAATCATCGCCGACACGTAAGATCGATGGATCTGGATTGTAACCAGGCAAAATAGGATTTGTAATTTGCATCCCTACAATCACTCCAAAATAACTAAAGCTAAAGCCAAAGCCAAAGCTAAATGCCACGCAGCCGCCATTCATTGAGACATTGAGCCTATGGCGTCCACGGCGCTCGCCCCTGATCAGTAAACAAGCCAACGCCGACTGAGGTAACGAGCCAACTCCAACACAACAGCCGCAAACAAAGCACAGCGCACAGCGCCAACACTCTGCCGCCAAACTGCATAAAAACAGCCGTTTTGAGGCCGACACTTATTATACGTGCGCGCGCACGTTTTTGCGAAAAACAGAAACGAATTTTTTGCCACGACTCACAAAATCGCTTTGCCCCCTATCCACAGCAATAGCAGTAAAGGGGTGGTCGTACAGGCAGGAAAGAAGAGACGCTTGAGAGATGCTGGATACGAGATGCGGGATGCAGCTACTTGTGTTCCCGTGCACGGCTTACACCAGCCTACCCCGCCCCTGCTCTACAACTTACTTGGCTGTTTAGAGCAGCGAGCTTGAGCTTGGACTTAGAAGAAGGTCAGGGTCAAGGCTGAAGCTGAGGCGAGGAGTAGGCCGAAGGATCTAAAGGGTAAAAGGCCTAAAGGCCGTAACTACAGCAGCATAGCAAGTGCGATGTTTATGACCAAGGCGATACCGACACCGGCAAGCAACCACGTCAAATCAAAGCGTCGTGGCCTGATGAACATGTAACGAAATTGCTCGAAGTTTGGAACGCTAATCTTGGCGCATAGAGCCTGCAACTTGCGCCTAAAGCTGATGCGCAATGACCAGATGCTCCAGGCACCGCCACAGCCTGTCAGCAACACCGCCACAACAATACTGAGCCATCCTGAGAGCCCTACTAAGCTTAAGCCATACATGATGGCCGCTTGCAACACTAAGCTTACCAACACGATTGAGGCCCAGAAGCCGGTGGAGAAGCTCATATAGCGCTCCACCAAATCGACAATGGCGTCCTCAATCGTATCACGCATCGCACCTGAAATTAAGGAGCCAATTTGCACCACTCTCACCTCTGAGTTTGGTGTCAGCTGCGCCAAGTTTTCCCGAGCGGCACTAATAGCGGTTCCATCACCCGCGCTTTCCTCGAAAACCGGAAAGGTGCTCAGGCGGTCTGCGGCAATCTCATCGGCCTGAATCACCGCCGTTAAATACGGGCTGTGCTGCGCCGCATTAAGCAACTCCACAACCGCAGCTTGATCGCCCGAGGCTAAGACTTGCTTTGCTTGTTGCAAGAAAGGAGCACAGGTCAGCTCATCGAGCACAAAGGTATCGGTACTGCTAATGCGCACTTGCGGCAGCTGAATGACCTTGTAGCTCTTGCCATTTACCGCAAAGATGCAAAGGTTGGCCTTAGTAGAGATGCCAAGCTCCAGATTGAACGTGCCCGCCGCCGCATCATTCCAAGCGCGAAGCAACGTATTGTCCATAAGCGCTAAGCAGTTGCTATCCGACATGACCGAAATGACTGCTTTTTTAGTGACTTCGCTGAATTCTGGGCAACCAATATGGGGATCTGACTTAACGCAAGGCACGGCCTGCAGCACCACACGAGCAATCTTTTGCTGCCCACTGCTACTAATGCTACCACTGCCATTAGAGTCAGCGTTAGCCTCAGCGGCAGCGGCACCAGCATCAGCACCATCAGCGTCAGCATAGACCACAGGCTCACCCTCGTGGAGAACAGGCTTTTCGTGAAATAGATGATACAGCCCCGCCTTATCTCCCGCGGCTAGGTCTTTGATCTGAGCCTTAAAGTCAGTGGCGAGCTCTTGCACATGAGACTCGTAGTAGCGCTGCTGCCTTATAAGCTTAGCCTTAGCGCTAGAAGCATCAAGCACTGTGCTAAGCGGCTCACCCTGCTGTTGCACCGACTCTACTACCTGCGGCACAAAGCGCCATTCCATGACGGTAGTCGTGCTGATGTTAAGCTCTTCGAGCTTGAGTACTTCGACCTTGGCATCAGGCACCTCCATTAAGATGGTGCGCTTAATGATCTCAAACTCAGCTTTCAGCTTCTCTAAGCTCATGCCTACTCCTTCCTACCTACCTCTCTCAAACAGTCCCCTTCAGGGAAAGCGTAAGCAACCAAACCGTCACGGCTGGTACTCTCACCTTCTAACAACAAAGCCGTGCAAGCTTTGGCCCACACGGCTTGAAGAGAACTTGACGAGAGCTTGACAAGAGCTTGACGCGGAACCGACCACTTATTCCTCGGCATATTGCTTCTTGAGGTAGTACTTACAAGGCTTGCCATAGTGGTACACATCTTGAGGCTTCGCTGGGCCTCCACGACGATACACCTAGCAGTAGGCCTTTCTTGGATGATTAGCAAATGGTGGATCACCTATAGCAAAGGCGCAGGTAAAGCAACACTTAGGGTTGATAGGCATACACCCAAAACCACCGTTAAACTTATCGTTCTCACTCATTTGGGACAACCTCTCCCTGATCTCTCTGCTCTCTCTGAGCTTAAAGCCTTTCTTAACGATCTGTAGCAAGCCACATCTGCTTACTGCTTACTGCTGATTTTCAGTTTTTTAAGCTTTCTGCTTACTCCCTACGCCCTATCTTGTGCGGCTTTCTTGGTGAAACTTTGGCGTGCCGCACAGCCATGAAGCGGCATGCGGTACAGTGCATCAGTGCTTAAAGCAGATCTAGTGGGCGATTTGATAAATTCATTCCAAGTGAGCCTATTTTTTAGGCTTACCTGCTTAGGTGGCCGCAAGGACG
>CALXYZ010000094.1 GCA_944393075.1 uncultured Anaerobiospirillum sp. | reverse complement strand
AAGTCGATTAATTTTCGGTTCTGATTCTACTAAACACATGTAAAGCTGCCTAGGGTACCTTATTTGCACCAGATACGGTTGATCAGTGGTGCCAGTGCAAAGTGCTCTAGAGGCAGGTTAGGCGCCATGGCACTTTTCGGGTCTTGGAAGATGTTCTGCACCTTTGCATAGTACTCACGCGCTACCGTGTTACTGCTACTGCTACTGCTACTGCTACTGCCATTGCCACTGCGTTCTTGTGCTGTGTCTTTACTATGAGCAAAGGGCCAGAAGCGCCACTTGGTATTCTTGGTGCTCTTGGTGCTTGTTAGCTCTCTGATCTCAGTGTCGTTGAGCTTAATTGAGCCATGGCTGTAAGGCAGGCTCTGCATCAGGACGTTGCACAGAGTGGTCTTGCCGCAGCCTGATTCGCCAATAAGTCCTAAGATTTCCCCAGTTTTGATCTCCAAAGACAGATCACGTAAGGCCGTGATGTTTTTGCCATTAGGCAGGGTGTAGGCAAAGCTTAAGTTGCTGATGCGCAAAGCTGTAGCTGTAGCTGTTGCTGTATTTGGAGCTGTAGCTGTACTCATAACAGGCCTCCACCAATACGCGCCTCAGTCTTGGCCTCTGCAGGTGTGGGGACTGTGGCAGGGGCGGGCGCTGTTGTCACTGTAGTTAAGGTGCCGTCTTTGAGCTCATAGCGACGGGTCGCCATAAAGGCTGCTTCATCCTGAGAGTGGGTGATAAAGAGCAGAGCAAAGCCGTACTCTTGTTGCAGCTCTTTGAGCTGGCGCAGTACCTCTAAGCGCGTGTAGATATCAAGCGCGGAGGTGAACTCGTCGGCAAGCAGCAGCTTTGGTTTGAGCATCAGGGCTAGGGCGAGGCTGAGTCGCTGGCACATGCCCACTGAGAACTCATAGCTGTGCTGTTTTAAGATGCGCTCAGGGTAGGCAAGTTGCAGCTGATACAGTCGGCGCACGGCTTCCTTTTCAATAGCCTCTTTGGGTACCTTTTTGTTGTGGGCATGTACTGCCTCTACAAAGTGGCTAAAGACGCTCTTGCGCTCATCAAAGTTATCCGCAGCGTTTTGTAGCAACAGGCCAATCTCCACACCTCGTAACGCTTGCCACTGCCTTTCTGTCAGGGTGGTGAGGTTCTTTCCTTGATAGCAAATAGAGCCTGTGAGCTGTACTTGTTCACCGTCGTGGATATCAGGCAGCAGCTGACAAATAGCCTGTAACAGCGTGCTCTTACCAGCCCCTGAGGGGCCAGTTAGTGCCACGCACTCGCCAGCGTCCACCTGCATCTTTGCTTTGGTGACTATGCGCTTGTCGCCGAGGCTAATGCTGACGTCTTTGAGCTCTAAGAGTGGGTCTGTCATTGGTTGATCCCAACCTTATCGTCGATGAAGTAGTAGTCAAAGCTGTACAGGTGCAGATCTTGGAGACGAGTTGAGGCCACTTCGTTGATCTCAATATGGTTCACAAAGAGTGCGGCACTGTCCTTTTGCAGCTCTACTAGAACCTTGCGGGTAAGCTCTTGTCTTTTTGCTACCTCAAAGCTCTGCTGCATCTGTTCTAAGAGGCTATCGACTGTGGCATTGCTGTAGTGACCGTAGTTAGCCTCACCCTTGGTGTGGAAGCGGGTGTGGAGGAAGTAGTACGGATCGCCAGTAGGCACGGTGCTGTCATTGGCACTAAAGAAGTCGAAAGTGCCAGAGGCCATAATGGATGCAAGGTTCTCAGCTGGGAACAGCTTGAGCTCAATACCGATCTTGGCAAAGTCCTGCTGCATGCTCTGGGCAATTAGTGAGCTATCAGCAGAACCATGGTCAGCCTTGAGGTAGTAGTTGAAGCTAAGCTCAGTACCGTTGATATCACGGGTACCATTGTCATTGCTATCAACAAGGCCGGCAGCATCCAGCACCTGCGCTGCCTGCGGCAGGCTATAAGGGGCCAAGCTCTGCCAATCAACGGCTGCGGCATTTGCACCAGCACCAGCACCAGTGCCAGTGCCAGCGCCAGCGCCAGCGCCAGAACTAGGCCCACCCACAAAATCAGGGGCAATGAGGCTATTGGCCTTTTCACCGCCAATCAGCGCTACGATTTGCTCGCGGTTGAGGGCTAAGTTCATGGCAGTGCGCACCGCATCATGGGCTAGCAGCGGATTTTGGTGGTTGATGTAGACCACGTTAGTGCGTGGGCTGATGCGACGCAGCACTTGGTATTTACTGCTGTCGGCAAAGAGCGGTAAGGAGGCTTGGTTGACCGTTGGAATAAGATCGACTTCACCTGCTTGCAGGGCCATGACACGGCTTTGCTCATCGACCATGTAGAGGTAGTCAATGGCCTCAATGCTACTGTTTGCTTGGCTCTTAGCGTAGTAGTGCTCATTGCGCTCTACGTGGATGCTCTCATTAGGCACAAAGGCGGTGACCTTATAAGGGCCAGTGCCTACAGGCAGCTGTAGGGTGACGTCAGGCCACACTGTAGGACTGCTCGCATCAGGCAGTGCGTTCTCAGGCAGCTTTAGGACAGTAAACAGAGGCTCGCACAGGTTGTAGAAGAGCTCTGGTACTGGCTCTTTGGTGTGGATGGTCAGAGTAAGCTCGTCGGTCGTGGAGAGGTCGATATGATCAAGCGCAAAGTACTGTCTACCACGTGGATTTAAAGCCATAACACGCTCAATTGAGAGCTTGGCATCACGAGCAGTGACAGGAGTGCCATCGCTAAAGGTAAGGCCGCTTTTAAGCTTAATGGTGTAGGCAGTAGGGCTATCTACACTAAAGCTCTCGGCTAAGTGAGGCAGTACCTCACCAGTATCACTAAGGCGCAGCAGGCTCTCACCGACACCAGCGCGTATTAAGATCCAAGCGTTGAAGTAGTCCTTTGGGTCTAGGGAGTAGTTCAGGAAAAAGAGGCTGACCTTAAGGCTCTGAGCACTGCTATCTGCTGCTGCGGTGGCAACGGTAGAGATAGAGGTAGAGGCGCCGGCAGCAGCCTCTGGCTGCTCCGTCTTGCTTTCAGGAGAGCAGGAACTTAAAGCCATGGTGCTCAGTAAGGTTAGTAGACCCAGACCAAAGGTGCGGGCGCTGTGAAAACGTGTCATAGACAATCCTGCTTGCAAACGTGGTAGTGTGCTTGGTTCTTTGTGCTTGGTATTGGGTAATGGCTCAGCGACTCTAGCAGCCTGTCTCTACCTCTACCTCTACCTCTTGCTCTGTGGCAGTATGCGGGCGAGCAGGTTGCACAGGAAGGCGCTGATAAAGATAAAGAGCGCTGGGTAGAGCAGCAGATGCGGTGCATTCTGCAAATAGGCACGGTGCTCAAAGAGCATCGAGCCCCACTCCGGCTGTGGTGGCTGCGTTGAGAGCCCTAAAAACGAGAGTGTCGCCAAGGTCAAAATGGCTGCGCTGACATCAAGTAAGGCTGTAAGCAGCAGCTGCCCTTTAAGCTCAGGAAGCAGGTAGTAGCGCACCAAGCTTAGGGTGCTCTCGCCTGATAGCCTTGCTTGGCGGATGTACTCTTCTTTTAAGATGCTGACTGCACGGCAGTAGCAGATTCTGGCAAAGTGAATCCACCAAAACAGGCATAAGGCCATAATGCTATGCCACAAACCTACGCCTAATACGCCCACCACAAAGATCACTGCCAGCTGCTGCGGAAACGAGAGCAGGGCATTCATCAGGGCGCTGATGACACGGGCTAAGATGCCTTGCTTTAAGGCTGCCCATAGGCCTAGTACTGTGCCTACTACAAGGGAGATCACAATGATTACCACAGCTAAGGCCAGCGTCGTCCAAGCTCCATGGAGCATACGGGCGAGCAGGTCACGGCCTAAGCGATCGCAGCCTAGAGGATGCTCTATCGAGGGCGCCGCAAAAGAGAGCTTAATGTCCATGGCGTAAGGATCGACGCCATACCAATAAGGCCCCGTTAAGAGCAGTGCAAACCACAATAAGGTGATGGCTAAGATGATCTTAAAGCCCATGCTTCTCATATCGAGCTTGGCGCTATCTGAGGCGCGGCCTCGGGTGCTGGTGCGGGCGCTGTTACCTGCTGTTGCATGCACTTCTAAAGCAGAGGATTCGTTTAGCATGTCTGGGCCTCACTTAGCGCAGTACGCGACAGGTAGGTGGTAAGGGCGTTGACCGTGGCGTTGAGTGCCATAAAGATCACCGCGCTATAGAGCACATAGGCCTGAATGAGGTTGAGGTCTCTAAAGCTAATGGCCTGTAAAGCTATGTAGCCTAAGCCCTGCATCGAGAAGATACTCTCAATGACCACAGTGCCACACAGTACATGTCCAATGCTGATAGCCAGAAGTGGCAACAGTGCAATTAAGGCTCGTGGCAGCACATGCTTAAAAAGGCGTACCCGCAGGCTAATACCTCTGGACTTGAGGGCTACGAGGTATGGTGCTCTAAGCTCACTTAAGACCGCCTCACGGATTTGCTGCACATAGTAGGCAGCAAGGGGCAGCGCTAAGCACAGGGCGGACGTGAGGTAGTCAGTGATGCTCTCGGGGCGCAGAGTGGTAATCAGGCCCATTTTTACGCCTGCAAAGTACAGCAGCACCAAGCACAGGAGAAAGCTTGGGATTGAGAGCAGCACAAGGCTTGCAACGTGCAGCACCTTATCGATAAGAGAGCGGGGATGCAGCGCGCAAAAGATGCCCAAAGGCAGACTAATCACCACCAGGAGCAGTAGTGATAATGCACAGAGCTTCAGGCTCACAGTGCTGGCAGTGAGCATCACGGTACTGACGGCACGACCATAGTGGCTGGAGGCGCCAAGACTGCCATCGCTGACGAGGTTGTAGAGCCAGTTGAGGTATTGCAGTAGCACGGGCGAGTTTAAGCCTAAGCTCTCGCGCACCGAGTTGATGATCTCAGGTGAGGTCACGCCTAAAGGCTGCAGGGTATTAAGGGCAGCATCACCTGGGCTTAAAGCGGTGAGCACAAAGCTCAGCACGCTGAGAACTAAGAGCACAGCGCCCGCCCCACATAGACGTAGCAGTACCTTAGTACCAAACAAAGCCACAGCAGCAACACGCTCGTGAGTCTGAGCTTGGCTTGGAGCTTTACGGGTACTAGCAGATGCTGCTACTGCGGTGATGGTGGCTTCTTGAGCGAGAACATGTTCATTCCCATGGCAGGTACAGCGGCGCTGGCGCCAACGCTGGCACAGCGGCTCAGCAGAATACAGCCGAGGCTCGCCTGTTGGCAGCGTTACCTCGGTCGATGCGGAGGAGCGCAGCACAGATGATGGATTGTCGGTCATATCTGCTCCTTAGTTCCTGATGTGATTCTAAGTGGTGGTTTAGCTCGGCAAGTTTAGACAGCGCTGATCTTTTTCACGCACAGTACAAAGTTCTCAATGAGGGCGTGTGGGTGTTTGGCCTCGTGTTGCTCTAAGTCCTCCCAAGAGATGACCTCCTTGTTAGTGGTAGGGTCGGTACTCTTATGGGCGATAGATGCATGTGGTTCTACCTTGAACTGTGTGAGGCTACGTAACAGCTCTAAGTCATATTGTGGCCGCAAGTGATAAGACAGAGGTAAGACACGTGCCAGCTTTTCAATTTGGCTCACATCTACGCCCTCTAAGTGCTTATGAGTTTGGCTGTAGTCCTTTTGGTAGGCAGCATTTTGGAAGCCGTAGTAGTAATTACCGTCAAAGATCACCAAAAGGCCATCATCTTTAAGCGCCGCAAGAGCAGATTTGTAGGCCTGTAGTGGGTCTGGTAGGTTCCAAAAGACGTCACGGGCCACAATAAGATCAACGCTCTTGGCGGCAAGTGGTGGCGCCATAACATCACCGGCGACAATGTGTACGCGCTCTTGCTGCTTAGCAGATAAGAACTGCGTGCAGTTGTGTGCTGCCTGCTTGCGCATTTGCTCGCTTTGATCAATGGCTGTGACCACAAAGCCCTGTTTTGCTAAGTGCATGGTAAGCAGGGCAGGGCCGCAACCTAAGTCCACTGCTTGAGCTTGAGCTGATGCCTGAGCATTGATCTCAGGGGCATACTGCGAAATGAGCAGATCAAGCTGCGCTAAGGTACCCTTATGGTCGTCTTGCATCTCGCTGACGATATCTGCACTGTAGCCTGAGGCCCTTAAGTCCCAGTAGGAGTTGATCGACTGCTGAAGCTGTTGCTGCTGTAGTTGCTGCAGCTGCTGCAGCTGCTGCCGCTGCTTGGCGGTGTCTGTAGCGCTCATAGGGCAATCTCCTTTTTCCTTTCTTCCTCTGTCTCTCTGCGCCTTACGCTTACCAGTTAAAGACCGTGGCTAAACCATTGGTGATCAGGCCGGCGGCAATGGAGAAGATCAGCACAAAGGCAATGTAGAGAATGAAGTTCTTGATGCCTAAGACGGCCTTTAAGGCTGCTAAGTTGTTGATCTTAGTGGCTGGGCCCGAGAGCATGAATGCCACGGCTGCACCTTTGGACATGCCAGCTGCTAACCACGAGATCAGGATTGGGACAGTGCCACCGCCGCATAAGTACAGAGGTACACCTAAGGTGGCTGAGTAGAGCACGCCTAAGCCATTGTCCTTACCAAAGAGACGAGCAAAGTCATCTTGAGGAATATGGATAGCAAAGAGGGCAGCGAGCAGCATACCTGCTAAGAAGTAAGGCAAGGTAGCCTTGAGGTTACGACCGACATTCTTGAGATAGCGCATCAAGAGGTTAGGGTCAGTATCGTGGTTGTGGCCGCCACCAAACTTGCCAAAGCTAAAGAACTCGCGGTCGCGGAAGCAGTAGCGAATCAAGAGGCCAGCGGCAAGTGCCATAAGGAGGCAAGTGACAATACGAAGCGTAAAGACAGTTGGGCCTAAGGCCATGGAGTAGGCGATTAGCTGTGGGTTTAAGAGCACTGACGCGACCATGAAGCAGGCTAAGTAGTCCTGCTTGATGCCCTTTTGGTAGAGGGCAGCTACTAGAGGTAAGGTACCATACATGCAAATAGGCGAGGCAAAGCCGAGCAGTGCTGCGAGGAAGAAGCCTAAAAAGCCCCAAGCTGACCACTTGCTCGACGTTAAGGCGTGGTGAATCTTATCCTTGGCGAAGACCGAGATCAGAGATCCCAAGAGGGTACCAAAGACGTAAAAGAAGAACAGCTGATTGAGCTGAATCTCGAAGTAGTAGGCCAAATATATGAGCTCACGCTCGATCCAATCCAGCATGCGCAAACCTCATTGCTCATTGCATGTCCCCGACTAAAATCGGGTGACGTTTGGTCTTACACAAAACAAACAAAGTAGCTTTACGTTAATGGCAACAGGGCAAAAGATCGCAGTAAGACTAAGGCCACAAGGCTTTAGCCGTAGCCTTAGCCGTAGCCTTAGCCCTAGCCGTAGCTTTAGCCTTACGCAATCTGCTCGGAGAAGTTGCTGATAACAAGCTAAAGAAATCGTTAAACGCTCGCTTCGCACAGCTGGACTCTCTTTTGCTCTCATTGCATCACAACAGCTGGCAAGCTTTTGTTATAGAGGGCCTGTGGCCCCAGCTTCTTAGGCGTTTAACAGTTGCCGCGAAATTCCCCATGCGTGAGCGTGGGGATGAAAGCGGCTGTTGTCGCACATTTTGATCATGTATAATACCCTCTAAGAACTCAGGAACGAGCTTTTTGCTCCTACCTGATGGGGGCATTGTGGACATGCCCGTAAGTACCCAGTAATGGGTGCTTACTAAAAGTGAGGCACCGACCTCACGAAACCTCGCACGTAAGTGCGTAGGTAGTTCATTCTAAGAGCTGTAATTGGTAGTTACGGCTACCTAAACCGATCTCCTCGCCGCGCGATAGTACGTGTAGGCCATTACGGCTTTCGATGCGCTTGACGAGAGAAGTACCATCAGGGGCGGCGTATACCAGATCCACACAGGCTTGGTCTAAAGCCACTGGGTCAATCGAAGAGAGAATGCCGATGTCGTGCATATCGACTTCAGCTGGGTGGCTGTCGCAATCGCAGTCGACCGACATGTTGTTCATGACGCTCACATAGACAATGCGCTCGCCCTTACCAAAGTAGTCAGATACTGCTGATGCAGCCTCCGCCATAGCCTCAACAAATTGAGTGTGGCGATCGATATTGCGGCTCTTTGCATCCTCGGCATTGAGAAACGATGCACCATGGATACGGCTCTTACCAGAGCTTGAAGCTACGCCAATGGAAGCATTCTTTAAGGCGCCACCAAAACCACCCATGGAGTGACCCTTAAAGTGGTTGAGCACCACCATGTAGTCGTAGTTTTCGATGTTCTTGCCGACGGCATCAGACTTTAGAAACAGACCATTGCGTACAGGAAGCTCAATGCTGCCCTCAGCATCCATGATGTCGACGGTGGCGATGTCAGTAAAACCGTGGTCTTTTGCAGTCTGCAGGTGCACGGCAGTACGACTACGCGAGCCGCCATAGGCGGTATTGCACTCGACGATAGTGCCGTTTAGCTTTTGCACCAAATCCTTAATTAGGGCTGGTTGCAGATAGTTTGGGTTGCCGGCTTCACCTGTGGAGATCTTGATAGCTACTTTGCCAGTAGGCTTGCTACCTAAAGCCTCATAGGCCTTAACTAAGGCTGCAGGCGAGATCTCGGTTGTCAGGTAGACTACTGGAGCCGAAGCGTCGCTGACACGGTGCTCAAGCTTGTTGAGGTCGATACGCGAGCTAGCGCCAGTATTTCCTGTGCCACCTGCGATCTCTGTGCTCTCAGCTGCACTTGCGGCACCGCCAAAAGCTAAGCCCACAGAAGCCATAACGCAGAGTGCGAGCTGTTTGATTCTCATAGCGTCGTTCCTTTTTAGACAAACAGAGGGAAGTCACAGAGCCATGATTGCAGGTGATGAAGAGCCAGCCTCTTCGTGGGCTGCTCCCCATCACTTGCTCTAAGCTAGGCTAGACCCAGCTTAAGCGTGGCTAAGCCTAGCTTGACCTAGCATTGCTGAGCTTAGTCTAAGCTCTTGAACTGATAGGTCTTCTGACCTAAGCCCATCTTCTCAGCGTGATCTAAGATGTGTGGGCCGCGACGGCTTTCCATACGCTCAACTAAGGACTTGCCATCTGGAGCAGCGTAGACAATGTCCACGCAGGCTTGGTCTAAGGCCACTGGGTCTAAGGAGGCTAAGATGCCGACATCGTGCATGTCTGGCTTGCTTGGGTCGCCATCACAGTCACAGTCAACCGATAGGTTGTTCATGACGGAGATGTAGAGCATGCGCTCGCCCTTGCCGAAGTAGTCGGAGACGGCATCCGCAGCCTCAGCCATAGACTCGATGAACATTAAGTGCTCATCAGACTTGTTGTCCATGAACTTACCATCTGCTACAGAGAAGAAAGTCTCAGGCACATCCGAGATGCCAGCAGTGTGGATGCGGTTCTTGCCGCCGCTAGAGGCCACACCAATGGAGATGTTCTTTAAGGCACCGCCTAAACCACCCATAGCGTGACCCTTGAAGTGGGTGAGCACGACCATGAAGTTGTAGTTGGCAAGGTGAGAACCGACCAGATCGGACTTGAGGTGGGTACCGCCCTCAACAGGGATCTCCATGGTGCCCTCTTCGTCCATGATATCGACGGTAGCGATCTGATCGAAGCCGTGATCTTTAATGACCTGGCGGTGAGCAGCGGTAGAGGCACGTGAGCCACCATAAGCGGTGTTGCACTCAACGATGTTACCGTCGAACTTCTGCACCAAATCCTTAATCAGAGCTGGTTGTAAGTAGTGGTTGTTACCAGCCTCACCGGTAGAGAGCTTGAAAGCAACCTTGCCAGAAGGCACGCGGCCTAAAGCCTCATAAGCCTTCATTAAGCCCTCTGGACTGATGTCCTTGGTGAAGTACACCACAGGGGCAGAGGTGTCCTCAACACGGTGCTTTAAGGTGGAGAAATCGATAGCAGCAGCACCTACAGCCGCAGTAGAGGTTGCGGCAGCTGGGGTCTCAGCAGCCATAGCCATACCACCAACACAGCCAAACATGCTCAAGGTAGCAGCAGCCATAACACTCAAAGCTAAGCGCTTAAGCTTCATGGAATTGACTCCTTACTATGATTAACAGAGTGCTCCCTCATGCAATCAGGCCCTATAGCCCAGTTTTAGACCTAAGAAAGGTCTAAGGCCAAGATCCACGCTTACACAAAAGGGATACCTTATTTTTAGATCAGGCAAAAGTCAGTAACAATGGCCAAAAGTGCATTAAATAGGAATAGGCAAAAGGTAGCGACAAATGTGCAAAGAACGCCACTAAAATGGCGATGTTTTAGCCATTTGTGCGCCACAATAGCTCAGATTTAGAGTAGTGGTAAGGATGTAACTGCTGCACCTTAGGCCCTAAGCTCATGCATCGCCCAAATGGTGAGGAGTCTGAAGAGTCTGCTGCTACAGACAACAAAGACAAGGCTGATGCTGAGGTAGCCGAGGCTGAGGTAGCCACAGCCAAACCAGCTGGCAGCCACTAAAATTAAAGTAAAGCCAAACGCCTCGCGTCCTTTGGTCCTAATGACAGAGTCCCTCTCACATTGCTGTAAGAGGGGCTCTGTGCTTAAGAGGGCTTAAGGCAGAGCCTATGGCATAACTACGCCATTAACGATCCAAGTCCTTGAGCTGATAGCTCTTCGAGCCAAAGCCTAACTCAACAGCATGATCGAGAATGAGTGGGCCGTGACGGCTCTCAATGCGTTCGATCAGCTTAGCGCTGTCAGGGGCAGCGTAGACGATATCAAGGCAGGCTTGATCTACGGCAATTGGGTCAAGAGAGGCAGCGATACCGATGTCCTTCATACATGGTGGGGCGGCATTGCCATCGCAGTCGCAATCAACCGAGAGGTTGTTCATGACGTTGATGAAGAGCATGCGCTCGCCGTGACCAAAGTAGGCGTGCACAGCAGAAGCAGCCTCGGCCATCGACAGAATGAACATATCGTGCTCTTCAGAGTCGTTAGCCATGAAAGCGCCATTAGCTGCGGTCATAAAGCCACCTAACTCATCGGTGAGACCTGCGGTGTGGATACGACCTTTACCGTGGGAGGAGGCGACACCGATAGAGATGTTCTTGAGGGCTCCACCAAAACCGCCCATGGCGTGACCCTTGAAGTGGCTCAGCACCATCATGAAGTCGTAGTTCTTGATGTGGCTGCCCACGCAATCGCTCTTGAGGTAGGTACCACCGGTCACAGGAATTTCGATCTCACCCTCTTCATCCATGATGTCGAATGGGGCGATATCCATGAAGCCATGGTCTTTAATGGTTTTCCAGTGATCTTGAGAGTGGAGGCGAGAGCCCTCATAGGCTGTGTTGCACTCCACAATGGTGCCGCTGACCTTTTGCACAAGCTCGCGAATCAGAGCTGGTTGCAGATAGTGCTTGTTACCAGCCTCGCCTGAGGACAGCTTCACTGCAACCTTGCCGTTAGCCTCACGACCTAAAGCCTCATAGGCGCGCATCAGTCCCTTTGGGGTGATATCGCGGGTAAAGAACACAGTAGGGGCCGCGGCATCATTCACGCGATGAGGTAGCTTCTCTAAATCAATAGCAGCGCCACCACCTGCATTGCCGGTAGCTCCAAAGACCTTGTCTAACTGTGTCATAGCAAAACTCCTTACAACTTAGACATTTGGGATCTGCTCGTGTGCTCGTGCCTTAATACCCAAAGCAGCGAGCAGCTTCTCCCCATGCTGTTATAGATCGCGCCTTTTGTGGGGTCAATGCTTTGAGAGCACGTAGATAGATTCGTGCAAGATTTCGATAGCGCAAGGCAAAGAAGTAGTTGGTCTGAGGCTAACAGCTAATGGCAGATGGCTGATGGCAGCTGCTGTTAGCAGTGGCAGTCGACAGTAGAAGTAGCAGTAACAGTAGCAGCTGCTGGATTAGGTAGGAGCGGGCGCTGTAGAGGTAAATGCTCGGAGGTAATGGCGGTTCAAGAGTAGCTTGGCAAGGCTGAAACTAGTCAGACGTGCTATTTGGAGGGTGGAGTAAGGGTGGTATTAGGTTTTGCCAGATTGTGAAATGGCTTATTTATGGAATTTTGAGGGGTTGTGGTGCTCTTTTGAGAATCTAAGAGCGTGTAATTATCAATTTTAGCAAGATAGGTGATGGTATTAAAGCCATAAATTCAAAAAATTTTAAGGTCGTGATATTGTTCACAAAGCCGCATGCAATCTAGCTTTGCGCCGCTTTTTAGATGCTAAGTTTGATAATTTGAGCCAAAAATTTTTAAAAAAAGTGTTGACGGTGGGTTAAAAATCCTTAAAATACGTTCCCGCTGACACGCACTGAGGCGCGCAGCGATAAAAAGCAAAGCCTAGCGCTTTGTAGCTCTTTGAAAATTAGTAAATACAGACAATCTGTGTGGGTTCTTGAGAAAGAACTTTGAGTTTAGCCAACATACTTAGCTGTGCAAGCAGCAACTTCAAACGAATCATTTAACTGAAGAGTTTGATCATGGCTCAGATTGAACGCTGGCGGCAGGCCTA
>CALXYZ010000093.1 GCA_944393075.1 uncultured Anaerobiospirillum sp. | reverse complement strand
ACCTCCTGTTGGCCGTACTTTTCAAAGCCCAAGGTGTAGACAGTCGGCCGGTTCCTATCAGGAACCAACAAATGAGACAAACAAGCCATAGGGCTTGATTTGTAGAAGTTCTCAGGTATAGATTCCATAATGGCCCGAGCGTAGCGCAAAAGATGTCTTCAGGATACCTTCAGAATACCTTCAAGATACCGTCAAGACCTCTTAGCAGAACAAGCCCTAACAATAGCAATAGCGTAACGCCAGAGCTTGCGGCCCCGATTTTTGCCGCACCCTAGCAGGTGCAGAGATGCGACATTGCGCTCTTGCTTGAGCAAAAGTGCGATGAGAAACAGTTTTTTAGTTCACTAATACTAAGTCCAAAGGCTGCACACGATGTATTAGCTGCCTTGCTACCTAAGTGGCGTGGCAGGCAAGTAAAAATAAGGTGCGGCCCATAAGTTAAGCGGGAGTTTTTTTGGTGATGAAGTCTTTTAAGAAGTCGGCAGTTGCTGTGGCCTTAGCTGGTTTAACTCTGATTAGCAGCATGAATGTGGCACAGGCAGCTGATGCCCGTCCTTTAATCGCCGCCATGGAAAATGCCAGTGGTGAGCCTTCATTAGCACCAATGCTCAAGAACGTGATCCCTGCAGTGGTGAACATCTCAGTTAAGGGCACCAAAGAAGTCCGCCCAATGTTCAATATCCCTGAAGAGTTCCGCTTCATGTTTCCACAGTTCAACCAAAGCAGACAACGTGAGTTCAAGGCTTTGGGCTCTGGTGTGATCATCGATGCCAAGAAGGGCTACGTTGTTACCAACCACCACGTGGTTGAAGATGCAGACCAAATCCGCATTGCCTTATCCGACGGCCGTGAGTACGACGCCGAGAAGATCGGTAGCGATCCTCACACTGACTTGGCCCTGCTGCAACTTGAGGACTTTGAGGACTTAACTGAGCTCAAGTTTGATGAAAGCGACGACCTGCAAGTAGGCGACTTTGTGGTGGCCATTGGTAATCCTTTCGGCTTAGGCCAGACCGTGACCTCAGGTATCATCTCCGCTTTAGGTCGTACTGGTCTTAACATCGAGAACATCGAGAACTTCATCCAAACCGACGCCGCCATTAACTCTGGTAACTCTGGTGGTGCTTTGGTCAACCTCCGTGGTGAGTTAGTTGGTATCAACACTGCCATCTTAGGCCCTAACGGCGGCAACATCGGTATCGGCTTCGCTATTCCTGTATCGATGATCAAGTCGGTTGTGGCTCAGTTACAAGAGTATGGTGAAGTTCGCCGTGGCACCTTAGGTGTAATGGGCACTGAGCTTACTCCAGACTTAGCCAAGAACTTTGGTTACAACGGCAGCAACGGCGCCTTTGTCACAGAGATTGCGCCCGATGGTGCTGCTGAGAAAGCAGGCATTCAAGCTGGTGACATCATCACCGCAGTCAATGGCAAGAAGATCCAATCCTTTGCCGAGCTGCGCGCTAACATTGCCACCTTAGGCGCTGGTGCTGAAGTCAAGTTAGGCTTATTCCGTGACGGTAAGGAACTTACCGTGACAGCTAAGCTGCAAGAGCCAACTGAGATTACTGGTTCTGATGCCGGTCAGCTCTCGTCGATCTTTGAGGGTGTCACCTTAGCCAACTACGACCGCGGTGGTGTAGAGATCACCAAGATCAGCGAGCGCTCGATTGCCTACAGATTAGGCCTGCGTGAGGGCGATGTGATCACCTCCGTCAACCGTGATCGCATCAAGACTATCAATGATCTCAAGGATCGTTTATCGAAGTCTAAGGGTCAGGTCAACGCTTTACGTATTCAACGTGGCGATACCACCCTCTACTTAACCTTACCAGCCCGCTAAACCACGGCTTAAAGTTTCAAGAAAGCTGCCCCACAGGCAGCAATAGCAAGGGCCTTACTCCACAAGGGTAAGGCCCTTGCTTTACTCGCCTTACTTTTCTTACCAAGCCTTGCACTTGCTAGACAAGTGTGCCCGTTATCTCACCTAAATGCATACTGCCATTCCACCTTGCTTTGGCATGGCAAAAGCTTGTGGCTACAAGGGTTGTCCTCCTTAGCAAACAGCAGCAAATCATGCGTTGCGCAGATTGTTAGCAAAGCTAATCAGCAAAAGGCCACTAACTGATACAATATGCATGCTTGCAAAGACTATGAGAAGTGCAGCCAAGCACACTACACCGGCTTAATAGCGGTTTTTTGCTTTCACCAATGGTGCTGCGCCAATGGTGCTAAGCAGCAAAATTAGCATGGGATATTTCAGCTAAAGAGGTAAAAAGGCAGCTTCTAAGCCACGCCACAACACACATACGTGCTCTGAAGTTATATGTCTCAACGATCTTTGCCCCACTAAATTCACCACATACCTATGAGATAACGTCGAGAAAAACAGGAACCTGAGTGGTTCTTTTTGGGATAGATATGCGAGATAAGGCCAAATTTTGGAAATCGCCATGGTTTAATTTCCTAGCGCTGCCTGTAGCGCTGGGTCTTATCGCTGCGGCTATTACACTGCTAATCAACCCAAAACTCGGTGAAACTATAGGCGACAAGCTCTACACCTCCAACAAGGACATTCAGAGCTACTCCTACGCTGTAGCCCGCTCTAGCCCAAGCGTGGTGAACATCTACGTCTCGCGCCTTAATCAAGACTACACCGGCATCTCTACCGAAACTGGCGAGATCATTACCTCGGCCTCTGGCGTCATCATGAGCAGCGATGGCTATATCGTGACCAACTACCACGTTATTCCCTCGCTCAATGAACCTAATCGTGCGGTGTGGGCGCAAACCTCTGATGGTAAGCTTCGTCAGGCCTTTATCGTAGGCTTTGACCGCCGTACTGACTTGGCGGTCTTGAAGATCAGAGCTAACAACTTGCAGCCTATCCCCATTAACAACAACTATGAGCCCCAAGTGGGTGACGTAGTGCTAGCTCTAGGCAACCCTAACAACCTTGGTCTCACAGTTACTCACGGCATCATCTCTGCCACCGCACGTACTGGCTCAGGCCTTTTAACTCGCGAGATGATGAATATCCGTGAAGGCTTACAGGATTTGATCCAGACAGATGCCCCAATAAACTCGGGCAACTCTGGTGGCGCTTTAGTAAACACCAATGGCGATTTAGTTGGCATCAACACCGCTTCTTTTGATAACCCTCGCTACGGTACCTATGGTATTGGTTTTGCCGTACCAACCCACCTAGTAGTGCGGGTGATGAACGAGATCCTAAAGCACGGCCGCGTAATTCGTGGCTATTTAGGCATATCTGATGAAAACGCCGAGCTGATTGCCAACAACTCCATCAATGGCGTCTTAGTGCGCTATATCGACCCTCTAGGGCCGGCTGCTATTGCTGATATCCGCGAAGGCGACATCATTGTGCAGGTAGACGACAAACCAATTCACAATGTGCGTGAGCTCATAGACATCATTTCCAGCACCAGCCCAGGAACCATCCTGAACATCACGGTGCTGCGCCAAGGCAAGAATGTGGTCTGCCCTGTAACCTTAGCTGAAGACCGTCCTAACATCGACTAGCGGCGCCAACACAGCTGTTGTCTGGCACCAAGCCTTAGGCCTTAGGCCTTAAGCCTTGCACAGTGTGCGCAGCAATGAGCTTGCAACAGCGCCAGCCCCGCAAACAGAAAACCCCGCTACTGCGGGGCTCTCCATCTCGCCACAAAGGCCAAAAACTAAGCCTTAATGCCACAAGACTACAAGGAGTCTTGGCTTAATGCTTTAGGTTAGCCTTGGCTCTCTACCTTGCCTTTGTTCTGAGGCAGAATCAGATCAGGACGCTCTTTGGTAACAAAAGGACTAGCTGGCGAGTTTGGCAGGTACTCATCGATGATCTTTTTGTAAGCACCACTGTTGATAATCTTATCAAGGCCTTGGTTAAAGCTATTCATGAGCTGGGCATTCTTACCCTTTGGTACTACGAAGTGGTACGACTCGTTATTGCTAATATCAGGGATACGGGATACCGCCACAACCAAGCCTGGGTACAGGCCAGTGTTGAGCTGGTAGACGGCCACAGGGTAATCCTCAACCATAAAGTCAGACTCGCCCATATGCACGGACATCATGCACTCCATGGTGTTAGGGAAGGAGTTGATCGTAAAGTCCATTTCGTCTTTGACGTTGGTGACCATCTCTTCACCTAAGGTGCCTTTCTTTACGGCCACAGTCTTGTGCTTAATTTCCTCGTAGCCAATGATGTTACGCTTGGTGTCCATCGTAACGATGGCAACAGCAGAGTTGTAGTAGCGCTTGGAGTAATCCAAGATCTTGCTGCGGTTTACGGTATAGCTGATACCAGCAATAGCGCCATCTAACTCACCATCGACCACAGAGTGGAGCATTGGATCAAAGATGTCGGCGCACATTCTGTACTTAATGCCTTCAGCTTTTGCCACCTCGGCAAAGATCTCAACGTCGATACCTTTAAGCAGGCCATCATTATCGATAAAGGAGAAAGGAGCAAAGCTCAGGTCAGTGCCGATCTCATAGACCTTGCCTTTATACCCCTCTGGTACATTGGTCACACACTTATTGACCACGACATCGGCCGAGGCTTTAGGCTGAGCTACTGCATTCTCTTCGGCACGCACTGTGGACGTATACAGGCAGGAGGCAACCAGAGCACCTAAAGCCAAAGCGTATAAAGGCGCACGCGATAAAGCTTTTACCTGAGATACAACTTGTTGTGATGAAGCCTGCATCGACATAACAGCACCTCCTGAAAAGATCTTTAGACAGCAGCAAGGGAAACTACAAACAGTACTGCTCCCAAGAGCAATAGCAAGCGAGCATCTAGCATAGCAAAGCTAAAAGCTCAGAACCTAAAGCCACAGCACACAGTGCAGTGCCGTGAACTCAAATCTTGAGCCTAGCTTACATTAATTTAAGGCCTGAACACATGCAGGATAAAGCGATTTGCATTCCAAATCGCAATAAGCATCACAGAAAACAGGAGCTGCCTCAAATAGTTACACACCACACAAGTTGTTACCCCGCGTGGACTAACTACAATAACAGTCCACGTGGAGAACACAACGCTTCTCGGCTCTAAAGCTAACGAGACAGGCTGTTAGGCACGAGGAGCACTAGGTTCGTCCTCACGCAATTGCAGATAATCAAAGATCAGAGCCACTACTTTCTGCACTACCTGCTCGGCTGTAGGCACAGATACGGCCTTTTCTCCAGGAATATCGCTAGCAAAGGCTGCGATGATAAAGCCCTCATCGTGCAAACGCACATAAGCAAGGTCGTTTACCGCAATACGCTCACCACGAGAGTTTGTACCACCAAGGCCTGTCTTGTTATATAACTCAAGCTCACCAGATTCCTTGAGCTTGTTGAGGTCAAGCTTGGAACGCTCAAGGCTAATACGCACGCCTTCTTGAATGCGAGTCTTGCCTGAAGGAGCGAAGAACATGCCCTCATCGATAACCTTACGCACCTCAGGATCAAAATCCTTATCGTTGAGGTAAATAGCAAAGAACTTGGCCATATCGTAAGGACGAGCACCATTGCCATAGCTAAGCTCAGTATCAGCAAGCATCTGACCTTCGGTATAGCCGACATTGGTATAGGCAAGACCTAACTTACGCAAACGATCTTCCAACTCCTTTGGGCTATCTAAATAACGAGTCATCAACAGATCGCAAGCGTTGTTATCAGACTGCCCCACAGCATAAGAGATCATGGTGCGCAGAGGGATCTTAAGCTCCCTGTCCATCAAAGAGGAAAAAGCAGCACCACTCATAGCAGCGGCATTTGGATCGTCCTTAGAGGAAGGAGCATCAGCTACTTTAAGATCACCAATGTGGGTAAAGTTGCTGCTCTTGAGCAAATCGTACATAGGCGAGTGGGTATTGCTATCAAGCTCACCGACCTTAATGGTCATCACGGTATCGAGGTTATCACCACGCTCAGCCATCTTCTGACCGACAACATAGGCTAGAGGGAACTTAACCACCGACATCAATGGGAAAGAGTTATCATCTCGCAGCACCGCGACACCGTCCTGATCGAAAACAGCGATACCTAACTTTCCCTTAAAGTCTTGAGTAAGCATATTGAGCTTAGTGGTGAGCTCGCGGTAGGCAGTAGGACGCTTGACGTACATAACGCGCTCAGGCTTGACCTGAAAGCGCATAGCATCGGCATGAATCTGCTCGTAGTCTTTATCAGCTTGCAGCACATTAAAGACAATAGGATTAGCCTCAGTAGCACTATCTGCCTCTCCTCCTGCCGAGGCAGCTGCATCCTCTGTAGCCTCAGCGGATTCAACTGCTTCGGCAACCTCAGTGGCCTCACCAGTAACCTCGACAGCTACATCAGTCTTTTCTTCCGCATTGTCTGCTGCACAAGCCGTCACGCTAGGCAACGCTAAAGCCATAACCAAACTCAAACTCAAAGCAGAACGCTTCAGTTGCATGATTTTTTACCCCCAAACAAAACTGCCCCACATCGTAGCAAAAGAGAGGCAAGAGCGACATACAGGGCATGCTAAATGGCAGCAACACAACAAAAGGAGAGAGAAAGAGCGAGATGAAGCAAACAACTACTGCAAAGAGAAATAGCGCTCTTTGGAAGAAAGAGAATCAGGCGAAGCAGCAAGTGGGCTAGCGGCATCTTGGATTACAACAAGTACATCAGCCGCCTTCATGGCTTCGTAGAAAACAGAGCGGCTTGGCAGATTACCTTGATAACCAAGCTCTTGGGTAACAAAGCGTTCAAAGGCCCCAGAGTTGTAGTAGTCGTGCTTGCTAGAGACTTCGCCGCTTTGGATCTGGGCTACGCAATTCTCTCTAGAGAGCAGCCATTCCTTTTGGGACAGAGTTTGTGAGTTTAATAAGTTGTACATGTAAGCTCCAATGCTTATGTATCTCTTATGCCGCGGTGTGCTACCGCGACTGTTTGTGCTTTTGAGCACACAAGCATTATGGAGTTACGTGTTTATAAGGCAAAAGGAAAGATTGGAAGCTTACGGCGTACTTAAAGAGGCATTCCCTACAGGGAGCCTCTTTTGCTTTTAGTAGCGTTGACTATCAAGCTTACGGCACTTATGGTTACAACTGTATCGCATGAGCACACGACTTAATAACTACCATCCAAAAACGCAAAAAGCACCGAGCGGTGCTTTTCATATCGAGTTGACCTATAAGCCGGGTTCTGTACTTATTGCTAAGCGGCAATCATTCATCTAGGCTTAAACTCGCGCTTAAGCTCCAGCAATCTACCCGCCCCCAGACGCGGACCACGCCATGCGGAAGCCTATTTGATCTTGCTCTAGGTGGAGTTTACCGTGCCGTTGACTATTACTAGCAACGCGGTGCGCTCTTACCGCACCCTTTCACCCTTACCTGTGCCTAAAAGGCCATCGGCGGTCTGCTCTCTGTTGCACTGGTCGTAGGCTCACGCCCCCCAGGTGTTACCTGGCACCTTGTCCTGTAGAGCCCGGACTTTCCTCCCCCAAGACCGTATGCCTATTGCGCACGCGTCTCGGCAGCGATTGCCCAGTCAACTCGGTCGCAGATTATAGCATACCGATTTTGCAGATCGCGAGATTCCGCATCTTTTTCCCTTTTGTGACTACAGCAACCTCAAACCGCTTTCCTAATCGAGGCTGATCAATCCTAGCCTAATAATGGAATCGGTCACGTTATCAGCCCCTGGCCCAAACAGCGAAAGCATGTTGGAAAAAGACTTGCCGTGGTTACAAAACGGAATATGACACAACTCATGAAGAATAACCGAGGCCATCACGTTAATAGGGTAATGCACTAAGGAGCGGTTGAGTCTTATCTCTCCATATGGTGGCTCATAGCGGTATTGGCCTAAAGGCTTCATCTTTCTAATATCGAGGTTGTCAAACCACAACATTGTCGGCATGTCCATATACTCAGTACATGTGAGGAAGACACGCACATACTCGCTCTTGATGTGCTTAAAGAAATTGTCTGCAGCTGCCCGTAACTCCTTTTCTGCAAACCTGAGGAGCATATCCCTGACCGTGTCCTCAGAAGGCATGCAAGAACCTTTAACCTGCACGTGCAAAATGCCTGGGCGCACTAGAGTCTTATGGAAATATGGAATCGCCTCTTGCTTAATACGCTCGTTGATTAGGCTTTGTGACAGGAACATCGGGAAGCTATGGGTAGATAAGCCTATAACCTCATCTAAAGAGAGCTTCTTCGGGTCGACGTTAGCGTAGCTAGTATCGTTAGGCAAATACCCCACCATGGCCAAACAAGGATCAATCTCCACCCCATTGGTGGTGACTAAGGTGGCCTCATATTGGCTCAGGTCTTGATAGACACCGTACTGAGCTGCGAGCTTGGCATCCTCTGAGTTTGGTAAGGCATAAATACCACGTTGCCACAGGAGCTCTAAGAGCGCCTCGTTATGTGGCAATGCGTTGTAATCAATATGCGGTGGCCGCGATAAGGTAATAGGCTGATTCTGCTCACGGATACCTAATTTGAAGGCGTTGTTTTGCCACAAATCGAGGCCAAAGAACGACGATATTTGATCGACCTCAGCAAGTTCATCTAAAGTGGAGCAAGCTAAAGGGTCATTTTGAAAGCGATCGGTGTTTTTATTGGAGGAGCTACTACCAGTCTCAATAGCTCGCCACAGTGGCATAGCCGCACCTTCGGCCGACTTACCCGCTGCAATCAAGGTATCGAAGTTGATGTCTTTGGCGCAATGCAGCTTAAAGTAGAAACGCGTAATCTCATTGACCATGGCCTGCTCAGGCGCCGTCAAGATGCGCGTGTTCAAGATGCTATTGTTCGCCCAGTTATGCACAATCTGATTGAGGCTAGAGAGAAATACCCTTAAGTACAGATTGTGGAGAACCTTGTTGTCATCTTCGTAGTACAGAGGCTTGAGATCAGCCCAGAGGCTGTGTTTTGGTAACACCGGCCTGCCGTTTACGATCAGCGGAATGGAGTGCAGAGTCTGGGCGTTAAGATAGCCACAGCGACTGAGAGCATAGAAGCGAGGCGCAAAGCGGGTAGTACCTTTAGGCTGCAAAGCGGCCATCACCTGTCTTGCAGGCGACAAAACAATATCGTTCTGCGAGCAGTCTTTGTCGATCTTCAGGAAAAAAGGCATGCCCCAGATATAGATGATACCGCCATCGGTATAGGTTCTGGATCTTTGCATGTAGTAGGCAACTTGGTCATAGCGAGCAACCACGTTTTGTACCTGTTGCTGGCACCACGAATAGTTGCGAATAACTGCCCCTAAAATATTCCCCCAGGTAATCGATGGGTGGATACGAACTTGAAGCCAGCCATGGTTATCCAAGACAAAGCGAACTTTCTGCAAGTTGGAGTTGCTATGTATCTTAAACAGCAAGCCCTTGTAGGTGAACTGCTTGATCTTGTATTGATCCCAGCGCACCGTTTTTAAACCATCACTAATGCGCTCCAAATCAATGACTTTGGAAGTCGACTTCTCTGCCATGATATCAATCCTGAATTGAGCGCGGAGTGCCAAACAAGCCCCTGCGGCAATCTAGCAGCAGGCTTAGCACGGAGCGTGGTTGGAGGTTACAAAACAACTCTTGTCACAAAAGCCGCCACAGCAGCTATAAGCAGCAAGTCACAGATGAGGTGAGACCAAGGCCTATTCCTATATTCCCCTACTCTCTACCAGCTGCTAGCTCTTTGCCCTTCTTCCCTCTCTTTCCTCTATTCTCTTCCTCTCGGCCTTGCGGCCTTTCTTGAGCCTACTTTTGCTTGAGGCTGAGAGCGTAATCATAAAGGCTATTGCGGCTCTCACCTGTAAGCTCTGCTACGATCTTGCAAGCATCTTTTGCCTTGAGTGGGCCTACTAACTGCTGCATAGCAGCTTTTGCCTTTGCACTTAGTTCGTCGGCGGCTGTTGCTGTAGCATCCTTTTCATAAGGGCCGACCACCAAGACAAACTCACCACGCACCTCGTCTTGATGCTCCTTTAAATAAGCAATCAACGAGGTCACGTCTGTACGATAGATGCTCTCAAAGGTCTTGGTCATCTCACGGCATAAAGCCACCTTGCGCTTAGGATCGATAGCAGCTAGCTTCTCTAAAGTATTTTCGATGCGGCGAGGGCTTTCGTAAAAGACGGTAGTGGTCTCAAGGGTGCGAATTGACTCTAACTTGTCACTAAGCTCCTTATCTTTAACTGGCAAGAAGCCTATAAAGAGGAATTTGTCGGTAGGCAAAGCAGCCGCACACAAAGCTGTAATAGCAGCGCAAGGGCCGGGCAGAGGCACCACCTTTACCCCGCGATCAGCAAGGCGCGATACCAGCTTATATCCAGGATCAGAGATCATTGGAGTGCCCGCATCAGAGATGAGAGCAACCACACCACCAGAGTTCACCTCATTGCTAATGATTTCGACACGCTCTTCTTCGTTATGATCATTACAGCTGATCATCTTGACCGCACCTATACCGAGCTTATCAAGCAAGATCTTGGAATGGCGCGTATCTTCAGCCGCAATCAAGGTAGCAGCTTTCAGCACCTCGATTGCTCGCAGCGTAATATCATCTAGATTGCCAATTGGGGTTGGCACAATGTAGAGCGCACTTGCGACCATACAGCTACAAAGTCCTTTAAAAAAACGAGAAAAATCTTGCTCAATATTAACACGTTCGGGAAAGACTGCATTGCAAACAAAACTCAATAGCAAAAAGGAATTGCCGCATTTTGACGCTGCAACAACCCCGAAATAAAAAGGCAGGAAGTTCTGCTGAGAAGCCTCCTGCCTTAGGATCATCTAAGAGTTTTGTTGTTATAAAGCACAGAGCTAGAGCCAGAGCCAGCCCTAGCAGTCATAGCCGCTCAAGCAGCTCAAGCAGCTCAAGCGGCTACAGCCGAGCTAGAGGCCTAATGGCTCTTCAGATCTAAGCTTGAGCCTGAGTCAGGCTCTTACTGAAGTAAGTTGGGCGTTGCAGCCAGCGCGCACGCACACTGTAGGCTGAGGACTTAGGACGACGATTACAGGTAAAGATGCCCTTCTTATTGCCATCAACACGGGTAATACCCTGAGCTGTAGCAAAGTCCGCAAAGTTCCAGATGTGCTCACCGACCACAGCCTCGATCTCATCAAACATGCCATGTGGCAGCGCACTAACGGTTTCCAACGTGCCTTTGAGATGCGTCATATCCCATTTGATCCTAACAAACAGATCATTGATTTAAGGCATATTGCTCCCTTAGTGGATCCATCCGGCAGCCTCCTTACACAGCTCTTAGAGCGCCGTGCAGGTGTGGACTTTGGTGCGAGCAAGATGCTGCCTTACTTGATTGAGCATGGCTATTTCGACAACGTCACGGCTGTTGCCTGCGTCTGCGATGCTACGGCCATCAGCCTGATCAAAGCTTTGCAGCAGTATGGCTACTCCGTACCTGGTGACATCTCGGTTACAGGCTTTGATGATATTGTGCTGGCCTCGATGATGAGCCCATCACTGACCACCGTGCACTTAAACTTCAAGGCCATTGCCCAAAGTGCCTTTAAGATTCTGCTGCACGCGGCCAGCAACAACATGCCACTGCCAATCAGAGTGCTATCTAAGGTCACTATCTGCGAGCGCGAAAGCGTCCACCCAATCAATGGCAAGGGCAACACCTTGTAGCAAGCTTATAGCAACCTATAGCAACTTGGAACAGCGCCCGCCCCTAAGGCAGTGCCACCAAAAGAAAGAAGTTGAAAGAAGAAAGAAAAGAGGAAAAGGAAGAGGAAGAGGATTGGTCATGACCACTGATGCTATTACCAGTGCCAACACCCAAGCAGTAATGCTGGTAAAGAACGGCTTTGAGGATGCCGAGGCTATAATGGTGCTCGATTTTCTGCGCCGCATGGA
Organism: uncultured Anaerobiospirillum sp.; assembly: GCA_944393075.1. Taxonomy (GTDB): domain Bacteria; phylum Pseudomonadota; class Gammaproteobacteria; order Enterobacterales; family Succinivibrionaceae; genus Anaerobiospirillum. Next base: position 577 of record CALXYZ010000093.1, on the reverse strand, counting down.
GGTCAAGGTGAAACTGATCTCCTGCGAAGATAGCCCTACTCTGCACAGCTACTGGGGCTTAACCATGCAGGCAGACGGTCTCTTTGCAGAGATCAAGGAGCAACTCTTTTCCATGGTGATCGTTGTCGGTGGCCCAAACAACACCACTTCATTAGAGCAGGATGCGGCCGTGATCGCTTTCATCGACAAGCACGATCAGGCCGGCAAATTCATTGGCGCTGAGTGTTCGGCACCTGCTAAGGTCTTAGGCCACAACGGCCTGCTGCGCGGTCGCCACTATGTATGCTCATCTGGTCTTGAGAGCACTGTTAAGGAATGTGAGGGCATCTTTGTGGACACGGGTGTGGTCAAAGACAGCAACCTCATCACCTGCAAAGGCTTAGGACAGAGCTTTGACTTTGTGGCTGCTTTAGCAGTGGCCTTAGGCTGCAAGGTGGACGCAACCTTGCAGCAGCAAGAGCACATCTACATGGACATGCAAGCAGTAGCGGGGGCCGAACTGAGGTTGACGACAGTGACTACTATTTAGCAACGGCAGCGGACTCAAAATCTGAAATCGGTTTGGATCTTGGGATCG
>CALXYZ010000092.1 GCA_944393075.1 uncultured Anaerobiospirillum sp. | reverse complement strand
GTCCTTGAGGTTATTGAACCCCGAGAGAATGTCTGTATGTGAGTAGCGGGTGATGCCTGTTATGAAAAGAAAGCGCAAGCAGTGTTTTTCATGACATCCCTTAATGATCTTGTACAGCTCATTAAACCAGTTGAAGCGACCTTCGAATGCTACTTTGTTGTTGATTACTTGGTTGAAAGGATCATCGTACTCATCAATGATGATAACAAACTGCTTGTGAGTCTTATTGTTGTACTCAGTCAGCACTTTTCTCAAGAAGTGCCAAGAGTTGAGATAAAGGTGCTTGCCATGGTAGATGCTGGCCAAATCCAGCACGCTGCTGGCTTGGTGGCTCTCTTTAAGTATCAGTTGCGCCAAAAGCAGCTTTAGGTCGCATGCAATCTTGCCGTGCGCTACAACGTGCAGAGACAACAAAGGCGCCTTTGTGGCGCCTTTGTCGTCCCTAGGGATCAAGCTGAGTAGAAGTAGAGCTTACTTATCTGCTTTTTCAGCCTTGTCCTCAGTAGAAGCTGCAACAGCTTCGGCTTCAGCAGCAGGAGCTTCGGCCTTAGCTTCTTCGGCCTGAGCCTGTGCCTCAGCCTCTGTTGTTGCAGGGGCAGCCTCAGCAGTGTTCTCCTTGGCAGGCTTGCTTGCAGCAGCTGGTACTGGGGTAGCAGGAGCTGGCTCAGCAGAGCTCTCTGCATCCATAGCGGCGTCAGCGGTAGCAGTAGCCTCAGTAGCTGGAGCGGCTTCGCTAGCAGCCTCGGTAGAGGTTGCAGCAGCGGCAGTTGCTACAGCTTCTTTCTTCTTCTTGTCTGGGAAGATGAAAGAGGCAACGATGCCCAAGCCTAAGATGACGGCAATCACGAGCAGCGAGGTGTAGACGTCAATGTCGATACCAAAGCCAAAGAGGTGCAGGCTGGCGCTAGCAGCTAACTTAAAGGCGATGAAGAACAGTAAGACGGTAACAGCTTTCTCTAAGTGGATCAGATACTGGCGCATTGCGTCTAACACGAAGTACATCGAACGTAAGCCTAAAACTGCAAAGATCATGGCCGAGTACACGATCAGTGGCTCACGGCTCACGGCAATCACTGCAGGCACCGAGTCAAAAGCAAACATGACGTCGGTGGTCTCAATCACTGCCAAGCACAAGAACAGAGGGGTCGCAAAGATTGGGCCGGTGCGCTTTAACACAATGCCGGCATTCTCTGGCTTCTTGAGCTCCTCTTCGACTTGAGAGTGCTTGATGAAGAAGGAGTGACCAACTAAGCGTGGGTACATTGGGAAGAACATACGCACAGCGCGATAGGCGATGTGGTGGGTGTAGTCGACGTTAGTCTCTTCGCTCCCGTCCTTTTTACGCAGCATCATAAAACCAGAACCCGCGACCATCAGAGCAAAGATCAACTCTACTACAGGTCCTAAGGCAAAGAGCGAGGAGCCAATGACCACGAACAGCAATCTAAAGAAGATGGCGCCTAACACACCCCAATACAGGACGCGGTGACAGAATTGCTCTGGTACTTTGAACCAAGCAAAGATAGCCATCATCACAAAGAGGTTGTCCACGGACAAGGCTTGCTCAAAGAGGTAGCCTGCGAGGAATAAGGATGCAACTTCGCCATTGAAGTGGAAGTATAAGAAGAGGGCAAAGCTCATCGAGATGCTGATCCAGAACAGCGTCCAAGCTATAGCCGACTTTAAGGCAATTGGCTTGTCTTTGCGATGTGCCCAGATGTCTAAGCACAGAGCTAATAAAGCCAAAACGCCAAAGATGACCATAGTCTCGGTCTCAAGACCGATGTGGGTATTGTGCGCAGGATCAATTGCTGGTGCGCTTGCCGGTATAGAGGCAGTGCTTTGTGTCATATCTTCCCGTTGTGTCAGTGAAAACGCAGCGCCACTTTCTTGGCTTAAGGAGGTTGCCGTAGCTTTACATTGCATTGCTTAGCAATGCTTAGCATTGCATAGCTTTGCCGCAGCAAGACGTGGACTCAAGCAAGCTTAGGAAAAAGGGCGTTACCCGTGGGAACTAAAAGCCAAGACAGCTCAGACTTCCATCCCACACATAAGTTCATCATTCTACCTCTAAAGAGCTTAGGCGAATCTTAGCTGCTTTCTTTTTCCAACAAGTTTTGCTGTTGTGTCAGGTGAGTCTGGGGAGACTGGGAGACTGATGAGGCGGGTGAGGCTATTGAGAAAGAGATAGTGCTTGGGGTGGCCGGTGGATGTAGGCGGTAGGCCGTAGGTGGTAGAAAGAGGTATCTCTCTTCCAAGCCCAGCCAAGCTTTTTGCTTGGCGGGCTTGGTGAGTGGCCACAGGTGGCTGCAGCGGCCTTAGAGCAGGCCCTTTTGGGCGGCGAGGTATTTGACGGTGGCGTCGGCCATTGGGCTCTCGTCAAAGCAGCTCTTGGTACCCTTGTGGCAGGTTGGGCCATCGGGACGGGCTAAGACTAAGAGGGTGTCTTTGTCGCAGTCGCAGGTGATGCCGCGGAGGTGGAGATAGTTGTGGCTCTCCTCGCCCTTAGTCCACAGCTTTTGGCGATCTCGCGAGTAGAAGGTCACCAGCTTGGTCTCTAAGGTCTTGTTTAAGGCTTCTTCGTTCATGTAACCCAACATCAAGACCTGACCGTCTTGGGCGTTTTGCACGATTGCTGGAATCAGACCATTGCCCTTTGCAAAGTCCAGCTCTTCAACCTTCTCAAAACCATGGCAAAACTCACGCACGGCAGATAACTCCTTTTTGAGTGAGGTAAGCCTTAAGCTCACCTATGTTGATAATGTTTTTGTGGAACACCGATGCGGCTAAGGCGCCTGAGACATCAGCTTGCGCAAAGGCGTCATAGAAGTGCTCCATCGCACCAGCACCGCCTGAGGCGATTAATGGTACCTTACAAACCTTTTGCACGGCTTGCAGCTGCTTTAAATCATAGCCGTTTTTCATGCCGTCTTGGTTCATCATATTCAAGACAATCTCACCGGCACCACGACGCTGCACCTCTTCCACCCAATCGAGAGTGCGCCAAGCCGTAAACTTGGTGGTCTTCTCATCACCGGTGAATTGCTTGACGAGGTACTCACCCGTCGCCTCATCATAGAAGCTATCAATACCCACAACCACGCATTGCACACCAAAGCGGTCAGCTAAACGGGTAATTAGGGTTGGGTCTGAGAGGGCTGGGGAGTTAATGCTGATCTTGTCGGCACCATACTCTAAGATCTGCTGGGCTTGTTCGACGCTCTTGATGCCACCTGCCACCGCAAATGGGATATTGATGACAGCGGCGATCTTAGCGACCCAAGACTTGTCGACCTTGTTACCGTGAGCCGAGGCGGTGATATCGTAGAAGACCAACTCATCGGCACCTTCGTCAGCATAGCGCTTAGCCAGATCGACGATCGATCCTACCACCTCGTGGTTCTTAAACTGCACACCCTTGACCACCACGCCATCGCGCACATCAAGGCAAGGAATAATTCTTTTGGCGAGCATGTACTCTAATCTCCTTTGTTCGCTGTAAGGCGGGATGGACTAGGCTGTAGCGTCATTAGGCCACAGAGTTAAAGCCTCTTTTAAGTTAAAAGCACCGGTGAGCAGGGAGCGACCTAAGACGCAGGAAGTAGCCTTCAAGTTCTTGAGAGCTTTGATGTCATCAAGGCAGGAGATACCGCCCGAGGCGATTACATCAAGCTGTGGGTACTTTTGGGCTAGGGATGCGTAGAGGCTGTTGTTAGCGCCTTGCATCATGCCATCTTTGGCAATGTCGGTAACTAAGACGTGAGCTAAACCCTCTGGCATAAACTCATCTATAAGCTGCTCTAAGGTCAGCTCCGAGGTCTCAAGCCAGCCGTGGGTGGCAACTTTCGCGACCCCATCTTCGATGCGCACATCGAGGGCTAAGCAAATAGCCTCAGCGCCGAAGTCACGTAAGAGCTTTTTGCCAAATTCGCGGTCTTTGACGGCAGCAGAGCCCACCACGACGCGCTTGACCCCTAAGTCTAAGAGAGTCTTCACATCCTCGTAAGTACGGATACCACCACCAGTTTGGATAGGGCAGGAGGAGGCCTTGACCATCTGGGAGATCAGCTCAACTTGGCGGCGTTGTGGATCCTTAGCACCGTCTAAGTCCACAATGTGAATGAGGGCGGCACCGTCAGCGGCGTACTCACAGACCTTAGCCACCGGATCCAAATCAAAGACAGTCTTTTCGTTAAAGTCGCCTTGCTTTAAGCGCACGATGTGACCGTCAATTAAGTCTAATGCAGGAATCAGCATCTCGTTCCTCTCGTTCCTCTAGTTCCTCTCGTTCCTCTAGTTCCTCTCGTTCCTATTATGGAGGTTACAGAGCCACAAAGTTTGCCAGCAACTGTGCGCCAATGGCGCCAGACTTTTCAGGGTGGAATTGCACCCCCATAAAGTTGTCTTTGGCAATGGCTGCCGAGAAGTCTTGGCCATAGGTGCAGGAGGCGATAGTGTTGGCGCCTGCATCTAAGGCAAAGCTGTGCACAAAGTAGAAGTAGCTGTCTTGAGGAATGCCCTTAAAGAGAGGGTGATCGTTGTGATGGACGGTATTCCAGCCCATGTGTGGCAGTGGATTGTTACCTGCTTGTAGGAGGTGAACCTCACCTGGGACAATGCCTAAGGTCTTAATCTTTTCGCACTTAGCCTCTAAAGGTACCTCAGTAGAGGTGGTAGCAAGCACTTGCATACCTAAGCAGATGCCAAGAAGTGGCTTGTTGTAGCCTAAGATGAAGTCGATCAGTGCGCCTTCATTGGCCAAGCCTTGTTCGTTGTGGGCGACAACCTCAGAAGTAGAGATGCCCAACAGACCTGCCATCACGGCACTAGCTGAGCCGACACCTGGCATAATGAGCTTGTCAGCCTTTTTCAGCACCTCAAGATCAGCGCTGATAGTGGCTTCGATATCTAAGCGCTTGAGCGCTTGCACCACGGAATTGAAATTAGCGGACTTGGTGTCCACGATACACAGCTGCATGAGGCAGGGCCTCCTTTGTTCTTAGTGGCTTGTTACTGAGATGATGCGAGATGCTAAGCAAGCATGAAGCAGATAGCTTGCATGCAAAAAATCTAAAAAGCTTGGCTCGCCTCGGCTGTCCTGATGTCTATCCATTCAGCCAGCCTGTCCAGCCGACCTATCCAGCCCTGCCGCCTACCCACCTTCCAAGCTCAAGTTGTGAGCTTGGAAGGTGGGCTATGGCTAGCTGAGGCAATGGCCGAGGTGAGGCAAGAGCCAGAGCTATTGCCAGAGCTTGCTCTGTGCTCTTTAGAGCGTGCCCTTAGATGATGGCAACTCGGTACTGATGACCTTAATGGCTGGGCGCAGAGCACGACCAAAGGCCTTAAAGAGGGCTTCTACTTGATGGTGTGCATTGCCGGTGGTGACCTTCATATGTAAGGTCAGACCCAAGGCGACTGCCAACGACTCAAAGAAGTGTGGCACCATTTGGGTGTCAAAGCCGTTGATATCCTCGCGGGTAAAATCAGCGTGGAAATCAAACTCAACATGAGGACGACCTGAGATATCTAAAGCCACGGTAATGGTCTTATCATCAGCACTGTCTGCGGTAGCTCCTTCAGGCTTGCCTTGTACGGAGAGTTCGCACAGATCGAGGTTAGGGGTGGCAAAGACCTCAGCCATGACCTCGTCCATTGGTAGCACAAAGCCAAAGCGACCAATACCACGCTTATCTCCTAAAGCCTCACGGATGGCAGTGCCTAAGGCAATAGCTGTGTCTTCGATCGTGTGGTGACCATCAACCTCTAAATCGCCTAAGACCATCACTTGCAAACTAAAGCCTGCATGGGTGGCTATTTGATCCAACATGTGGTTGAAAAAGCCGATACCGGTGTGAATGGAGCTACCACCAACAGTATCTAAATCCACACGCAGCGAGATTTGGGTTTCACGAGTATTGCGTTCCACCACGGCTACACGGTGGGTGCTAGGGGCAAACTTGGTGCCCTTTGGCTCTAACTCTGGACGCGAGCAGTGATGGCAGGTAGCAATAGTGTTGGTAGCAGTAGTACCTTCGGTAACCACCGCAGCAGCCTCGCCCATGTCCTCAATCCCTGCCGCAGCTGCAATTTCATCCACGGCTTGGGTGGCATCCCCAGTCATTACACCAGAGGCCGTAACTTTAGCGGCGGTAGCTTCACGATTGGCTAAAGCCTCAGCAGCTTCAGCTTGGATTTGGCGCTGCTTGCGCTCTTGTTGTAAATCGTAATCAAGCTCGATGCAGATCTTAGTGGCGATCTCATCCCAGTTCAGGGCTTTGATGTGAGCAAATGGGCTGTCTGGCGAGGTGATGTTGCTGTCTTCTAAGAGAGAGGCACCATCTTCATCATCTAGATCCGAGCTGTCACCAACGCGCAAGCCGGTGATGCCCATGTTTTGAGCCATTTGCAAATCAGTATCGCGATCACCAATGAAATAGGAGTGGGCACGATCCCAAGTCTTGTCGTTGAGGTAGGATTGCACTAAGCCTAACTTCGGCTTGCGGCAGGCGCAGTTATCCTCAGGCTTGTGTGGACAAATCAGTACTTGCTCAAAGTTAATGCCCTGCGACTCAAGGGTATTTAAGATAAATTCGTGAGCTGGACTAAAGGTGTCAAGCGGGAAAGATTCAGTGCCTAAGCCGTCTTGGTTAGAGACCATGACTAAGGTAAAGCCGTGGTATTGCAGCTTGAGTAAGGCTGGAATGACGCGAGGGAGGAATTTGATCTTGTGTAAAGCATCAACCTGATAGTCCTCAGGTTCGTAGACCAAGGTACCATCGCGGTCGATAAAGAGGTACTTCTTCATAGCGCAAAAAAGAGGTGAAAAAAAGCGTTTAGGCGTTGAAATCTGCTACAGCTGCCGCCAACCCCAACCCCAACCCCAACCCCAGCCCAGCTGTTGCTGTAGCTGGGCTGGCCCTAGCGCTTACCAAGTCCAGCCATAACAGGGCTGGGCTTGGTGCCACCGCTCCGCGGATCCCAGCGACGCAGCGGGTAGAGGCGCGACAGCGAAGCTAGATTACTCAGCGGCGATGGCTGTGAGGACGCGCATCACTTCATCTAACTCCTCTGGGGAGCCGATGGAGATGCGAATGGTGTTCTCTAAGCCCTTCTTAGAGGCAAAGGAGCGTAACACAATGCCCTTTTGTAACATGCGCTCAAAGATGGCTGGGCCGTCCTTGAACTCCACTAAGAGGTAGTTGGCGTTAGATGGGAACACACGAGTCACGATAGGAAGCTGCTCTAAGTGGCCACGGAAGTTCTCACGCAGCTCTACGCACTTGGCAACACGCTCGCGCATCATCTCAATGCCGCCCTTAGCTAAGGCTTGACGGGCAATTTGGGCCACAGGGTCGCAAATTGGATATGGGTCAATGACCTTTAAGAGCAAGTTGATGATGTCGCGGTGAGCTAAGGTAAAGCCACAACGGATACCAGCTAAAGCAAAAGCCTTAGATAAGGTGCGCAGAATCACCAGATTCTGGTGATCCTTAAGCAGAGGTACGCAAGTGTGCTCAGGGCTAAACTCGATGTAGGCTTCGTCCATGACAAAGAGGACGTCCTCATACTTGTTGAGCAGCTTCACCAGCTCAGATTGATCAAAGAGCAGACCTAATGGGTTAGCAGGGCTGTCGATGAAGACTAACTTGACCTTGAATGGGGAGTTATCAATAGCAGCAGCAATAGCCTCTGCATCTAACGTAAAGTCGTCGTGACGCTTAGCGTAGGTCACCTGGGCACGGTTGGTTTGGGCGGCAATCTCATACATACCATAGGTAGGTGGAGCCACCACAATACCCTCATTAGGCTCGCAGAAAGTACGCACTAAAAGACCGATACCCTCATCGCTACCACGGCTAACGAGCACTTGGTCGCGGGCTAAACCCACATAGTCAGCCATACCCTGAGTCACCTCAAAAGGCTGGCAATCTGGATAGCGATTTAAGGTGGTGGAATTGAAGATATAGAACTCCGACTTTGGCGACTCGTTGGCGTTCAAGAAGGTGTGGCCATGACCGCCAATACGACGGGCACTCTGATAAGGCACCAAATTCTGCACGTGCTCGCAAGCAAGCTTATTTAAATCGACCATGATGAATTCCTTTGTTATGTAGGCCCTGAGCCGCGCTCTGCCTTCCTACTTAGTCTTCAAAGAAGTCCCAAAAGAGCGTGGCTAAACATCTCATGCCCACGCACATGCTAGCATTTTTAGCTGCCACGGGCGCAGAAACAGGAGATCAAAGAGGTCAAAGAGATAAAGAGACCAAGGATCAGGGCCTGTTGCTTGAGCTTGACGCGATAGTCGCAGTCGCTTTAGTCGTTGGCGTTGAGTTCGCGGCCAATCTTGCTTAAACGTAAGGTCACCGCATTGCGGTGAGCATCTAAGCCCTCCGCTGTGGCCAAGCGCTCCACCGTAGCGCCAATGGTGCGCAGACCGTTCTTGCTGGCACAAGAGATGGTGTAACGGCGACGGAAGTCGTCGGTACCTAAGGCCGAGGCAGTCTTGGCATAGCCATAGGTTGGCAAGGTGTGGTTAGTACCCGAGGCGTAGTCACCCATCGACTCACAGGTGTAAGCACCTAAGAAGATCGAACCTGCGTTGTGGAGCTTGTCCACAATCGATTGTGGATCGTCGATCTGCACAATGAGGTGCTCTGGAGCGTACTGATTGGAGATCTTGATGCACTCCTCAAGCGATGGAGCGAGGATCAGACGGCTCTTAGAGAGGGCCTTTTGTGCGATCTCACGGCGTGGTAGTACAGCTAATTGCTGATCCAAGGCCACCACTGTGCGTTCTAACAAGTCCTTGCTAGGCGAAACCAAGATCACTTGGCTATCTGGGCCGTGTTCGGCTTGTGATAACAAATCAGCAGCCACAAAATCAGCATCAGCATTCTGATCGGCGATCACTAACACCTCAGAAGGGCCAGCTGGCATATCGATAGCTGCACCTTGAGGATCGTCGCTCACTAAGCGCTTAGCCATGGTCACGTATTGGTTGCCAGGGCCAAAGATCTTGTGCACCTTAGGCACAGTCTCAGTACCGTAGGCTAAGGCCGCCACAGCATGGGCACCGCCTAACTTGAAGATGTTGGAGATACCGCACTTGTGAGCAGCGTAGATAATGGCATCAGAAAGTGGGTATGGGGAGGTCAGTGACACCTCAGCACAGCCGGCGATCTGGGCTGGTACACCTAACATCAAAGCAGTCGAAACTAAAGGAGCAGAGCCGCCTGGTACATAAAGGCCGACCTTTTCGATTGGGTGGGTAGCAGTCTGGCAAACCACACCAGGGACGGTCTCCACGGTGACGTGGCAAGGCTGTTGGGCGGCATGGAACTTAGCGATGTTCTCGTAGGCCTCATCGATAGCAGCCTTTAAATCAGGCTCAATGCGTAAGCAAGCAGCTTCGATCTCGTCAGCGGAGAGCTTGAGTTCATCATCAGGACAGCGATCTAACTTGTGTGCATACTCACGTAAAGCTTCATCACCACGGGCACGCACATTGTCGATAATCTCGCGTACCACCTGTTGCACTTGGTCGTGCGAAGACTGTGCAGGGCGCTCTAAGGCCGCATTTTGCTCAGCAACACTAAGCTCGGCCCAATTAATAATATCCATCAAAAGTCACCACAAAATCGGTTAGACAAAACCACCCACTAACACTAAGCCGCGGTTACTGCTGCGCCTCTTGTTGTACCGCTGCTCCGGCCTCTTACAGCAAGTCATAGCAAACCATAGCAAGCAACAGCAGAGTAACCGCAGAGCAACAGCAACAACAAACAAAGGCCGCGCCCGCGCCTAGCGCCAACTATAACTCTCAATGAGAAGTAAGTGGCATTAGGGCGCGGTTGGCGCGGTTGGCGCGGTTTAGCAAACAACGCTTAGTAGGTGCGGAGGCGAGCTCTATTAGTCGAGCATCTTTTCGATAGGCACAACCAGAATCGAGGAGGCGCCTAACTCCTTTAACTGCTCCATGGTTTCCCAGAACAGCTTTTCACGGGATACAACGTGGAGTGCGACGCGCTCTTTATCGCCCTCAAGTTCGATAATTGATGGATTTTCCGCACCAGGCAGGAGAGCAGTGATCTCTTTAAGCTTAGCGCGTGGAGCGTTCATCATGATGTACTTGGACTCTTTGGCGGTCATCACACCCTTAAGGCGGGTTAAGATGCGGTCAGCCACAGCCTGCTTCTCAGGGTAGAGGTCTTGATCGCGACAGATGATCACTGCTTGAGACTCATAGACAGTCTCCACCTCGCGCAGACCGTTAGCCTGTAAGGTAGCACCGGTACACACTAAGTCGCAGATAGCATCAGCAAGGCCAGCACGAGGGGCCACTTCCACCGAGCCAGTTAAGAGCACGCTCTTAAAGTTCACACCTTGGGCGGTCAGAGCACGGCGCAGTAAGTGTGGGTAGGTGGTGGCAATCTTTTTGCCCTCTAAGTCGTGGATCGAGTTCCACTCCATCTCATCAGGGATGGCGATAGAGAGGCGGCAGTCGCCGAAGTTAAGCTTGCAGACCTCGGTGTAACCGGTATAGAGGCCGTCGAGTTGACGCTGCATAGCGGTTTCTTCGAGGACGTTTTGGCCCACGATACCCCAATCGACGACATGATCCATGACAAGGCCAGGGATATCGTCATCACGGACACGCAGGATATCGATCGGCATGTTCTCCGCGTGAGCAAGTAAATGATCACGATTCTCGTTAATCTTGATACCACAGCTCTTAAATAAGCGCTCCGTCTCGTCAGTTAAGCGACCAGACTTTTGCATCGCGATTCTCAAACGCTTCTTGCTCAGATCATTTGTATTGCTCATTGAAAACAACTCCACTTACCACCCAAGCGCTAAGGCCGATCAAAAAGCAGACTTCGTTCAGAAAAGAACGGCAACAGATCCATATCCAGATTAAGATCAAGATCAAGGTTCATTTTCAATTGAAGCCGGCCCCTTGCTTAGTGTTTGAGATGGCAAAGCACACCAAAAATAAGGGGAAAATGAATAATGACGACAGTAAGTTGGCAAGCAAACAGGGCTTGCGCTGCCAGAGAGTGATTGTATGTCATGGCACAAGGTGTTGTGCACAGCTGGACAAGACCCTCTTTGCAGGCCGAATTTTCGGCTTTTACCGTCAGTTCAGATCAACATAAGAGTACTAAACTTGCCCCATTATATCGGACATTGCAAGCGAGATCAGAGAAAACGCCCTAAAACAAAGCGCCAAAGCCTAAACAACCCGATAATCTTTAGCAAAATGCTTACTTTAGGTGCATGCTTACTCAAGTAAGAGTAAGAGTAAGAGTAAGAGTAAGAAGGAGAAATCGCAGCAAACCAATCTTGCGAAGAAAGAGCTTCTTTGTGCCGAGGCTCGTCCACACTCAGGGGGGCAGCCCACACGCGTTTCACAAATTTGTGTCAATTTGTGTCAATGTTAGGCATTTAACGCTGTATGGCTTGGAATCGGGGAGCGCAGGAGGTGATTAAGCCTTTACTTGGCGCAACTTGGCTTGCATAGCTTGGGCGTTTGCAAAGTTCAGTCTCGCGCCCAGCATGGTCACTGCCTGGGCTGAGAACATGCTGCCCAGCTCAATTGCATGTGGTAGGGTCATGCCTGAGGCAAGGCCAGCAATAATGCCTGCGGTGTGCGAATCACCTGCTCCGGTAGCATCAACCACCTGTACTGGAGTGATGCGGTGGTGGTAGCGCTCGCCGTGATACGACAAGAGGCAGCCTTGTGCGTCTAACGATAAGATCACCAAGCTGTCGCTCATGCTCTCAAGCTTCTGTAAGGCCTCCTCAAGCTCAATAATGCCAGTGATGAGGCTGAGCTCTAAGCGGTTTAGGTGCAGGATTGGGGTGAGCGAGAGAAGGCGCTGCCAGCTCTCTTGTGTGATGAAGTCCACTCGGGCACCGGCATCGAAAAACACCACAGTATCGGCTCTCTTGTTGGCGTAGTGCTCAAGGTAGACCTCTCCATTGCCCTCAGTGATATCGAATCCCGAGATGTAGATTAAGTCGGTGTTCTCAAGGGCAATGTCTTGCATCCACTCCTTTTGGAGGTAATTCTCAACACCTGGTACCACTACAAAAGTGCGCTCACCATTGCGATCAACTAAGCACAAACAATAGCCACAGTCATGCTCATTGCTCTCAATGAGTGGAGTGTAGCCATCAGCACGTAATTGCTTATCGACGATGCTGGCATAAGGGCCATTGCCTACAGGGACTTTCAGCTCCATAGGAATAGCCAACTGCTTGAGGATATGAGCCACGTTAAGGGCACAGCCACCAATACCGACATTAAGCTCCTTGGCGTAAGAGTCACCACCTACAGTCGGCACATGATCTAATCCCAAAGTTACATCGACAAACGCACCACCGACGATTAAGACACGGGCTGCTTGATCAGGGGTATAGCAGCTGCCATCAGGGGCGCGGCGTAGTCTAAAGTTGGCTAGGGTCGGTGGAATTTGTTCTAAGGTCGCAACGTTTTGTAGATAAGCAAGATCGCGCTCGCGTTCGCGCTGGATGTAGGTTCCAAGTTCGGTGTGGTTCATCTAATATCGGCGCGGATACCCCAGAGGTAACTCTGGGGAGGAAGCGCCGCCTCCTTCTGTTCTAAATTCT
>CALXYZ010000091.1 GCA_944393075.1 uncultured Anaerobiospirillum sp. | reverse complement strand
GTCCTTGCGGCCACCTAAGCAGGTAAGCCTAAAATATAGGCTCACTTGGAATGAATTTATCAAATCGCCCACTAGGCCACAAAATTCCAATTTTTCCCTACCCTACCGCACCGAACTAAGCTTTCGTTCGGCGCGGCATCAGACCGCTCTCGCGGGGCACTAGCGCCGGCGCAGCTTGCTGCGGCTGCGCCGGCGCTAGTGCCTCTACTTCGCTGCTGGAGCAGGGATGGGAATGGGAGCTGAAGCTGGAGCTGTAGCTGGAACGGGGGTCAGCCTCATCCACCAAGCTATCTTTAGCGCGGATTGCGGATCATGGTGCTGTTACCGCCAGCCACAGCACGACCGGAATCGGTAGCTGCCGACTCATCGGTAGGAGCTCTGCTCTGAATGGCCCTAGCAGCAGCTTCGGCATCTTGCTCAGCGCGGCGCTCTGAGGCTAAAGCCTCCACCTGCGTGGAAGCATTGTCCTCATCTAAGTTGATGACATCACGCAGATCAGATTGGGCTAAAGCAGCACGATCTTCAGCCGTGATCTCACGCTTATCCTTTTGCGCCCACCACTTCGCCACCGGCTTGGCAGCTTGTAATTGCTCTAAGTGCACCAACATGCTGTCAGCGACGTTAGTACCGGTCTTAACCAAACCTGGGGCAAAGAAGAAACGCAAACCGCGTGGCACAATGATGAAGTTAGATGGACTGAGCTCGGTGGCGCTGATCACCACAGGCAAGAGCGGCGAGCGGTTTTTACCATACTTAGCTTCGATCGCACGGGCGCAGAGCATGGCCGCAAGCTCTGGGTTTTCAAAAAGCTGATTAAAGCGGATGGCCTTACCGGTCTCGGACTCAAAGTTAATGGTCTCCACGAGCAAGGTATCTTTGTGCTCCATGCCGACAATCTTTTGCTTAAAGATGCTAAAGAGGGTCAGCATCGAGTCACCAGGCTGCGAGTAAATCGTCATCTTGACGTGCTGTACTGACTTTTGGCGGTGACGTGCTGAACCTAACATGTTTTCCAAAACAGTTTCGTTAGCAAGAGCACTATTGCCCGTGTTAGCTGCAACCTTAGAAGTCGCACTATCTTTTTTCTTGGTGTTTAAGGTCGCGTCGTAGACGTAGTTGAGGTTACTTACCATCTCACGCTCAAAGCGGCGTGCATAGTAGTTCACCAAACGGGTACAGGTGGTTTTAAAGGTATCGAGCTCACAGGTTTGCGGCACATCGATGTAAGAAATACTAAAAGAGCGCTCAATAGTCAGCTCTTTAGCTTGGGCTGCGGGCACAGTACTCAAGCTCAACACACCCAACAGGCTCAGAGCAGCAGCAGGAATTAGAGACGCAGAAACAAAGGAAGAGGAAGGAGCTACCCTCGAGGAGGTGCGAGCAAGTTTGAGTTTAGACAAACATGCGGAAATCAGAATGTTCATCGCAACAATTCGGCACAAAGCCGCCTCCATAGTTAGAGTCTGTGCAGGTCACTAGCCTTACGGCTACAGCAAACAGCAACACAAAAAGTGGGTCGTTCGATCACAACAGTAATTCTAAGCTACGTAATGCAGCGTCAAGTTAGGATCCCCTTAATTGGGGCAAAGGGCAATCAGAAAAATTCCGACCTGTACGGTCGGCAGCCATAATCAAGCAGCACAAGGCAGACATGGTTTGGCTCTAAATTGGAACTTGCGGTGCAAGATCCTGTTATTTAAGTCACCATTCTTCACAAAAGCTTCGATCTGCTTTGGCTTGGATGTCTTGCGTCTGCTCATGTCTAACATGCCGCATAAAATGCTAATGTATGGGGCATTATAACAATGCGCGTCAAAGCATGGCAGCCGACCGCACAGGTCGAAAAATTCAGGCCAATCAGCAGCAGCCACAGCAGCAGATCAGACCAAGGTCAGCAAAGACAATTTCAAGCAAACAATCAGTTTTGAGAGCACACAACAGCACTCATCAACAATAGCCAAAAAGAAACGATTACGCCCTCCTACCATTATCCACTTTTTTCTCGGGGTAACGATGAGGAGGGCGTAAAAGGAGGCCCAGATTGCGGCTCAATAAGCCTCGTGCCTATGATAGCTGATTTAGCCTTAGTTGCAACTTAGCTTGCAGCTAATGTTGTTATGAACCTCACAATTGCACCAAATTTTTCCCTTGACACACCTCGCTCTAAGCCAAAGAAAAGCTATATTTGCGCCGTTTACAGTATCACCTAAGCAGCCTTTTTAGTACTGAGCAGAATTAACCGCAAAAAGCACTTTTTTAGTTAGTACCAAGTTCCAAGGCGCAACTTGCTGCCACCTCAGCAAAACTGCGTGGGGACACCATGTTTTCCCCATGCTCTCCTAGGAATTTCTCCATCCACACCATGTCATACCAACGGCCAAACTTGTAGCCGCATTGCGTAAAGCGCCCTACCATGCGATAGCCCATATGGCTGTGGAAGTCGACGCTGTTTCGGTCAAGATGCTCGTCTGCCGCCTCACAGTAGGCAATGCAGGCATTGAGATTGAGGATACCTTGCGCTTGTAGCACGCGCTCTAAGGTCGCATACAGCGCCCGCCCCACACCACCATGACGTCTTAAGAGATCGACATAAATCGAGCCCTCAGCACACCACTGATAGGCCGCCCGCGGATGAAAGGCACTAGCGTAGGCATAGCCGACAATCTGCCCTGCACTCTCTGCCACCAGATAAGGGTAGAACTCTAAGGTCTTACGCATGCGCGATGTAAATTCTGCCACCGACGGCACCGCATACTCAAAGGTAATGGCCGTCTCCAACACGTAAGGCGCATAAATCGCTAAGAGCGCAGGCACATCATCAACGGTAGCGACGCGGATACGCACTGGCTGCTGCGGCGGCAGCGGCTGCTGTGGCTGCTGCGGCGGCAGCGGCTGCTGTGGCTGCCGCTGCAACTGCGTCTGCAGCTTGGTTGGCACAGAACTCATGCTTTACTCCCTATCTCCTTGGTCATGGTCTTAGTCATAGCCTTAGTCATGGCTTTAGTTTTAGTAGTTGTGGTCGTGGTAGTAGTACTAGCCTCTTACGGCGTAAGTCCTAAAGGCCCTAATAGCACCTCGTCGTACAGTGCCTGCAACTTGGCGTAAGGCACTGTATTGCAAGGCGAAGTCGATGGCAGCGCGTAGTAGGTAAAGCGCACCTCACCGTTTACTACTGCAGGATGCTTAAGAGTGGACTTCGCAAAATGCGTCTTTGCATAGCCACCATTGGTCAGCACAGTGGTGATCGACGGATACTGCCGTAACAAGCTTACGATGTCACTGTAAGAAGCTGCTTTAATCTTGCTGTCTAATGAGCCCACCCGCTCGCAGCTATCGACCACATCGTAGAGCGCAATCCCCAGCTCACTAAGCGCAGCTTGGCGTGAGGGCACATCAGGCAAAGGCACAATTGTGTCGCCATCTAAACCGCGCTTGAGCGCTAAGTAGTGCCCAATTAGCTTAAACATGCGGTTCTGCGGATGGGCATAGTAAAACCCCTGCTCTAAGGACTTTACCGAAGGCATGGAACCTAAGATCAACACCTTGGTGCCATGAGGCACAAAAGGCTTAAAGCCGTAAATACGAGAGCTCTCAAACTCGGCCTTGAGCGGCAGCTGTGGCGGTGCAGCGGCCACTACCGAGGCTTTAGCCGAGGCTGTGGCCTCGGCTGTAGCCTCAGCCCTAGCTGTGGCCTTTGCCTTAGCTTGATCCTTAGCCATGATTCACAGCACCCTTGACCTTGGTAATGGTGTGGCCAGACATGGTGACTAATTGCTCTAAGTCACTGCGGGCAATGTCGATAGAAAAGTGATTATCAAGTGGATGGCAGTTGACGAGCGCAAAGTCATCAAGCTCCACCGGCTGCACATAATGTACAGTGAGACCTAAGTCATTGAGCAAGCACAGAGGACTGACATGCCCTGGAGGGATGCCCATGAAAGCCAGATCAGAGACCGAAGCAAAGCTAAAGCGTGGCACGCCTAAAGCCTGAGCTAAGCCCTTAAGATCAGCACGGTATTCCAAAGGTAATGTGAACATGTAGAGCTCACGAGTCTTGTTAGTCAGCACCAGATTCTTGAGGATGGTGCCTTTCATATCAGGCAGCTCAATGTCGATATCACCGTGGCCTAAGGCCTCATGAGCGTAGATTTGGTAATCGATGTGGTGTTGTTGGAGCAGTGGCAGTAAGGTCGCTTTTACAAACATGGCGCAAAAGAAAAATTAGGTTCTGACAGGCCGCGCACGGCGCGGGAGCTCTAGCCCAAGTGCCGATCAAACAGCAATGGACACTTGGGCCAGATCCTATTGTAGCCTTTAGCGAGGTGGTCGTGGACTTGGGTCGATAGCAGGACGACGGATCTTGATGAAATGGCGTGGGATAATGCGCATTGCCATAAGCACGGTCAGCACTAAGCACACGACTAACACATGGCTGATGTAGAGGCGCAATAAGATAAAAGGCACAGTAGGATCGAAGTACTCGACATCGCGGATCATTGCCTCCACCGA
This sequence comes from uncultured Anaerobiospirillum sp., assembly GCA_944393075.1. Classification (GTDB taxonomy): domain Bacteria; phylum Pseudomonadota; class Gammaproteobacteria; order Enterobacterales; family Succinivibrionaceae; genus Anaerobiospirillum. The sequence goes on along the minus strand of CALXYZ010000091.1, from coordinate 8,138 downwards.
GATCACTCTAAAGTGCGCGTAGTAACGCTCCACAATCACCACAATGGCGTAGAAGATGGCACCAATGACCATAAAGCCAGGCAGGTTCTTTAAGATCAGTGCAGCGGCTGCCTTTGCCTTATTCTCATAGTTAAGCACAAGCATGAGAGTGAATACAAAGCAGATCAGAGCCATAAAGACCATAGTAGCGCCAGCTAAAGTCCAGATAACCATAACACTGTTGGCGTACTCAATCTGCTCAGGGGTCGCGATTTGCAGCACCTTATGACTAGTGGCGATGTCAATATAGCGGTACAGGGCTTTGTTCATGTAGTGCGAAGAAAAGAAGTACACGCCTAAAGCCACTAAGTAGTAGCACAAGAGCATGCACAAAAGCGAACCTAAGTGAGTACGGATGCTCATGCCCAAGTGCAGCTTAGCCACATGTAAGCCCATCGAGTGCAAGGCATCTTGCTCTTCTTTGATATCGCGCTCTTTATCGTAGACATCAGCTTTGAGCTGCTCGCGCTCACCGCGCTCATCGCGCACGTCGCTCGTGTCACTTGCGTTGGCATCGCGCGCATCGCTATCGTCTTTGCCCGCGTTGTCAGCTGCCGCGGCCGCGGCAGCAGCTATAGCCTTATCAGCTTTGTTAGCTAAATGCTCGCCCATCTGCGCATTGCTGCCGTCACTCTCTAAACCATAGAAGTCACGTACCCTAGTTTGCAATGCACGCAGCAAATATAGTGGTAGCAACACTGGACAGAGTATGGTTATAGGGGCAATGAAAATACAGCACAGTGGGCAGAGCACCCAAAAAGGTAAGCACTTGTTGATACCAGAAGCGGCACTTAGCAGGCACGAGAGCGGCCCACCTAAGCCTACAGAAATGGGGTCAACTATTTTTCGCGGATGAAACATGAGCAAAATTAGTCTACTGCAAAGATGAAAACTTCTCGAGCTGTGCGTACAGCAAACGGGTTTGGCAAGTTCAAACGCTTCTAAAAGAGGCTGCTTAAGTATAAACCTACAGGGGTTAATGCCTTATGGTACAAGGGCTAGAGGCTGATTTGCGCTGTACGCACAGCTCGAAACTTCTAACACCAGCTTTTATCGTAAGCTCGCATTGCTCTAAACACAACACTTGCTTCACTAAACTGTTTATTGACCAACAATCTTGGGCAGCTACTCTTTTTTTTTTTTTTTTTTTGGCAGTTACTCTTTTTCCTCCTACCCCACACCAGCCAAAGCTAGAGCGCGCCTCGCCCCTGCCCATCTGCCCATCTGCCCATCTACCCATCTGTCTTGGCCGTTCAACGCACCAGACTTAGAGGAGCAGACCGAATAATTACCGAGGCATGATTTTATGCGGTTCTTGCAAGCTTGGTTATGTTGCGCGAGGACACGAATAATGGCTTCATGAAAAGCAGAAAGCCTTTATTTAAGCCATTCTTGGTTTTTAATGCTTAGTTAGCCTCAAATAACACAACACAGCCGCAATGCCGTTAAAGCCTTTGTTTGTCGGGCTTTTAAAAACAATCAGTCAGCTCCTCTATGTCTGCGCACACGCTTCATAGCTACAAAAAATGACAAAGGCCGTTGCTCTTGTGGAAAGCAACGGCCTTTTGCTTTAAGGTGCGCCCCTTCTCCTTATAGTGCAGTGCAGAGAGCAGAGCTCAGCGCTGCTATAGGAAGCGGAGCCTTACTACCGAACCTAGAGGAGGACTAAACTCCAGCCACTAGCACGGCAATGATGATCATCACCTGTGGCGATAAGATACGCAAGAACATGGTCACAGGGTAGACCGTGGCGTAACCTAACGATGAAGCCTCAGGGTTGGAGTGTAAACCGTTAGCGAAAGCCAAGGCTGGAGGATCAGTCATCGAGCCTGCGATCATACCGCAGAGCACTAAGTAGTTAACCTTGGAGATCTTGTAGGCCAGAATACCCACGATAAACAGTGGAATAAAGGTCACTAAGGTACCGCATAAGAGCCAAGTTAAACCATCACCTTGAGTTAAGGTTGCCCAGAAGCCGTTAGCACCAGCGCAGATACCCACGATCGATAAGAACAGGGTGATACCAATTTCACGCAGGGCCGACAGACCGGCGGCTGGCATGTACCAGCGGATACGGTTGAAGGTTAATTGCTCACCAAAGCGCGAGAGCAGAATAGCCATCACTAAAGGACCGCCAGCGATACCTAACTTCATAGGAGCAGGCACACCAGATACTGGAATTGGGATGCTACCTAAAAGGATACCTAAGATTAAGCCAATGAAAATTGGCAGCATAGCAACCTTGTGGAGCTCACCCGAGGCGTTACCGATCACCTTAGCAGCAGCATCAATGTGCTCCTTAGTACCAATGATGTTTAAGGAGTCACCGAATTGCAGCTTCATGTGCTGAGATGGAATAAATTGCACACCAGCACGTAATAAACGGGAGGTAACGATATCAAAGCGCTCTTCTAAGTGCAGGGAGCCAAGCTCCTTACCGATAACCATGCGGTTGGTCACCACGATACGTTGCACGATCTTGTTGGTGCCGCGGGTAGTGGTGAAGACGCTCTCAGCGTGTTTACCAATAGCGGCGATAGCAGGATCAATAGCCTCGCGTGGACCGACTAAGTGCACAATGTCGTTTTGCTCTAACTTGGTGTTGAGGTGTGGCACTAAGAGCTCGTCACCGCGCTTGATACGGGAGCAAACTAATTGCTCTTCCTTAAAGCCAGGGATGTCTTCGATGGTCTTACCAACAAACTCTGGGTTTAAGACGGTAACGTTAGCAGTCTCGATGTTGCCGTGACCTTGGCTCTTCATCTCCATGTATTGACGGCCGGCTTCTTCGATGCTGACGCGGAACATGATGCGGATTAAGATCATGGTCAGTAAGATACCGCAGACACCAAATGGGTAAGCCATAGCGTAAGCAGATGGCACCACGAAAGAGTCAAAGCCTAATTCAGCGGCATTCTCTGGACTCATCACCGACTTCATATCATTGATCATCTGAGTTGCGGCACCTAAGGCTGGGGTATTGGTGATAGCACCAGAATACAAGCCCACCATGGCGTCGATCTTGACGATACCGATGAAGTGCAGACACAGGGCGATAGAGCAGCCCATGACGATGATGATTACCACCCAGCCGATAAGCTTAGCACCCATCGAACGCAGTGACGCAAAGAAGCTTGGACCTACCTGCACACCAATGGCGTACACGAAGAGGATCAGACCAAACTCTTGCACATAACCTAAAATGCTACCTTCTGCGGTCAAGCCCTCAGCGGTACGGATGGTTAACCCGAACCACTCATGGCAGAAGTGACCGACAAGAATACCCGAGAACAGCACACCGCCGATACCAAGACCGATACCGCGATATCGGATCTCGCCCAGCAGAATTCCCACAACGGCAGCCACAGCGATGGCTAGCGTTAAAAAAGGAATTGTCGACATACCCTTTTCCTACCTATCACCAAAGAGCAAAGGTCTTGAGTAGCGATTTTGCTGACAGCCAAGCCATCAGGTAAGTAAGAGTAGGCTCTTACTTGCTATCTCTACCTCAGCCTCGTGTTCTTGCCCTGTCTTAGCAGCAATAAAAAGAACAGTAAACGGCACGCACCAGCACCTGCCTCGCACTCGCACTCGCACCCGCGCCCGCGCCCGCGCCCGCAGCAAGCGCTGCGCGTTCACGCAGGACTGAGCAGGGCACAAGTTACGGTGCGATGGGCGGTGAGCCTATCACAACTCTTTTTGTTGCTGTGTCTACAGCAGATCTTATAAGCCAAATGTCACCACTTTGCTTTTGATCTTGGGGCGCAAGGGGCATGAAGCACACGCAATCCACAAACTTGCGCAAGGCACATTAGCCACTTATGACTAAGACTGCTTACCTCAAACCTCAAGAGTTAAGCACAACTGTAGCCATCAGCAATGCCTCCAAACCACTAAGCAGGCGGCTCAGCACAGCGCGAAGCAGCACCAAACCACACCACGAGGAAGCACAACTAAGAAGACTGGGCTTTGATTTTTGACGCCGAAACCATGCGGCACTTTGCGACATAGACTGTAAGCAACTAAAGCTAAGTAGAAGCAGCACAAAATGTCACCTAGCGTGCAAAAAGCCACACCTTATATGCACAGAGCATCAAATCCGGTGTCAAGACACATGCACAAAATGTGCACTAAAAACAGCAATTTTGCACACAAATGTGATCTTGCACCATTATTCAAGCCCCATATTTTCCACTACTTTGCCGCGCAAAAGCAAGGTAAATCGCTTTTGCGCATGAAAGTGCAATACCTGTTTTTGCGAAAAAGTCGCAACTGACGCTACGCACCGCAAACAGGCAAACAGCGCCCACTCTTGTCTTTTTTACCACTTGCACCATGACGATACACAATCATCACGCACCAACATACCCTCATAAAAAGAGCGCTACCTCCAGACATGCAGTGGGCATGGCCGCAGATAGCGCTCTTGCTTAAGTTAGTTAGTTCGTATTCACAGCGGCGCTAGCGCAGCATTTCTTTAGGGCCAGCCAAAACCTGCCCAAGATCGGCGCGCATGGCCGCTGTGGTTGTTAGTAGTGATTGAGAATCGTTACCCTGCTAGCGCAGGCTGAGGCCAAAGAATTATGCAATTAGTGGATTAGTGCTATGCCACAGGCACAGCTTGGTCTTCGTCAGCCTCGTAATCAAAGAAGTCGAAGTCAGCGCAGCGCTCGTGGAGCAGACGGTCGGCACAGGTGATACCAACAAAAGTGCCAGTAAACTCACCAAACTTGCAGTACTCGTCAGAGAACTTAGAGGTCTCAAAGTCAGGGCCGATACGCACTAAGCTCTTGCTATCGACCTTACCACCACACTGATCGCCTGAGCCGTCAGTGACCTTATAGCCCCACTCAAAGTGGAACTTACGGCCTTCGAACACCACACGCATGACGATTTCTTTGGAGTCATCCACAGGGATACGGGTGTCTAACATCTCGTTCTTGGCACCGTTTTCGAGGTGAATGATCGACAAGGCGCTACCACCTAAGGTCTGCGAGTAATACTTGCGCAGATTGACGTAGTTTTGGTTCTCGTAGTAGACGATAAGGCCAGCGCTGTGTTGATAGACCTCTGGCTTGAAGTCGACACTGGTAGTCACTGTGGCGAACACTGAGGTCAGCTTGCGGGCTAAGATGCTGACGCTGTTAAGCGAGGTACGAGACTCCTGACCGCGCAGACGCACATAGCCAAGACGAGCGGTCACACTAGCAAAGGTCTCAGGCATGATGCGTGGAGCGTAGTAGCACAGATTAAGCTTGCCCTCATCAAAGTCATCAAAACTTGGCTGCTGTGGCATTGGTACTGCTAGCAGCTGTGGCTCCTCTACCTCCAGCTGCGCTAACTTGCCAGACTTATCATCGTCAAGGCGTAACCAGCCATCTTCAGTCCACTTCACCTTTTGAATGGCGGTCTCACGACCTAAGGTGCAGCGCAACTCAGGTACAAATGGACGGGAAGTAAGGTGGAAGAGGTAGCTCTCGCCAGTTGGCAGATCAACCACCGAGCCATGACCAGACTTTTGCAGCACCGACTGTGGATTGAAGTACTTTGGCTTGAGGTGGTCTGGGTCGGCACGCTCGTTGGACTCGTTGATAGCCGAACTTACGATATAGCCCTCAGGATCAGCTTCATATGGTCCAAAGACGTTGCGTGATCGTGCTAAGGTCACGCAGTGGTTGTAGCCGGTACCACCTTCAGCGCACATGAGGTAGTAATAGCCATTGCGCTTGTATAAGTGAGGGGCTTCGATACAGCCACGGTTGGTGCTACCATCCCAGATACGCTGTGGATAGCCCACGATGTGCTTAGCTTGTGGATCATACTCGCACACGCAGATCACACCTGGCTTTTCGTAGCCCTCACGGGTCTCCCACTCTAAGGACACCACGTACTTCTTACCGTCATCATCATGCAGGATCGAGGCATCAAAGCCAGCTGAGTGCAAATATACCGGCTCCGACCATGGGCCGCAGATATCGGCAGCGCTAATGACGTAGTTGTCGACATCAAAGTAGCGGGAATTCATCGAATTCATCACTCCATAGACCACATAGAAGCGATCCTCGGCCTCACAGTAGGTCAAGCATGGAGCCCAAATACCCTTAGCACTTGGTAAACGGCGCAGATCGACTTGATCGGTGAGCACATGGGTTAACAGCTCCCAGTGCACGAGGTCTTTGGAGTGGTAGACAGGGATACCAGGCATCCACTCAAAGGAGGACACAGCGCAGTAGTAATCATCACCCTTACGGCAGATGCAAGGATCTGGATTGAAGCCCTTAAAGATAGGATTTTTGATCATCGCGGCACTCACAACGCTAGAGACAAAGACAAGAAATCAGCACGCTGCCACCAAGCCGCCACCACAAAAGCTTTTTTGGGTGGCGACTTGAGGCCTGCCGCAGCCGCCGCACTACAATAACCACAGCTGCTGCATCAGATGTATCAGATGCAGCTGCGGCTATGGCGGCGACTGCGACTGTAATTGAGATTAGAAGTCGGTGCGGAACCAGTTAAAGGCGTAGGCACGGCCTAAGTCCCAAGAATCCCAGCCGACCCAGTTGGTGGAGGTCACGGTGTCAAAGAGGATCTTGTAGTTCCAGTAGTAGTGACCAATACCTAAGCGCCAAATGCTCATCTGTGCCTTGCTTAAGGCTTGGTAAATGGCAGTACGCTCCTCAAGGCTCATGACTTTGAGTCCCTGATCAGCAGCACTGATACCATTTAAGATGCTCTGGCCACCATGAGTGTCATAGCCACAAGCCAGCGAGTTAAATAAGCACCACTCACCGCAGATTACATCGTGCTTAGCACAAGCCTCTTGGTACTGTGGCTTGAGCTGATGCTCTAAGTAATCGAGGTAGCTATTGAGCTGTTGCGCCACACCACCAACCTCTGCGACCATGAGGTATTGGTGGGTATCGAGCACTACGTCAGGGTACTGCTCGCGGGTCATGAAATCCTGCCAAGCTAAGAGCTCAAAGCCGTCATGGAAAACAATCTTTTTGCCGTCAGCTAAGTGAGGCTTGATGCAAGCATAAGCACGCAGGTAGAAGTCGCGGAGGAACTCAAGGGTGTTTGGGGCCGAGATAGCGCCTAACTCAGGATCACGGGCTGGGTAGCGCACAGGTAGATTCAAGCGATCCCACATGCCTTGGGTAATTGGCTCGTTTAAGATCTCAATGCCATAGAGGGCATCGTGGTGGCCGTAGCGTTGAGCTAAGCGCTCTAACACCGTGAGCACAAACTTCACTTCGTCAGCATGCTTACTCCACTGGCAAACGCCCTGAATACCGCCGTTATCAAAGCCGTTTTGGCCCATGGGGGCGGTGTGCAGATCGATCAGGATACTTATGCCATAGTGCTTACCCCAAGCAAAAGCGTTATCAAGCTCCTGAATGCAACCGACAAATGGCTCACGATCACCAAAGATGAAGTAAGGCACAGGGATGCGCACGCTATTGATGCCCATACCACGGAGCAGCACAAAGTCGCGCTCGCTGATGTACTCAGCACGGTGCTGACGAATGCGAGCCTCGTAGTCGCTACGCTCTATCGTGCGTGGCAGGTAAAACTCATCATCGGCATCAGAGTTAGCAAAGGTCTGTGGACTCATCCACTTCTCTAACACCAGCCAGTTACCTAAATTGGCACCTTGGATAAACTTGCTCATCGCCACTACTCCTCAAAACAAAACGCGGCAATAATCAAAAGCACTGTGTACTAAGTACTATCTACGACAACTGCAATCCATGGCAAAACAGAGGGTACAGCCCATGACTTGCAGTATGCCTTGCAGCTTGCCTTGCGGCTTTTGTTAACTTGCGGTTTTGACCTTACTACAGATCGCAGATAGAAAAAAAGCGCCAGAGGCGCATTTTTTGGAATATGGAGACACTGATGTGTCATTACTTGCTGTGCAGTTGCAAGATAGAGGCATTACCCAGAGGTATTGCCCAAGGGCATTGCCAAATGCAACGCTAAAACGCTAAAGAGCAGTGATAACGTCGCCCACGTATTGCTCATTGAAGCTCCCACCGTCTGACGACGGGGGATTCTCCTGGACCAAAAAGCAGCTTTCTGTCGAAGAGCTCTTTGAT
>CALXYZ010000090.1 GCA_944393075.1 uncultured Anaerobiospirillum sp. | reverse complement strand
AGTCGCTAATAGCAAGGAGCTCCTGTCGCAGGTATTGTACGGCATTGACGGAGCTACTTAAGATGAGACAAACCTGATGGCATAGAAACTCCTGATAGAAAAGTTGATATAATACCGCCCTCCCTGCGTAAGCTGGGGGAGGATGTCAAAAGGCACTTAGGGCCTAAAAGAGCTACAAGACCTTGAGTTCCACCTGCGGCAGCAAGGTCTTAAAGCGCTCGCTGAGGTTAATCTGCTGCTCACTGCTGGTAAAGCAACGCTCGTTGAGCACTACGCGTAGTGGCGGCTCTGGTAGCGCTGCCACTGCCTCCACAAAGGCCACGTCGATGTCCGCAGCAAAGCAGGCCAAGAGCTCGCCACGGCCGTAAACAAAGGCCTTATAGCCTGCAAGCTCTACCGTGGCAAAAGAGCGATCGAGAGGCAGTCGATAATCTAAGAGGCAGCCAAAGAAAAGATCGAGGTCACTGCGATCGTCCTTAAAGCTGCTCTCAAGCTGCGACAGGAGGCTCTGCTGATAGTCGCTCACCGAGTAGCTTTGGTTTCTGTTGGAGCTGTCGACCTTAAAGACACGGAAGCCTAAATCGAGGTTTGTAGCTGTGTCTGGAGTTGCACCATTTTGCACACCATCTGAAACAGATAAATTTAAGAAAGAACCCTGATTTTTGGTCTTTGTTTCATCATTATTCAGCGATAAACCGCTTAAAATAAGGCTTCTACCCCCCCCGTGCACTGCTTTTGTGCAATCATTTTTGATAACAGAAATAACCTTTCTAATACGCTCTTTTCCGATCTCACAGATGTTGCTGAAGCCTGCTTGCGCAGCAGCTGACTTCGCATCACAGAGCTCAGGAATTTGTACCATGATGAATTGGCGATTGCCACCATCAGCGGCATTGGCACGCAGCACAGCCTCTGAGGTGGTAGCTGAGCCTGAAAAGAAGTCTAGGACGATGTCATGATTATGGGCTGTGGTTCCTAAGCGCACGAGGCTCTGCACCAAAGAACAAGGCTTTGAGTACTCAAAGATGCCACCGCCGTCAGCAAATAAGGCTTTGAGGCCTTTCTTTGCATTGTCGTTAGAGTACATGTTATCAGTGTAATCAAGGGACGTTGGGGTACGCAGGCGCTGCTTGTACTCCACGCGGTATGGGTTGCTTGCCGTGCCTGTCCCCTCAATGGTGGCACGCTCATAGGTTTTGGTGTAGATACGCTGATTCTTGACCACCACAAAGCCGTTTTGCAGACCAAACTCAAACAGGGCCTGACTCCAGCGCCATGCCCAATCACGGTTGGCGTGTTGCCCCTGCTTACGCTTGTCGTAGAGATCCTTATCACTGCCTGGGTAGAAGACCTGCCCCTCAAGCTCAATCGGGTAATCAAGACTAGCGTTGTATCCTAAGCTGTTGTAGTCGAGGGTCTGCTTGAGGTGGTAGCGACCACGGGTATCGACATACTCATCACTGAGCTTAAAGTCGGCGGTGTCTTGCTCCTCGCGTGACAGCTGGGCTTTGTCGCTCTTAGCGTACAAGAGCACATAGTCGTGGTTATTAGCGACTGCATCAGTGCTTTTGCCTGACTTCTTGGTGACGCGCGGGAAGCAAGCGACAAAGTTCTGCTCACCAAAGATCTCATCACAGATACAGCGCAGACGGTGCATCTCATGGTCATCAATCGAGATGAAGATGAAGCCATCAGGAGTGAGCAGCTGCCGTGCGAGCATCAGGCGCGGCTGAATCATCGAACACCACTTTGAGTGGAAGCGCGCATCGCTATTGCGGTTGACCGCAAAGCGCTGTCCCTGCGCATCACTGATACCAGCTGTGAGCTCGTAGTCCTCTTGGCTTTGCGCAAAGGTATCGTTGTACACAAAGTCTGAGCCCGTGTTGTACGGCAAGTCGATATAGATCATCTTAACGGCGCCGCTATAGCCACGTAGAAGTAGCTTAAGCGCCTCTAAGTTATCGCCCTCTAGGTAGAGGTTACGGCTATGTGCAAAGTCGACGCTGTCCTCCACACAAGGACGCAGCGTCTTATCGATGACCTTATTGGCCTCAGCAATGGCCGCTCTCTTACCAGCCCACGCCAAGCCAAAGCCCTCATAAGACGGGGATGACGTGGTATTGGTGTCTTGGCCTAAGATCTGTGCGAGCTTACCCAAGTCGATTTGGCGCTTGAGTTGTGGCTGTAGCTGTAGCTGTGACAGCTCACTGCATTGAGTTTCCTCAACAGGCACTTCGACTAAACAAGACGGAAAAAGCTGGGCTAACAGCTCCACCTGCTCCTGCGCTACAGACGCACTCTGACCTGAAATCTTCTCCACCACGACCTACTCCCAGCTTCGCCGAAACCAACAACTAAAACCTAAACATCTTGGTAGCCCCACAGATCACAACAGATCTTTACCGATCACTGCGTGCTACGACGCGATTGTAACTTGGCTAATGGCGCCCGCCCAAGAGCCTTAGCTCTTGGTTGAGAGCTCTTGGGCGGTATGAGCTGGGGTTAGAGCACCTTGAGCTCCACCTGTGGCAGCAAGGTCTTAAAGCGCTCGCTGAGGTTGATCTGTTGCTCGCTGCTGCTAAAGCAGCGCTCATTGAGAACGACGCGCAGTGGTCGTTGCTCCTCAGGCAAATTGCTTATGGCCTCCACAAAGGACGCGTCAATGTCCTCAGCAAAGCAAGCCAGCAATGCACCTTGACCATAGACGTAAGCCATATGCCCTGCCAGATTCACTGTGGTAACCGCAAGATCAAGAGGCAGACGATAGTCTAAGAGACAGCCAAAGAAGATATCGAGGTCAGTACGACCTTCTTTAAAGCGTGAGTCGAGCTGTGAGAGCAGATCCTGTTGGTACTGATCCACAGTGAGAGAAGGGCGGCGATTTGAGGAGTCGATTTTGAGCACGCGAAAGCCCAAGTCATGGGATGAAACGGCGGCTTGGCTACGCTCGTTATCTTGTGATTGATCTGAAACACTATTATTGGAGATTTCGGCTAGACCGAGATCGCCAACCTCGGCTTCAAGGTCTAACAAACCGCTTAAAATAGCGCTTTTACCCCCCCCCGTGCACCATATTGGAGCACGACTGGTTGAGATCAGAAATCACCTTTCTAATACGCTCCTTGCCGATCTCGCAAATGGTACTAAAGCCATGTTGAGCGGCTACAGATTTGGCAGGACATGGTTCAGGGTACTGCATGAGGATAAAGCGACGCTGGGCACCATCTTTAGCATTAGCACGCAGTACGGCTTCAGCAGTTGAAGCCGAGCCGGCGAACACGTCTAAGATGATGTCATCGTCGGTGGTACCGCTAAACTCCATTAGGCGCTGCAAGATCTGCTCGTCCTTTGGGTTCTCGAAAACACGACCTCCCATTAACTTGTCAAGACGCTTGGATGCAGCTCTACCATCTTGGTAAAAGACGCTGTAAGGCACGCTCAGCTCCTTGTCTTGGAGGTAGTTCTTAATGGTCGGTACGCGGTTCTCGTCGGGGCCGAAATACACGCGGCCAGCAGCGATGTACTCCATCATGCGTTCTTTGCTGGTAAACCAACCACGACTTGGAATCTTCACTGGCTTATGAGTGACTGGATGCAACAGCTCATAGCGTGGGCCGCCGCCACCAGGGAAAGAGATGTTAGATGGGTTGAAGATACCGTTTTCATCAACGTGATCGTAGTGGCTGTGATCCTTAGCAGGATGCCCTGCTGGCAGAGCACTAAACCATGCCTTGAGCTCACGCTCAATGCTCTGCACGTCAGTGCCATACTTGCGCTTGAGCTTAGCATAGCAGCTGTAGATCTCATCTAAGCCCTGCTTGCGCTCACGCCAGCGCGTGTCTTGCGAGACAACGTAGTCCTTGTCGCGCATATACACTAGAAGGTACTCGTGGGAGATCGAAACAAAGCGCGAATCGTTCTTACGACCGGCACTCCAGATCATCTGCGCCACAAAGTTCTGTTCGCCAAAGATCTCATCGCACATTAGCTTGAGATGCGCCTGCTCATTGTCGTCGATCGAGATGATGATAAAGCCATCACGGGTCAGCAAATGGCGCATGATACTGAGGCGCGCATACATCATCGAGCACCACTTTGAGTGGAAGCGGGCGTCAGTATTGCGGTTGACCGTAAAGCGCTGCCCCTGCTCATCGCTGATACCAGCTTCGCGCTCGTAGTCCTCTTGGCTCTGCGCAAAGGAATCCTTGTACACGAAGTCAGAGCCAGTGTTGTATGGCGGATCGGTGTAGATCATCTTAATGGAGCCGCTATAGCCACGCAGTAAGAGCTTGAGCCCCTCTAAGTTGTCGCCCTCAATGAAGAGATTGCGGGCATGATCGAAGTTAAGGCTCTCTTCCACACAAGGACGCAGAGTCTTATCGATAACCTGATTGGCCTCAGCGACAGCTTGGCGCTTCCCAGCCCACATAAAGCCAAACGGCTCGTACTGCGACTGTGCCTTTACCAGTGCCTGTGCGGCAGTGCCAACAGCATCAGCTTCACACCCAATCAGCACAAGGAGCTTGTCGACATCAATGGAGTGTCGCACTGTTGTGGCTTGCGCGTCAGCGGCAGCATCAACTACGTCTGCGACTGCAGCTGCAGCAGCTGCGTCCACCTTTTGCTCCACCACACATGAGGGAAAGAGCTGCGCTAAGGCTGCAAAGTTAGCCTGCGCCATATCCTCAGTCAGTCCCGTGATCTTCTCTGCCATATCTCTCCTTTGGCTTATGCCGCTCTAAGAGCAGAGCTGTGATGATCAGCCCTACTCTCTTCTCAGTTCTTCCAAATCCAAGTCCAAAGGAGTGTAGTTGATGTGACCAAGCACATCAACAGGAGATTTTGAGCGCCTTTTGAGCTATTTAGAGCACCTTGAGCTCCACTTGCGGCAGCAGAGTCTTAAAACGCTCACTAAGGTTGATTTGCTGCTCGCTGCTGCTAAAGCAGCGCTCATTGAGCACCACACGCAGTGGTGGTTCTGGTAGCGCAGCCACCGCCTCCACAAAGCTCACATCAATGTCCTCGGCAAAGCAAGCCACAAGCTCGCCACGGCCGTAGATGTAGGCTGTGTGCCCAGATAGATTGACGGTAGCAAAAGGACGGTCTAATGGCAGACGGAAGTCTAGGAGGCAGCCAAAGAACAGATCCAGATCACTGCGGTCTGCCTTAAAGGTTGACTCAAGCTGTGCAAGCAGATCCTGCTGATAATCACCGACAGTGTAACTTGGGTTCTTGTTAGAGCTGTCGATTCTAAAGACGCGGAAGCCTAAATCAAGCTCGGGAGAGGTGTCGGCAGCAGCCGCAGTTGCAGCGGCTGTATTTTGCACACTATTTGAAACAAAATTACTGGAATTATCCTCGACCCCAAGCGCATCAATAGAAGCATTAATAGGCAAAGAATGGCTTATTAAAGCCAGTTCTACCCCCCCCCCCGTGCACTTTTGTGGTGCATTATTTTTGATATCAAAAATCACCTTTCGGATACGTTCTTTGCCGATTTCGCAGATGTTAGCAAAGCCAGCTTGGGCGGCAGGACTACCTGCTGCACACTCCTCTGGGAACTGCACGAGGACAAAACGGCGGCTGCCTCCATCCGCAGCATTGGCTCGCAATACTGCCTCAGCAGTAGTAGCCGAACCGGAGAAGAAATCTAGGACGATATCGTCCTCTTGCAGGTTCGCAAGGCGCATCAAATGACGGATCAAGCGCACTGGCTTAGGGCCATCGAAGACACCTGCCTGCATTAAGGCTTTGAGCTCTTGCGCGCCTTCTTGGCTATCACCTACCTGCTGACGCAGCAGCAAGGTGTTGTCCTCAATAGCTGCATTGCTACCATCTGCATCAACATCAGCGTCAGCTAGAACCTGATCAAGGAAGTCTTGCAGCTTGCCTTGCAAGCTCTTTGTAGCAAAGCGGGTCTTCTCCTTGAGGTTGGCAAGGAGCGCTTGAGCTTGCGGTGCTTGCAGGTTGGCACTAATGGCAGCATTGAGCTCTACTTGCGCACTATCAGCATCGATAGCGCTGTTTAGCAGCAGTGAGGTTGGTACCATGCCGGCGTTGTTGAGCTCGTGCAAGAAGCGCTTGAGGCGTGGGGTGTTGTTGCCGTCTTTACCAAAGTAGATGCGATTATCAGCCACCAGTCGCGCAAACTCCTCCTTGCTCACACGCCAGCAGGAGCCAGCAGGCGGATTAACCACACGTCCCGATGGCGTGGTGATAGGGTAGTCGCTAGCCTTAGAGTAAGTCTTAACCGAGAGGTTATCGCTCATCCACACACCGCGGGGATCATTATCTGGATTGCTGTAGCGGGCATTTGCCTCGGCAGTACGCTCAAGGCGACCGATCTTAAAGCTGTCGATATTGCGGGCGTAGAGCAGCACATAATCGTGGCTGTTGGAGACGTACTTAGCGTCGTTTTTAGGAGAGAAAGCACGCTGCCAAATCAGCTGCGCCACAAAATTCTGCTCACCAAAGACCTCATCACAGATGCAGCGCAAGTGATGCTGTTCATGGTCATCAATCGAGATAAAGATCACGCCGTCTTTAGAGAGGAGCTGTCGTGCCAGAGAGAGGCGAGCATGGATCATAGAGCACCAGTTGGAGTGAAAGCGCGCCTCGGTAGTCTTGTTGAGCGCAAAGCGCTTGCCTGTATTGTCGACAATGCCAGCTGCCTGCTCAAAGTCCTTAGTGCTTTGATGAAAGTTGTCCTTATAGACGAAATCTGTACCGGTGTTATAGGGAGGGTCGATGTAGATCATCTTGATAGCGCCGCTGTAACCGCGAAGCAGTAGCTTGAGCGCCTCAAGGTTATCGCCCTCAACGTAGAGATTGCGGGTACGGGCGAAGTCGATGCTCTCGTCGACACAAGGACGCAGAGTCTTGTCGATGGTCTGATTAGCCTCAGCCATAGCTTGGCGCTTACCGGCCCACATGAAACCAAATGGCTCAGGCGGCATAGCACTGGACGTAGAGGAGGCTACGGTATCTGACTCCTGACCTAAGAGGGCTAAGAGCTTAGCGACATCGACACGGCGCACGTAGGCAGGAGATGCCGCTACTGCGCTCTCAGCTTGGGCTTGCGCTTGTGTTTGTGTTTGCGCTTGTGGCACCTCAACAACACAGGAGGGAAAGAGCTCCAACAGCTTGTCTAAGTTCTCTTGCGCTAAGGATGCGCTTTTACCAGTGATGTGATCCACGCCCTATCTCCTCTCTGATGCAGTGACACCTAAAGCCAAACAGCCCACCACCACCTGAGAATCAGTGCCCCTAAGCACCTAAGTTCCTGCAAAGTAATGAGAGCTGCCGTCGTGTCGGCAGTGTAGAAAAAGATAGGCATGGCAGCAACTGCCAGCTGCTGCCCGCAGCTTAACTGCGGCTTGCCAAAGGCTGGCGCGCGGCTAGTTTACTACATCACAATGCCCCCCCTAACTGCTGCTTTCCCCCACTTGGGACTGGAGTGTGGTGGTTATGACAGATGGATTGGAGGTTAGATCACCTTAAGCTCCACCTGTGGCAGCAAGGTCTTAAAGCGCTCGCTGAGGTTGATCTGTTGCTCGCTGCTGCTAAAGCAGCGCTCATTGAGAACGACGCGCAGTGGTCGTTGCTCCTCAGGCAAATTGCTTATGGCCTCCACAAAGGACGCGTCAATGTCCTCAGCAAAGCAAGCCAGCAATGCACCTTGACCATAGACGTAAGCCATATGCCCTGCCAGATTCACTGTGGTGACCGCAAGATCAAGAGGCAGGCGATAGTCTAAGAGACAGCCAAAGAAGATATCGAGGTCAGTACGACCTTCTTTGAATGCCTCCTCAAAGTCAGCGAGCATGCTCTGCTGATACTTGACAACTTCTTGGGTTGGACGCTTATTGGAGCTGTCGATCTTAAAGACTCTAAAACCGAAGTCTAAATTACGCGCACTAGGCTGTGATGGGGCTGTGGACACAGAGCCATCCACGGCATCCACTGCATTCACTGAATCCGAGGCCCCATCCGCAACGTGGTGATTTTTGCACCCATCTTGTGCATTAAAGTCTGATTCCGAGCCAACTTCAGCATCATCCAACCCCCGCAAAAGCGCATAAGAATCTTGTTTAACGTGAGAAAAAATGGTGATACCCCCCCCCGCACTATTTTTGTGCAACTATCAGGAGTGCTAGCCGCATTCACAGCCGGAGCAGCAGTAGCTGGAGCAGACTCTGCGGCCTGTGCGACCTGTGCAGTCTTTACAGTCTTTGCGGTCTTTGCTGCCGTCTTGGACTTAGTTTTAGCCTTAGCCTTAGCCTTAGCTGGAACTACATCATCCGAGCGCTCATCATCGATATCGTCATCTTCATCCACCGCAGTATCACCTGAGAGGATCTCCTGTTCTAAGAGACGTAGACGAGCCTTACCGATATCGCAGATAGTGGCGAAGCCAACCTTAGCAGCATTGGACTTAGGGGCACAGACCTCTGGGTACTGCACAAGGATGAAACGGCGCTGTCCACCGTCAGCAGCGTTGGCGCGCAGTACCGCTTCGGCGGTAGATGCTGATCCCGAGAAGAAGTCTAAGATGATGTCGTCGTCCTTAGTGCCGCAAAACTCCATGAGGCGCTGCAAGATGGTGGCGTCTTTTGGGTTCTCGAAAACGCGACTCCCCAATAGCTTGTCTAAGCGCTTGGAAGCTGCACGCCCATCTTGGTAGAAGACGCTGTACGGCACTGAGAGCTCGTTTTCTCTGAGGTAGGTCTTAACTTTGGGGACTCGGTTCTCATCTGCTCCAAAGTAGATTTTGTCTTGGGCGATGAGCTCTAGCATGCGCTCCTTACTGGTAAAGAAACCACGGCTTGGGATCTTCACCGGCTTGTGGGTGATTGGGTGCAAGAGCTCGTAGCGTGGGCCACCACCACCTGGGAAGGAGATATCCGAGGGAAAGAAGATACCCTTGTTGTCGACATGATTGTATTGGCGATTACCTCTTGCTGGATCGCTAGGAGATAAGGACTTGAACCACGCCCTAAGTCCACGCTCAATGGCGGCACAGTCAGAGCCATGCTGACGCTTGAGTTTGTCGTAGCAGGCATAAATGGCATCAATACCTTGCTTGCGCTCGCGCCACACAGAGTTCGTAGCGATCGCATGCGCCTTATCGCGCATGTAGACCAAGATGTATTCGTGCGAGACTGAGACGAACTTGGAGTCGTTTTTGCGGCCAGCACTCCAGATCATCTGCGCTACAAAGTTCTGCTCACCAAAGATCTCATCGCAGATGGAGCGCAGACGAGGCTGTTCGTTATCATCGATCGAAATGAAGATCACGCCATCGCGGCGCAGCAAATGACGCGCAACACACAAGCGCGCGTAAATCATGGAGCACCAGTTGGAGTGAAAGCGCGCATCGGCATTAGAGTTGAGGACAAAGCGCATACCCTCGTCATCGACCAAGCCTGCTGCTTGCTCATAGTCCTGCTTACTCTGTCGGAACTCATCACGATAAATAAGATCAGAACCAGTATTGTACGGCGGATCGATGTAGATCATCTTGACGGAACCGCTATAGCCACGCAGCAAAAGCTTGAGCGCCTCTAGGTTGTCGCCTTCGATGAAGAGGTTGTGGGTGTGCTCAAAGTCGACACTCTCAGCAACACAAGGGCGCAAAGTCTTATCGATGATGCTGTTAGCATCGAATTGTGCTTGTCTTTTGCCGGCCCAAGAGAAGCCATAAGGCTCAATGCTGCTGCCCTTAAGCGTAGGCACAGCGCCCGCACCCGCACCAGAACCCGAACCAGCACCAGCACCTACAACTGCATCTTGACCAATGAGCTCAGCTAAGCGCGCAAAGTCAAAGACCTTTTTGTAGCCTGAAGCTGCATCCCCAGTACCATCACCATCAGCATCAGCAACCGCAGCTGGCACCTCAATCACACAAGACGGAAATAGCTGTGCGAGCTGCTCAAAGTTGGCTTGCCTGATATCTGCACTGAGTCCTGAGATCTTGTCGACCACCGCTCTCTCCTTCCTTGTCCATGTGAGTGTGAGTGTGTCTAATGAAAGCACCTACAACTAGTAGCTCAGCCCTAGGTGGTAGCTAGGCACGAGTTTAGAGCAAGGAAAGAGCGGCGGCAAGTCAAAAACGAGGCAGAATCAGGCATTCTGCCCCTATAGCACCCTAAGTTCGACCTCGGGCAGTAAAGTCTTAAAGAGCTCAGTGAGGTTTATCTGTGCTTCACTACTGACAAAGCTTCGCTCTAAAAGCACCACGCGCAACGGACGCTCTGGTAGTGCTGCTAAAGCGTGTACCAAAGACGCATCGATATCCTCAGCAAAACATGCCACAAGCTCGCCACGCCCGTAGACAAAAGCTTGATGCCCGCCCAACGAGATCTCTCTGACGCTTTGATCAAGCGGTAACCTAAAGTCTAAGAGGCAACCAAAAAACAAGTCCAAGGCTGTGCGATCGTCCTTAAACGCAAACTCAAGCTGAGCAAGCATGCTCTGTTGAAAAGCAGCAACTTCGTAGGCGGGATGGCGATTAGAGGTATCGACTTTAAGGACTCTAAATCCCAAATCGATGGTGGTGTCAGTAGAAGCAGTAGAAGCAGTAGAAACTGTAGAGGCAGAATCGGCAGGCAACGAGCTACGAGCAGCAGCATCATTTTGCTGGTCAAGACCAGCTAAAAGATCGCAAGAATGGCTTATATATGCGGTTCTACCCCCCCCCGTGCACAGTTTTAGTGCACTGTTTTTCGAGCTCAGCAATGACATTACGCAGACGAGCCTGCCCAATCTTGGCAATGGTCGCAAAGCCAGCTTGTGCTGCTGGAGTTTGTGGGACACAGACCTCAGGGAATTGCAGCATGATGAAACGACGCTTACCTCCATCGGCAGCGTTGGCTTGCAATACAGCCTCAGCTGTAGTGGCAGAGCCAGCAAAAGCGTCGAGCACGATATCACCATTTTCTGCGTCGAGATTGGCTAAGGTCATAAGGTGGCGCAGTAAACGTACTGGCTTAGGGCCATTGAAGACACCAGCATGCAGACGTGCCTTAAGCTCTTGCGCTCCTTCTTGGCTGTCGCCCACCTGCTGACGCAAAAGTAAGGTCTTGTTGGTGGCACTGACCTCACTACAGGCAGAGGCACTACTTTCAGCTTGGTCTAAGAAAGCAAGGATTTTTTCTTGCTGCGACTTCGTTACTGATGCTTTTTCAGCAGCACCTAAACCACCACAGCGCGCCAGCTCTTGGAGGTTGCGCAACAGTGCTTGCGCTGCAGGTTGTTGCAGATTGGCACTGATGGCAGACAGGAGCTCAGAACACTGAGCCTCACTCTCCCCTACAGTAGAGTTGAGCAGCAACGAGGTTGGCACCATACCGTCGTGGCGCAGCTCCGATAAGAAGCGCTTGAGGCGTGGTGCGTTGTTACCGTCCTTGCCGAAGTAGATGCGGTTATCAGCAACTAAGCGAGCAAACTCAGTAGCCGACACTGTCCAGCTGCGGCCATGAGGCGGACGCACCACACGCCCCGATGGCGTGGTGATCTCATAGTCGTTGCTCTTGGAGTAGGTCTTAGCTGAAATGTCGCTTGATGACCATACACCGCGTGAATCGTTATCTGGATTGTTATAGCGAGCATCGGCTGCCGCTGAGCGCTCCAAACGCCCGATTTTAAAGCGCTCAATATGGCGCGCATACATCAGAATGTAGTCGTGGCTATTGGACACATACTTAGCGTCGTTTTTTGGCGCAAAGGCACGCTGCCAGATAAGCTGAGCTACGAAGTTTTGCTCACCGAAGACCTCATCGCAGATGCAGCGCAAGTGGTGCTGCTCGTGATCATCAATCGAAATGAAGATCACGCCGTCATCACTAAGCAACAGGCGCAGCAGCGACAAACGGGCATACATCATGGAGCACCACTTAGAGTGGAAACGAGCATCGGTATTGGAGTTGATGGCAAAGCGCTTTCCGGACTCATCAACCAAACCTGCCGCCTGTTCATACTCCTGCTGACTCTGCCTAAAGTCGTCGTTATAGACGAAATCAGAGCCAGTATTGTATGGCGGATCGAGGTAGATCATCTTCACGGCGCCGCTGTAGCCACGCAGCAGTAGCTTGAGCGCTTCTAAGTTATCACCCTCAATGAAGAGGTTGTGGGTAGAAGCAAAGTCCAAGCTCGCAGCGACGTCAGGGCGCAGTGTTTTGTCGATGCTGCGATTGGCCTCAAAGATGGCATCACGCTTACCGACCCAGTTAAAACCAAAGTTCTCATGCGATGGCACTGTTTGCGACTCAGCTACCACAACGCCCGCACCTACACCTACCAGCTGTGCTAAACGCTGCCAGTCGATCACACGCTGATAATGTTGCACACTCCCAGTGCTGGCTGCATCGGCTGCATCAGCCGCATCGACAGCATCAGTAGTAGGCATCTCAATCACACAGGAGGGAAAGAGCTGTGCTAAGGCCTCAAAGTTAGCCTGCACTACGTCCATACTCTGCCCAGAGATTTTGTTGAGCTGCTGCTGTTGTTTCTGTTGTGTCTGCTGTTGCTGCTGCGCCATCGTTTGTGAGCTCCTACCGCATGATCCAAAGAGAACTGCCGCGAGTGTAACAGCTCGCAGCAATGCGAGTAAACGGGCAACAGCGAGCGCTGATAATACTGTTGACATCCTCCCCCAGCTTACGCAGTGGGATTCCGAGGAGGTTCCTACTGCATAGCATGGGTTTGGTTCCTGCTGATCGGCCTCTAACGAGGCTCGCGTTAT
>CALXYZ010000089.1 GCA_944393075.1 uncultured Anaerobiospirillum sp. | reverse complement strand
ATCAAAGAGCTCTTCGACAGAAAGCTGCTTTTTGGTCCAGGAGAATCCCCCGTCGTCAGACGGTGGGAGCTTCAATGTGTGTAGGTAGACCGTCAGTGAGGATCAAAGCCTTGTGCTGTGTGCAGTAACAGTAAAAGGCGTGACGGTCGCAAGGAGTTTTTAGGCATGGGAGATACAGATAAGACTCAGGCATTAGATATGGCAGGAGCGGGCGTCGCTCATACTACCGCTAATGAAGGTTACTACGTCGATCAGCACTATTTGGAGCTTTTGTCGACACAGTATCCAAATAAAGTGGCCGCGTTCTCTGAGATTATCAATTTGCAGGCAATCCTAAACCTGCCTAAGGGTACTGAGCACTTTGTGAGTGACTTACACGGTGAGGATGGTGCTTTTCGCCACATCCTAAACAGTTGCTCGGGTGTGATTCACGAAAAGGTAGATGAGCTCTTTAAGCTCAGTGATGAGGTCAAGTCTGAGCTTTGTACCTTAATCTACTATCCAGATGAGGTTATGGCTCTGACCCAAGCACAGGGTCGCTTGAACGATGAGTGGTATAAAGAGAAGCTCAATCAGCTCATTGTCTTGTGCAAGTATTTGTCGGCTAAGTACACCCGTTCTAAGGTGCGTAAAGCCATCAATCAAAACTACAGCTATATCATTGATGAGCTGTTGCACGCTCAAAGCGATGAGAGCGACAGTAGAGCTCAATACCACGCCAAGATCATTGAAACCATCTTGCGTACACACTCTGCTCACCACTTTGTGCGCACCATGTGTGCCTTATCTAAGCGGCTTGCTGTCGACCATCTGCATGTTGTCGGTGATGTCTTTGACCGTGGTCCACATCCAGACAAGATCATGGCTCTGTTAATGGACTACCACAGCCTTGATATTCAGTGGGGCAACCATGACATCTTGTGGATGGGTGCAGCTTTAGGCTCCGAAGTATGTATGGCCACGGTGTTGCGCAACAACATCAACTACTTTAACTGCTCTATGTTAGAGAGTGCTTATGGTATCTCGCTGCGCAAGCTCAATGACTTTGCGCAAAAAACCTACCACTCGCCAGTGAAAGAGCGTTCACAAAAGGCTTTAGCCAAGAAGGCCGAGGTGCTAGCAGCAACTGGGGCTGCGGGGGCCGGAGCGGTCGCCGGAGCGGTCGCCTTGGGAGCCCATGGAATGCATGGAGTGCATGGTAATGGCCATGCTGGACTGACAGCAGGCGGCAGTATTGGTATTGGAGGGTTAGGGAGCCTTAGTAGTGCCTTTAACCCATCGCTGTCGGGGTGGAGTGCTGATGCCTTAGAGGCTGAGCAGCACGCCGCCGCGCACGCCGCAGCGGCAGCAGCTGCCCAAAAGGTAGTAGAGGCTGCTCTTAGTAGAGAAGGGACTAGTGATAGCCATGAACGCGAGATGGTTAGTGCTGCGCAAGAGCATGAGTATGAGCTGATGCTGCAGGCTTATGCCGATGATAATCGCGAGAAGATGGTTAAAGCCATTACCGTGATCGCGCTGAAGCTGCAAGGCCAACTGATTAAGCGCAATCCTGATTTGGGGATGGATGACCGCCTGCTTTTAGACAAGATGGATTTAGAGCGTGGTGTGGTGGCCATTGATGGTAAAGAGTATGAGCTCAATACCGTTGATCTGCCTACTATTGATCCTAAAGATCCGTTTGCCTTAAGCCGCGATGAAGCCTATATCGTTGAGTCTTTAAAGAAGTCATTCTTAGATTCGCGCGAGTTGCAGCGTGAAGTAGCTTTCTTGTTCTCTCGTGGCTCAATTTACAAGCGCTTCAACGGTAACTTGCTCTATCATGGCTGCGTACCTTTAACTGAAGACGGTAAGCTGCGTGAAATCAACTGCCACGGCCAGATTCTGCGGGGTAAGGCCTTTATGGACTACTGTGAAAAAGTGGCCCGTCACGGCTTTGCGCACCGTGATCAGCGTAGCTTAGACTTCATGTACTACTTGTGGTGTGGTTTTAATAGCCCGCTATCGGGACGTGTGATGAAGCCTTTTGAGCGCTACTTCATCGATGACAAGAGTACCCATCATGAGCCTCGTGATCCTTACTATAAGCAGTACTATAACGAGGAAGTCTGCCGCATGATTCTAGAGGAGTTCGGTTTAGACCCAGATAATGGCCATATCATTAACGGCCACACTCCTATTAAGGTCAGGGAAGGTGAGAGTCCACTGCGTGGCAATGGCAAGCTCTTTGTGATCGACGGTGGCTTATGCCAGGCTTATCACAGCACCACTGGTATCGCTGGCTACACACTGATTTTCTCCAGCCATGGCATGGTGCTCAAGGCTCACCGCCCATTTGAGAGTACTGAAAAGGCCATCAGTGAGCACATCGATATCAAGTCCGACGCTATGGAAGTAGAGCACTATGATGTGCGCTTAAAGGTTGCCAACAGTGACAATGGTGAAAAGATCAAGCGCGCTATCTTCGATCTTGAGGCTCTGCTCCACGCCTATCAAAGTGGCACTATCATCGAAAAAGCCTGATAGGAGCAGACCTGTCTCTCTTGGGCATAGGGGGATTAGACCTTAGAGTTGCTACAGCTTTCTTCCTTCTTCCTTCTTCCTTCAGTTTTCTGCTTTCTACTTTGGAGCTTGCTTGTTGCTTGTTAGCAGTAAGAAGCAACAAGCAATAAGCGAAAAGCGCGAAGAGTGAAGCGAGAAGGCTGTAGCCTACATCAGTCAAGGCCTTATGCTTAGGCATTAAGCCTGTAGCTTTTAGCCCATCATCTCTACCGCTCTTACCTTATCTCTCCTTACTACAGGTGAACTACCCATGATCTAAAGCTCATGGGATTGCTCGCCCAGATTTTTCAACCTCCTGCCATCATCATCAGCAGCACTCCTAGTTCTAAGCAACAAAGCCAGAGTAGAGGAGCAGCCAACAGCTGCCAACAGCTGCCAATAGCTGCTCATAGCCGCCGACAGTAGCTGACAGTCGCTGACTGCCGTGACATTGGTTGTAATCTTTTGTGTTATCTCGTTAGGTCTGTTGAGCTGTGCTTGCAAATAATGAGTATATGTAAAGTAGTGAGAGAAAAAAGCTCAGTGGTACGGCGTTTTGCGCTAAATAAACATTTAAATGTTCTTTATTTGTCAATAAATTTAAAAAATTACATATAAGTTTTTCTAATGAATTTGGCTGGGGTGCATGTTTACGTTGCTAGGTTGCAAGATCGGGATCTGTGTTACTGGTAACACTGAGCCCAAAATTTGCACTTATGCTGATAGTAATGTGATTATATCTGGCTTAAATAAGCCATTTTTTGCAAAAATTGTGGTCAACGTGTGAAAACTTGCGCTGGGTAAATTTGGTGCTCCGTAACCTTCCCCAAGAGGGGGAAGAAAACAGCAAAAAAGCACTAATTCATGCGTAATTAAAGCGAGGTCAAGCGATGGCAAAAATGCAATTTTGACCTTTGATAGAGGAAAGATAGTGGCATAAAGCCTCTATTTATCTTGCTTTTGAGATTTTTGCTTTCCTTTTGGTATTTATAAATAAGATTTATTAAAGAGTTTAGTTAAATAAGACTTTTTTGCGCTTTGTTGATGAGGTCTTTTCAAGTGAGAAAGCTGCGCAAAAACGATCTGCTAGAAAGGGGGGTAAAGTGCGCTAAAGCCTGATTTTTATTGGCTTGGCGCGGTTTTAGTGGGTGGGGTGAATGGCCTTTTCAGGGCTTATTGCTGTTGCGAATTTATTGCGACTAAGTGTGAAAAAGGCTGTAGGCAAAATGACTGTAAAAGAGGTGTAAAGCTAGAAGCAATGCGGATTTGAGGAAATTTTTGTGAGTCTGTTGCTATCTTTATTTAAAAAGGCTTGCAAGGCGGGGCGAGCCTTGTTTTTTGTGAGGTAGCAAGGAATAATAACGTCGTTCGATTGAGTTAGCTCACAGATTTGCAAAGCACTGCTGATATTTGAGAAAGAAGCAGGCACAGCAAAAAACGAAAAGCTGATCGCAAATTTGTGAATGGATTTCATTGCTAAGTTTTCTGTCAGTTCCTCACAGGAGATGTTTATGAGAGCAGAATGGCGCGGTTTTAAGGGCACCCACTGGGTTGATGAGGTTGATGTTCGTGACTTTATTCAGAACAACTACACCCCATACGAAGGTGATGAGTCTTTCTTAGCTCCAGCCACCGAGAACACCGATAAGCTCTGGGGTATTCTCCAAGACTTACAAAAGCAAGAGCGTGCTAAGGGCGGTGTCCTCGATATGGAGACTGAGATTGTCTCCGACATTACTGCTTATGGCGCTGCCTACATCGCCGAGGGCACCAAGGACATTGAAAAGGTCGTTGGTCTCCAAACTGACAAGCCATTAAAGCGTGCTTTCATGCCACGCGGTGGTATCAAGATGGCCGAAGAGGCTTGCACCACCTACGGCTACACCCCAAATCCAAAGTTCGACAAGATTTTTAACGAGTACTGCAAGACCCACAACCAGGGCGTGTTCGATGCTTACACCCCAGAGATGCGTCTTGCTCGTAAGAACAAGATCATTACCGGTCTTCCAGATACCTATGGCCGTGGCCGCATCGTCGGTGACTACCGCCGTGTTGCCTTATACGGTATCGACTTCTTAATTGCTAAGAAGAAGCAAGACTTAGCTAACTGCGGCTGCGGTGTTATGACCGATGACATCGTTCGTCAGCGCGAAGAGTTATCCGACCAGATCCGTGCTTTAGGCCAGATGAAGAAGATGGCTGCTGACTACGGCTTCGATATCTCCGGCCCAGCAAAGAATGCCCGTGAGGCTTTCCAGTGGTTATACTTCGGTTACTTAGCTGCCATCAAGACCCAGAATGGCGCTGCTATGTCCGTTGGCCGTATCTCTACCTTCTTAGACATCTACATTGAGCGTGACTTAAAGGAAGGCACCTTAACTGAGTCTGAGGCCCAAGAGTTAGTTGACCACATCGTGATGAAGTTCCGTATGGTCAAGTTTGCTCGTATCCCATCCTACAACCAGCTCTTCTCTGGCGACCCAGTGTGGGCAACCTTAGAGATGGCCGGTATGGGTATGGACGGCCGTACCATGGTGACTAAGAATGATTTCCGTTTCTTACACACCTTAGAGAACATGGGCCCATCCCCAGAGCCTAACTTAACTGTGCTCTACTGCAAGGAGTTACCAAAGGGCTTCCGTGACTACTCCGCTAAGATCTCCATCTTAACTTCTTCGGTTCAGTACGAGAACGACATCGTCATGCGTCCAGTTTGGGGTGATGATTACTCCATCTGCTGCTGCGTGTCTGCAACCGAGACCGGTAAGGAGATGCAGTTCTTCGGTGCCCGTGCTAACTTAGCTAAGTGCATGCTCTACGCAATCAACGGTGGCGTTGACGAGAAGAGCTTAATGCAGGTTGGCCCACAATATCGCCCAATTACCTCTGAGTACTTAGACTTCGACGAGGTGATGCAGCGCTTCGACGTCATGATGGATTGGCTTGCAGGCTTATACGTGAATGTACTCAACCTCATTCACTACATGCACGACAAGTACTTCTACGAGGCTGCTGAGATGGCCTTAATCGACACCGATGTGCGTCGTACTTTCGCTACCGGTATCGCTGGCTTCTCCCACGTGGTTGACTCCCTGTGCGCTATCAAGTACGCCAAGGTCAAGACCATCCGTAATGAGCAGGGTGTGGTTGTCGATTACGAGACCCAGGGTGACTTCCCACGCTACGGTAACGATGACGACCGTGCCGATGAGTTAGCAGTGTGGTTATTAAAGACCTTCTTAGAGAAGATCAAGAAGCACCACACCTACCGTAACTCCGAGCCTACCACCTCGATCTTAACCATTACCTCGAACGTGGTGTACGGCAAGGCTACCGGTTCTTTACCTGATGGCCGTAAGGCTGGCGAGCCATTAAGCCCAGGTGCTAACCCATCTTACGGTGCTGAGAAGAGCGGCTTATTAGCCTCCCTGAACTCCGTAGCTAAGCTCCCATACGAGTATGCCTTAGACGGCATCTCCAACACCCAGACTATTTCTCCAGACGCTTTAGGCCACGACTTAGGCGAGCGTACTGAGAAGTTAGTCCAAGTGATGGATGGTTACTTCGACCGCGGTGCTCACCACCTCAACGTCAACGTCTTCGGTACCGAGAAGTTAATCGACGCTATGGAGCACCCAGAGAAGCCAGAGTACGCTAACTTCACCATCCGCGTCTCCGGCTACGCTGTGAAGTTCATCGACTTAACTCGCGAGCAGCAGTTAGACGTTATTGCTCGTACCTGCCACAAGACTATGTAATCAGGCAGTAAGGCAATTACATCAGTCAGGTACTGACAAGTACTGCTCAGCCCACCACCAAATGCAATGACGTTGGTGGTGGTGCTAGAGCCACCTAAAAAGGTAGCGCAAGCTACCTTTTTTACGGCCTCCAAACTCTCAGATTCTCTGCCATAGTGTCTTGTTTAAGGCCCTGCGGCAGAGGATTTGGTTCCAACCAAATAACAGCGCCACGCGCCCCTCCTCTCTCTTATCTTTTTCTTCCACTGCTATACAGGATCTGTTATGACCTCTGCATATGTGCACTCGTTTGAGACCTTTGGTTCGGTAGATGGCCCTGGCATCCGCTTCGTGGTGTTTTTACAGGGTTGCAAGATGCGTTGCTTGTACTGCCACAATCCTGATACGTGGAAGCAAAATATCGGTGATGAGTTCACTGCTGACCAAATCATTAAGAAGGCTTTACGCTACCAAACCTATTGGGGCAAAGATGGCGGCGTGACCTGCTCTGGTGGTGAGCCTCTCTTACAAATGGACTTTATGATTGAGTTCTTCAAGGAGCTCAAGGCTCAAGGTGTAAACACCACCATCGACACCGCAGCTGGCCCATTTACTCGTGAAGAGCCTTTCTTCTCCAAGTTCCAAGAGCTGATGCAGTACACCGACTTGGTGATGCTTGACATCAAGCATATCGACAACGAGAAGCACAAGGAGCTGACCCACGTCGAGAACACCAACATCCTTGACTGCGCTCGTTACTTAGATGAGATCAAAAAGGACGTGTGGATTCGTCACGTCTTGGTGCCAGGCTACACTGATAAGGACGAGGACTTACAAAAGCTCCACGAGTTTATTGCTACCTTAAGCAACGTCAAGCGTGTTGAGGTACTGCCATACCACAGCTTTGGTGCTTTCAAGTGGGAAGAGCTGAAGATCCCATATAAGCTCACTGATGTGGATGCTCCATCGGTGGAGCTGACTGATCACGCTAAGAAGATTTTGCACGTGCAGTCCTACGCCGACTACAAGGCTGGCAAGTAGCAAAAGCACTAAGCAGCCAACTCTAGCACCAAGGCCCGCAAAGCAAAATGCAATGCGGGCCTTGGTGCTTTTTAGCAGAACCACAATCGCAGCAGCAGCTGCTGATGCGGCTCTTCTCAGCTCAGCTCTGCCCTGTCCAGTCTCGGCCCAACCGAGCGGTTGTTGCTGTGGTGGGGCCGAGACGGGGTAGAGGCTGGGCTGTGGTTGACCCGTAGCAGGGCAGTGGTAGCGTTGCTACATGGTCTTAGGCGCAGCAGATGGGTCGAGTACCATGCCTTTGACCACAGCTCCATATGGGGAGCAGTTGATAAAGGAGATACTGCTGTTTTGTGCGATAACGTCCTCTAAGTGCAGCTTGGAGCTGGTATAGCTGTGCAGCGAACGACGGATACGTCCGTCGTTACAAGGTACTGGCTCTAAAATGTTGCGTTTGAAACCGAAAAGAGTTGCCTCTTCATCTTGGGTAAAGGTGGTGTGATATGAGTCGAGACGGCAGATGTTATCAAAACCAAAGAAGTAGAGACGCTTGGCTTGTAGTTTGAGCGCTAAATCAACCATCAGACTAGACACCGACGAGGTGATATCAAGCCCAGTCATTGCCTTGTCTTGCATCGCTACCCCGCGTTTTTGCAGATCTGGGGTGTAGATGATGTATTTCTTGCCACTAAAAAGAGCTACTAAGCGCAGGTGGGTCTTGGAGGTAAAGACTAAGGCGCTGTTTTGGTAGATTTTCGGACTGAGCATATAGCGTGGGCTCAGAGGGGCATCTAGGCCGGCAAGCTTGTAAAGGCCTACATCGTGACAGACAACGATATCTGGGGCAATCTTAAAAGCCTCAAGTGCGGGCATGGCACTGTCGCAAGCCATGATACGCACACCTTGGGTTTTGAGTTCCTTAAGACGGTTTAAGTTATCCAGCAGCGATGGGCCAGGAAATACTAGGAGCACATCTGATGCTGGGCTAAAGGTGTTCTCGGTTAGTTGCTGTGCGATGCTCGCATAAGGGAAGTTATAGCGTGCTAAGAAATTGTTGAGGTTGCGACGACCTTTGATTTCTAACAGACGATTGTAGTTGCGCTCCATTTGATGCAACAGACGTTGCTTTAAGTTGGCATTGAAGTTTGGGCACACCATAAGTTCAGGGAGCAAGACAATGTTGTTGCTCACAATAGGCGTGTCATCAAAAGCCACATAAAGATGGGTGTGCTTGTTGGAGAAACGGGCACCCATTGCGCTATCAAGCGCGAGCATAATAGCCGTCACCTCAGGATTTAAGATCACGACATTGACATCAAGCTCAGGGTAGATCGAGTGGATGTACTCCACTACATGTCCTGCCGCCGCTCCATAGACTGTAACTCTAATTGGTTTTTCGTCAGTAGCTTCACGCAAGGAGTCGGCAGCCGAGACGATTTTGAGACCACGGGAGATCTTAGGGAAAGTGGAGGTGTCAACCAAGTGCGGCGCACCTGTGGCAAGCAGCACTTCTTCGTTGTGTATACATTCTTGTAACAGACGCTCACGTGCTGCCTCACGTAACGCGCGACGCTTAGGTAAGATTGCAAACTCGACCTCATCGATAAAGTCTTGGCTATGGAGTTTGAAGTTGAGTTTGGCGAGAGGCAAGCCGGCACAGAGGCGTTGGCACTCATTGTAGACATTGTGGCGCGAGTACATCTGCACGCGGTTGATGCACACTGAGGCCTCCAGTCCTTGCACGATCTCGTAGGTAAAAGAGGAGCTGTTATAGAGGCTCTTGTTGAGGAGGTTGAGTAGCGCAGGGTCTTGATAAGGCTGCATTTGCTCTAAGTTAGCCTTAAAGGTTTTCATCTCCTCACTACTCAAAGTAATAGCCATACCAAGCTCCTGTGATCTCCAAAAAGCCACACCATGCTTATTGACGGACTAAGCCAAGTTGCATTAACTTGCATCAAGTAGCTCCGAGGAGCTCCAAGGAGCTCCAAGGAGCACCAATTAACTAGCCACCAGTATTACAAGACTGCAACGCAATGCATAACAACGCAGTGCAGTGCAGTGCAACACAACACAACACAATACAATACAAGGCGTTGCCTTACTTAGCCATCAAGCACGCACAAAGACCAACACCTAGAGAGAAAATAACCACCACATAGCGCTAGAGTCTAATAGCCGAGATGCTCTCTGCTCATATCTCATATGTGGTGTAGTGTGGCGAACAACGCCAACGGCGTAGGTAAGGGCAACAGGTGTTGGAAAAGGGGCAGTGTTAGGAAGCAGTGACAGCGATTGCACCAAAGCACCACAATCTATAGCAAGCTTTGGTCTTACTGTTCCAACACAGCATATCATTAGAAACATAGCGGCTAAAGCTAACAAAAGCTTAAACTGAGGGGGGTATAGGCTCAAACACTGGCTTGTATATCAGTGATAGCAGTACTTCATAGATAACAAACGAAGACGCAAATAGGTGGTAAGAAAGAATAGGCTGAATAGGATGTTGGCAAAAGAAAGCTCATTAGCTGCTACTGCGCAGCTTTGGTACAGCTTCGACACAGTTGTTGTTGTCACACAGCTCTGTGCGCTGTGTTTAATTTATGGGGCGGCATCTTTGCTATAATGCAGCACAAGCTCTGTGCTAGAGGCTGTAGACAAAAGGCGGATCTGCTAGCAAATAAGAGCAACAGAGTATCACGGCCGTGGCTGTGGCTGCGAATTGGTTTGTTAGGTGTCACCTATGCTGAAGTTTTGGCTCTACATCATCGTATTAATCGCATTTTGTATTTTAGGTTTGACCATTGGCTCGGCCAACGAGACCATGGTGACTTTTGACTTCCTCTTTGTGAAGACCGAGTTGTCCTTAGCCATGGTGATGGTGGTAGGCATTGTTATCGGCATTTTATTGGGTTTATACATCTCCTTAATCTTCTGCATGAAGATGTGGGCACGTGCTCACGGAGCTAAGAGCGAGGCCAAGCGCTACAAGAGAGAAGCTGAGAGCGCTGTACAGCAAACCAAGACTACCTCTACTGCTGTTACTACCACCAACAGCTAACGCTAACAGTAGAAGCTAGCTGTCAGCTGCAATCAGCTAGTTGCAACCAGCTAGCCACAAGCTGCAAGCTAACAGCTGTGGCTGGTCATTGATAGCTGATAGTTATAGCTTAGAGCTAAAAGTCAGGTAGCCTCTATGCGCAGCAATGCCGCTTACAAGAGCATGTCAGTGCCCCTGTAAGCGGTTTTTGCGCTTTTGCTACGCAGGCATTTGATCGTAAGATCGCCACCAACTCGGAAAGTGCATGTTTGAGTTATTGTTTTTGCTTTTGCCTATAGCCGCGGCGTATGGCTACTATATGGGGCGCAACTCATATAAGAATACGCATGCGCGCTCGAAGACAGAGAAAACCAATAACTACCTGCAAGGCGTCGACTTCTTACTCCATAACAATAAAGAAAAGGCTATGGATGAGTTCATAGCCTATCTCAACACTGAGCATCCTACCTTTGAGTCCTCACTAGCGTTGGGCAATCTCTTCCGCCAACGTGGTGAAGTCGACCGCGCTATCTCTTTGCACACTTCCTTGGCCAACAATGAGAATGTAGAGCCAGTGGAGAACGAACTTGCTCAACTAGAGCTTGCGCAAGACTTTATGAGTGCAGGTCTTCTCGACCGCGCTGAAGACATTCTCTTGACCATGGTGGAGATTCCGCGTCAGCGCAAAAGTGCCGCCGAGCTTTTGGTGAAACTTTATGAGCAAGAGCGCGACTTTAGTAAGGCGATTCGCATTGGTCTTGATCATCGTGACATCTTAGGCGCCTCTTCTTTAAGCCGTATCTCCCACTATTACTGTGAATTAGCACAGCAAGAGCTTGCCACTTCAAAAATCAAAGAAGCCAAAAGCCATCTCCAAGACGCCCTCAATATCTGCCCAAATTCCATTCGAGCTCGCTTAAGCCAAGCCGAGATTGCCCTCAGAGACCTCAACCAAGCTATCACTGATGGCAACTACAAAACCGCTACCACAGAGCGCCAAAAGATCTTAAAGCTCTGTGCCGACATCGCCGCCATTGATCCTAGTGCAGGCATGTTTTGTCTCGATCTTTTAAAGAAGTGCTTTACCCCACCACAACTCCAGCCAATTAAGGATATGCAGGCCTATAGAAAGGCTCTAGAGGACTTAGCGGGGGCCACTAAGAGTGCGGCGGTGATGGTTGAGTTGTGTGCGGTTGTAGCGCAACTGAGCTCTCATAGTGATGCTGAGTTTATGTTGCTATCTTTTATCAAAGAAAAGCCAAACATCAAGCTCTTTTCGGCTTATATGGGGTTGCGTGCCCAAGAGCTACCGCAAGAAAAAGAGAAAGAGGTCATTTTGCAGCTCAAGAGCATTGTAGATGCGCAAATCATGAGTAACTCGCACTACCGTTGCCAAAGCTGTGGTTTCGATTCGTCCATGATGTTTTGGCAATGCCCAAGCTGTCGCCACTGGGACACCATTCGTCCACAGCAGTCCTTAGATGGCGACTAAAAACAATACAGAGCAAGCCATTTCCAAACAGATCAGAATAGCTTGGCGCTGACGTGCACAATAAGCTCAGTTAGAATAGGGTGAAAAGCACAAGGAAGCAGAGATCAGAGATGCTGAGCTGCATGAGATGCATGAGATGCATGAGCTGCTTCTGTGCTGACAACAGCAAACCAACCTAGAGGAAAACCAACATGTTTGATCCAAAGGTCATCGTGGCACTTGATTATGACAATGATGCTGCCGCTTTAGATTTCGTGTCGCAAATTGACCCAAGTACCTGCAACTTGAAGGTTGGTAAAGAGCTCTTTACTATTGCCGGCCCACAGTTTGTTTCCAAGCTTGTGACTTTGGGCTTTAGAGTGTTTTTAGATCTGAAGTTCCATGACATCCCAAACACCACTGCTCATGCAGTGCGTGCTGCTGCTAACTTAGGTGTATGGATGGTGGATGTGCATGCCTCGGGTGGTCGTGTGATGATGGAGGCAGTAAAAAACGAGTTAGACAAGCTACCAAATACCGTGGAGCGTCCCATTGTCATTGGTGTTACGGTGCTGACTTCTATTGATCAAGCTCAGATGCAAGAGATTGGTCTTAACTGTACTCCACAAGAGCAGGTACTGCGTTTAGCTAAGTTAGTGCGCGATGCTGGCCTCAACGGTGTGGTGTCTTCTGCTCAAGAGGCAGCCATGATCAAACAAGAGCTTGGTCGTGACTTTATCAATGTCACTCCAGGTATTCGCCCATCTGGTGCTGCCTTAGGTGATCAAAAGCGCGTGATGACACCAGAGCAAGCCATTAAGGCAGGTGCTGACTACTTAGTAATTGGCCGTCCAATCACCAAAGCCCCAAATCCAAGTGCAGTGCTTAAGAGCATTAACCACGAGATCTACAAGGCCTTAGCCGAACAAAATCAGGCCTAATCCACAGACTAGATCAGACTAGTTTAGCCATTCTAGTGCCTAATCCAATAAATTTTGACCTGTCTTGATGGCTTGTTACACTCATGGTTTCGTGTAGTATGCGGAACC
>CALXYZ010000088.1 GCA_944393075.1 uncultured Anaerobiospirillum sp. | reverse complement strand
TTGATCACATGATGATAAAAAGCTGGGCCTACCAAACTTAAGAGGTAATGTTGTACCTTAGAGCAAGCTTGCTGGGCATCATCAAGCAGCATCAGCATTGGCGCATAGACCACCAGCTGCAGCATGCCGCTCTCGCGCATGATGCCCAAGAGCCTATCATGGCGTGCAGCCTGCTCTGCGGCCGCAGCTGCAGCCGCGGTTGCGGCTGTAGCAGCGGCAGTCGCGGCGGCAGCGCCGGCAGCAACGACAGCAGCGGCAGCGGTGGCAGATTGTTGTGGCTGTTGTGGCTGTTGTGGCTGTTGTGGCTGCTTGGCCTTGTTGGCTTTGTTCTTCTTTTTCTTGGACTTGTTCGGGCCCTTATTGGCTTTGGCTTTAGTGTTAGCGTTGCCGCCCTTGTTGGCCTTGGCGGCAGCGCTTTGGGTCTCGTCTAAGTCCATGAGCTCTTGGAGGTCTAAAGTCTCCTCTTCAAAAGCTATATAGCTGATCTGACGCTGCGCCTTGTTACGGTATGTCTGCTGATCCCGACTACCAAAGACATTGACCTGTGCATCTGGGAACTCAAGCGTGCGGCCATCTTCAATTGGGTTTGGCGCCGTGAAGTCACGAATGATCTGCTCTTGCGCCTCGCTTGGGCTGATAAAGACCATGACCTTGATATCAGCAGTGTTAAGCGCAAAGCTACCATCAGCGAGCGACAGCGACTGTTGAGGCTCTCGCACTGGGTCAGCCTTAAACGACAATCCCTCTACCGGATGCTTTTTAAGCTGCTTTTCCATATGATGCAGCACCCAGCTTTGCATCGCTGGCTCCATCGCATTTAAGTGGGTATTCAGAGTCAGGCAGTGGGTCTCGCTCTCATCGTCAAAATGCCACATTGGGTAGTTACGGGCGGTGTTATCAATAAAGCGCACATAATCGACGTCTACCGGCACAAAGCCGTTAAACTCTGGCACACGTGAGTAATCGAGCCAAGGCTTGTAGAGCTGATCAAAGAAGAAGTTGACCATCATGTGCTCAAAGCCCAAGTTCATGGCCGCCTCAAAGTGCCCATAACGCTGATGACCCGACAACTTGCCGCTGGCGCTGTCGGCTCTAGCGGCGCTATCAGCGCCGGTACTGCCGGCGCCGGTTGCAACGCCCGCGCCCGCGGCTGCGCCCTCCGCCGCGGCCGCCACGAGATCGTCGAGAGCCGCAGCGGAGTCGTCGATGTGGTCGAGACGCGCGGCATAGTAATCAAGGCTTTGCGTAAACTTGTCGACAAAGTCGGCCCAAGACTCAGGAAGTAGCTCCATGAACTTGGCAAACGAGATCTGCGTCTTAGGGTTGAGCACTAATGGATTGCATGGGTGCGGCTCAACCTCAGTGAGGTTAAGCTTACCTTGCACTTCAGCCTTTAAGGCGGCAAAGGTGCTGCTTTTGCTTACAATGCTCTGGCGGTCAAACTGTGGAAAATCTGGATAGAGCGCATTGTGGGCTTCGTCGGTAAAAGTCGCTGCCGCTAAGACACGTGGCAGCCCAATAGCGGCTGCGCGCAAAGATTGCGTGATCAGCACGAGCTTATAGAAGCTCTTCTTGTGATGCTCTTTATAGCGTTCCTCTTCGGCGGCAACGTACTTTAAGGCTTTGATGACATCCTCAATAAGGGCCTTAGCCTCATCATCAAGATTGTTGCGCTTTAGCATGTCCTGTTTAGCCTTAATAACCTCATCAATGGTCTTAGCGTAGAAAGAGCTGGCTTCACCTAAGTCACCATTGCGGATTAACTGTGCGAGTATTCGTGAGTGTGGTGCTCTGTCTTTGTGATAGCTCACGATATCGTTGATGGTGAGGTTACCAGTGCTCTGCAACATCACACCCTTATACTCGTGCAAAACCTCATTGAGAGTTAGTGCTGACAAATAAAAAAGCATCAGCATTAAATCGTCATTAAGCAACGCCTTCTTGCCATTAAGGTTGCAGTTATCGTGCTTGCTTAAGGTCAGGCTTGGGGTGGTGATGTCCTCGGCGTGCAGCAGCGCACTGTCGTCACGGCGCACTGCCTTCTCTAAAAAGAGCTGACGTGACTTTGGCACATTGAGGCGGCAGAGCTCAGCGTCGTTACGATCTTGAGGGGTAAAGCGCGAGGCGGTCACAGATCGTGTGAGCGCGATTGCTGGAGTGATTAACTGAAAGTAGGTGGTGACTTTGCAGAAACAGCGATCCTCTTGTTGATCACGGCTGAACTCTAAGCGATTCTTATGGGCAAAAGTAAGCTCTTGTGTCGACAAAGGCACCGCGGTCAAGCCCTTTTCTCTGAGCAAATGCATGGTTATGAAGTCATCGCCGTAGATGCTCGTATCATTTAAGTCATCCACCATCAACATGGGGAAAGAATAGCTGTTGTTACCCGTGTATTTGACCTTGATATCGTTACCACGGTAATCAACAAACGCGCCATCTTGAGGAATGTTCTGCAAATAGCGCGCGTAGAGCAGACTGTTGCTGATGATGTCACCTGAGGTCATCTGCATCAGCTGCAGTTTCTGTCCTTGAGGCACATGTTCAAAAGCACTGTACAGCGCCGCAAAATACTGCAAATCATTGAGTGCCGCTTGCTCAAAGCCCAAAAGTGACGCCACTACCGCGCGATAGTAATAAAGCTCAAAGTCATATGGCAGATACACCGAGAGCTCACGCAGCGAGTAATAGAGATCCGGTAAATTACGCAGGATCGAGGCTGGTATCAAGTTGTTAATACGGGTACGCAGCAGCATATCAGAGCTCAGATGCTGCTGTAGCATAGTCCACATGTCGAGGTTGTGCGCGGAGCTGACAAAAAACTGCATCGAACGAGCGGCATCAAGATGCAAACGCTGACAAACCTCCTGCTGCAAAAAGCCATCAAAGTATTGACTACTTTTCTCTGTCGACGCCCGTGGAATGCGCTTCTTAGCAATCGCCTCAGGGGTGATAAACTTAAGATCAGTTAAAAACTCAATCTGCTTTAAGGTAAAGAAGTCTCGCTCACGAATCGCTTTGAACTCAAAGAAACCAAATAGAGCGTCCTCCACTGCCGCGAGCTGCTCTGATGACAAACGTGGCAGATTAAAGCCATCTAGAGTGTAGAGAACGTGCTCAGTCCAGTGGCTCAGCACCAGTATGTTGAAACCTGGAGGGGCTGGGGTATGGCTACCTGGGATGGCATAGCTGTACTCACCTTCAGTATCACGTTCGTTTATCGCTTTTTCGATGCCTGCAGAGAGCTCCGGTGGCGCGACATGTTTGAACATGGAGTTGCCCACGACAGCATCCAAATGAGCCACAGCCATTTTGACCAAAAAGCCATTGTTGAACATCATGTCCGCAGGATAGCCTAAGATATCGCTACCTTTCACATCATCAGGATACTCTAAGATATCGCTACCTTTCACATCATCAGGATACTTAAAACCAGAATTGCAGCACTCTAAGAGATCTTTCTCCACATTCATCGCTTTTTCGAGATTCCACATTGCCTGAGCGTGGCTGTAGTTGTTGGCACCGATACCTTCACCACCTTCACGTTCTGGCTTATATGGATCTTTTCCAGAAAATGTGGAGATTACATCTATGGCTTTATTCTGAAAATCTAAATCAAGCGTTTTGACCTTGTCACTGATCGAGCCATCAAGCACAGAGTGCTGCATCTGCAAGTAGTTGAGTAAAGCCATAATCTTATCGATAGTAGCTTGGCTATAGCGATAGATGGCCATAGGGTTGTGGCTAGAGCGCTCTAGGGCTTCACCTGCTTGCTCATACATATAGCGCTCGGTGAAGTTAAGGTGCTCACGACGCAGAGACATGAGCTGCTGCATGGTGTAATGGCGCTCAAAGGTAGCTTTCAAATCAGAAACGCGGTTGATGCGCATATGTTGCAAAGGCGCAGAGCCTTTATCGCCAAGGAGCAAATGCAAAAAGGATTGTTGAGGACGCATAACACAAAAAACCAAATCAAAATCAGTAACAACACCCCGCTTCGCGGGAACAGTCGTAGCTGCCGCTGATACTCAGTGACGGCAGCTGCGCAGCGCTGCGTTGCGGTGGTGGCAGCGGTTAGCGCTGGCTCCGCCACCAAGCCCAAGGCCGACCTTGGGCTTGGAGGAAAGCGCCTACCCCAGCAAAACTCAGCTTGGGACTGGGACTGGGACAGGGGGCGGCTGAGGCCTAGGCTGCAGCCTTAGAAAGGCTGGAGGCCGAGCACGAGCGGCTTGCTCGTATCGTTTTCATCTGTGGTGTGCGGATACTGTCGCAAGCAGTCGACAATAAGACGCTTGACGTGCGCTCCACCCCACAACATAAAGTCGATATAGCAGTGGTTGCTACCGACCGCGTAGCCAGTGATCTCCATCTGCTCGGTAGCACCATGCTCACGCAAATAGTCACGCAAGGTGGTCTCTAGTTGATGCATAAAGCCCATACGGAAGACTATTTGCTTTTCATTGAGCTCACCGTCTTCGCTGTCATTGGTGTAGCCACCAGCATCTGCTGGGAAGTAAATTGGCAAATAGAACGGACTGGCACCAACACTACGTAAGTAGTCGACATTGCAGAGATTGTAAGGCAGCAAGTTCTGCGGCTCTTTTTTGTGCTGATAGAACTCCTCAATCAGTGGCATACAGGTGCTAACACCATAGAGCACATCCAAACGATTTGGCCACCCCTCGGTGGCTAAATTTCCCAAAGTGCCTGCGATTAAAAACAGCTTCTTGTCAAGCTCCTCACTCCTACAGTAATCATGGGTCTCACCTAGGACTGCAGCGAGTGTTTGCTTGTTGAGCGCGTCAACGTTCTTCATCCTACTGCTGTCATCAAAGTCATCCTCAATCGAGAATAAGTTGCTAAATCTGTTGATAACCGGATCATACTCAATGTTGAGCTCACCGCGCGAGGTAATGTGCTTGGTGTTATTGGTGCTAGCTATGACCTTGTAGCCAACTGCACAGTCTAAGCCATGGGTGGTCAGAGCCTCAGGGCTGATGGCTTTGGCAAATACCGGCAGATCATTGATCCCCATCACCAAGGCACGGTGGTTTTGCAGCATGACCTTGAGGTCAGCAAACTCCAGTGCTTTATCAAAGCTGGTGATGTTGGTGCCCAATTTCTCTTCTAAGGCATAACCTTGCTCTAGTGAGGTAAAGCGCACGCTCTTGATCACATGATGATAAAAAGCTGGGCCTACCAAACTTAAGAGGTAATGTTGTACCTTAGAGCAAGCTTGCTGGGCCCCCTCTAGCATCATCAGCATTGGGGCATAGACCACGAGGTGCAGCTTGCCGCTCTCACTTATCAGACCTAAGAGCTTATCCTGCTTTTCAGCAAAGGCTGCAGCCTCTTCTTGCAAGGCCGCTGCCGCGGCAGCCGCTGCGGCAGTGGCAGTGGCGGCAGTGGTTGCAGTTTCTTGTTGGGCTTGCTTGGCGTGCTGGGCTTGCTGCTTGGCCTTATTTGGCTTATTAGCAGTCTTCGCGTTCTTATTGCCCTTCTTTTTCTTGGCTTTAGCAGCACTGCCTTTGGCTAACTTGGCAAAGGTGTTTTGCTCTGTATCTAAGGTCAAAAGTGCCGACAAGCCTAAGTCCTTATCCCCTAACTCACCGAAAGCAAGGTAATTGATTTGACGCTGCGCCTTGGCACGACCTTGTAGCTGCTCACGGCTACCAAAGATATCAAGCTGTGCATCTGGGAACTCCAGCGTGCGGCCATCCTCAATTGGATTTGGCGCGGTAAAGTCACGAATCAGCTGCTCTTGAGTCTCATTAGGCTCATAAAAAACCATGACCTTGATGTCAGCGGTATTAAGCTCCAAATCACCGTTTGCCAGCGGCAGCGATGGTTGTGGCTCCACAATCGGATCAGCCTTAAAGGACAGAGACTCTACTGGATGCTTTTGCAGCTGCTTTTCAACATAGTGCAGTACCCAGCTTTGCATCGCTGGCTCCATCGCATTTAAGTGCGTATTGAGAGTCAGGCAGTGGGTATCAGAGTCCTCATCGAAGCACCACAGTGGATAATTACGGGCGGTGTTATCAACAAAACGCACGTAGTCGATGTCCACAGGAACAAAGCCGTTAAACTCGGGCACACGGGCGTAATCAAGCCATGGGCGGTAGAGCTGGTCAAAGAAGAAGTTGACCATCATGTGCTCAAATCCCATGTTGAGCCCCGCTTCAAATTGTTCATAGCGGTGGTGGCCTGGCATAACGGGCCTACCGCTACCGCTACCGCCACTGCTACCGCTATTTCTACCGCTACCGCTATGGGTAGCTGCGGTGGCACCAGCCTTAGCCGCAGCGCCCGCCTTGGTGGCGGCTGCGGCAGCGGCGCTGACAGCGCTAGCGGCATCCGCAGCTAACGCTGCGCTCTCGGCGTCGATGTGGTTGAGACGCGCATCATAGTGCTCTAAGCTCTGCGTGAACTTGTCGACAAAGTCCGCCCAAGTCTCAGGCAGCAGCTCCATAAATTTGTATAGCGAGATCTGCGCTTTAGGGTTGAGCACCAATGGATTGCATGGGTGCGCTTCCACCTCAGGAAGATTGCCCTCAAGATGGCGCTTTAGTGCAGCAATCGAAGTGTTTTTACCGAGCACAGCCTTTCTGTCAAACTTTGGAAAGTCTGGATACAGGGCGTTATTGGCCTCATCTTCAAAAGTGGAATAGCCAAGTGCTATCGCTAAAAGCTTGCAAGCAGATGTTAGCGTCCTCGAAAGTAGGAAGAGCTTGTAGTAGCTATCCGAGTGGTGCTTTTTAAAGCGCTCTTCTTCGGCGGCAATATATTTGAGATTAGCAATAACTTGGGCATTGACGGCGGCGGCCTTAGCATCAAAATAAGCATCCTCTTTGGCTCTTTGCTCACTTTGCTCTTGTATGTTCTGACGGTACGCAATCATGGAGGCTAAGGTCTTGTCCTTATACTCATAGCTTTCGCCTAACATCCCAAGTTTGATCATATGCGCTAGCAAGCGTGCATGTGGCGCACGGTCGCGATGATAGCGCACGATTTCAGGGATAAAGAGCTCACCATTGCGCGAGAGATTGATGCCCTCATACTCTTGTAAAACGTGCTTAATTGACAACGCCGTCAGATAGAATTTCAGCACAATAAGGTCATCGTTAGGTGCATGACGTACCCCGTCCTTATCCTCATTCGCGCTGCTGCTGAGAATAAGACTTGGGGTAGTGAGATCCTCTTCGTGGAAGAGAGCACTATCGTCACGACGTACCGCACGCTCTAAAAAGAGCTGACGCGACTTAGGGACATTAAGACGGCAGAGCTCATCATCTTCCATATCCTGTGGGATGTAGCGTGCGGAGGCAACACTTTCGGTCAGCACAATACTAGGACGAGCGATATCGCTATAAGAGCGAGCCTTGTAGTGGTAGCGATGCGAGTAGCCGTTCTTACTGATCTCTAGGCGCTGCTTAGCGGCGAACGACAATTCATCGGTATCTAATGGTCGGGCGGAGATACCTGCTCCATTTAAGAAATGGAGGCAACGCTTAGCGGCGAACGACAAGTCATCGGTATCTAATGGTCGGGCGAAGATAGGTGCTCCATTTAAGAAATGGAGGCAACTTGCCTCAGGCTCTAAGATACTATAGCGACCCAAAGTAGCTATAGCTATTTGATTGATTTGAGTACTTAATGGGCTAGTGTATTTGAGCGCCATGTCATCGCCACGCTGATCTAAGAACCCACCTGACAGGGGAATGTTCTCTAAGAAGCGCTCATAGAGCACGTTAGCACACATCAAATCACCTGAGGTCATCTGCAGTAACTGATACTTCGTGCCCTTACGCGAGCGCTCAAAGGCGCTGTATAGAGCCACAAAGTACTGCATGTCATTGAGCGCTGCCTGCTCAAAGCCGAGTAAGGAGGCGATCAGAGCACGGTAGTAATAAAGCTCAATGTCATAAGGCAAATACACCGAGAGCTCACGCAGCGAGTAGTAGAGATCAGGGAGGTTGCGCAGCACCGATGCTGGCAGCAAATTGCAGATGCGCGCGCGCTCTAACATATTGTTCGTTTGCACACAGTGTAACACTGTCCACACATCTAAGCTGTGCGTATTGCTTACAAAAAACTGCATGGAGCGGGCAATATCACCATGCAAGAGTTCTTGGCAGAAATCTTGTTGCGGCAAGGTATAGAGGTATTGCTTTGCGCGCTCTTGTGCCTCACTAGAAATCTCACCTTTGTCGATGTCCTCAACCGTAATGAACTTCAGCTCACACAAATACGATAGCTGCTTTAAGACATCAAATAAGACATCAAAGCTGCTATTTTGGATGTAGTAAGCCTCAAGCATGGTATAGACGGTGTCATCGATTACCCGAGCTTGATCATCATCAATTTCAGGGATGTTGAAGTTCTCTAATTGGAAGAGCGCATTGTTAATCCATTCGTCCAAAAAGAACACATTGTACGAATTAGGCACAGGGTCATGGCTATGAGGTGAAGCGTAACTCAGCTTTCCTTCAAACTTACCTGACTTGATAGCAGCATTTATCTCATCGGCAATATCAGACGGGACGACGTTATCAAACATAATATGGTTGATACTGTCCAAACACGCTGGGACAGCCTTAGCCAAAAGATACTCATTGTAATCACCTGGGATATAATCTTTTCGATCATACTCACTTGGATAGTTTTGGCTCTGAGATAAACCTTCCATGAAACATTTTTCAGTCACACTGGCTACAAAAAGGTCATCGACCGCCTGAGCATTACTGCTATCGTGAGCCATAATGCCCGCATCCATGTCAAATATGTCGGCGCCGGTCACCTCTTTTAGAGCTTCTTGAACCTTATTCACATAAGTATCAGGTTGATCCCAAACTTTGGCGCGACCTTGAAGCTCAGGGAGACCATCGCTCACGGAGTGCTGCAGCTGCATGTAGTTGATTAAGGTCAAGATCTTATCGACCGTAGCTTGGGTGTAGCGGTAGATAGCCATTGGGTTATGGCTCGAACTCTCTAAAGCTTCACCTGCTTGCTCATACATATAGCGCTCAGTGAAGTTGAGGTGTTCACGGCGCAGAGACATCAACTGTGGCAGCGTGTAGTGCCGCTCAAAAGAAGCTTTTAAATCAGCAATCCTGTTAATGCGCATGTGCTGTAAAGACGCCGAGCCCTTATCGCCAAGCAATAATTGCAAATAGGACTGATGTGGATGC
The DNA here is from genome assembly GCA_944393075.1 of uncultured Anaerobiospirillum sp. GTDB lineage: Bacteria > Pseudomonadota > Gammaproteobacteria > Enterobacterales > Succinivibrionaceae > Anaerobiospirillum. Next base: position 3,911 of record CALXYZ010000088.1, on the reverse strand, counting down.
ATACAAATTTCCTTATAACAAACAACAACAACCAGACCCCGACACGATGGTCTAGCCTAGCTAGCCTAGCCAAGCTAAGCTAAGCTAAGCTAAGCTAAGCCAAGCCAAGGCTGCCATCGCGTTGGAGAGCGTGATTTCTGCTCTACACCCCGCCCTGCAGCGCTCGCCCCAACCGCTGCATTTGCTCTGTGGTTGGGGCGGGCGCTGCGCGCAGTGCGGTGGCGTGCTAGAGCGCGATAAGAGCACGCGCGGCATCAAAGGAGTGGTAGTACATCTCACTGATACCTAGTTGTTTGCACATACGATCATGTTTGAGCGCCCGTATTTGATTAATGAAACTGTCAAAATCAAGGATAAAGAAGTCCAAGTAAAGGAAGTCACGTCCCACTGCAAAGCCAGCCGACAGGGCGCTATCTGAGGTGCGCATAGCATCAAGGGCTTGTGCTGTATTCTCTGACACTCTCTCTTTAGTGACCTTAAATGGACGCCAATCATTAGTACGATTGATGAGATCCTGCGCCGTGTAGGTTCGTGCAGACGTGGCCGCTGCGTCTGCGTCCGCAGCGTCTGCGTCCGCAGCATCTGCATCCGCAGCATCGCCAAACAGCGATTGCAGATACGCAGAGCGCTTGTATAAGACGTCTGGTGCTGCAAAGCTAAAGTACTTGTGGCAGTACAATATCAGCTCACGGAAGTCAGCAATAGCCTCGCTGCGCGAGCTGGCCTTTAAGACCTTTTCGCGGATGGCAGGTGGCAATGGCAGCATAATGGAGCCGGCGCTCATACCTAAAGTGTGCAGATAGGTCATGGTGCGCTTGTGGCAAATGTCGATTGACATGAAATCAAACGTGCTCTCCACGTTATACAGCCGCTCTTCGTTATTACCGCTGTAGTAGCCCATCAAAAGTGGCAGGATTGTGGTCTCACCAAAGATCACATCCTGACGCCATCTGCCGGCGTCGATGATATTACCGCTAAAGTAGCGAGCATTAGGGGCCGAGTTTTTGATGACTTCGGTGGTGCTATTGAGCTGGTAGCTGCTGTCATCAAAGATGTCCGCGGCGCTATCGTGTTGCTCCTTATTCTTATCTTGAGACTTAGCTTTAGCCTTAGTGCCCTTAGATGCAGCCTTAGTTACAGCTTTGCTGGCAGCCGCTGCGCCGGCCTCGCCGGATACGCCTGCGGCGGCGTCCGCTGCCGCTGCCGCAGCCTCAGCTGTGGCTGTGGAGGCGGCAGTGGCTTCGCCCGCGGCCTTGAGCTCGTCAAACATGGCGGCAAAGCGCTTTTGTTGGAGTTCGGTGTAAGCACCCTCAGCGTTTAATGGCAGGATGTTGCCTGGCACCACGTAACGCACCATGCGCTTTAAGCGAGTATTCATGCCGGTGCGCTCACGCCAGCCAAAGTTGTGGCTGAACAGTGGCAAGTCACCTAACTTCATCTTAATGACGCTGTTGCCTTCGACAATCTTGGAGGCACACTCAAAATGCTTGGCTGGGCTGTAATCCACAGGCTTAAAGTACTGCACTATGCTCAAGAAGTCTTTGGCCGAAGTGCTCACCAGCTGGCGACGAATCATCCACATCGCGCCATCGGGGCCGGTAAACTCAGCGGTGGGGGACGAGTGCATGGATGCAAAGAGACACATGAACTGCATTAAGCGTATGCTCGAGCGGCGCTCATCTGGATTAGCGTAAACACGGTCGCTTTGACGATCAAAGACATCTAACGTGTCGGCATTGCTCTCCACAAACTCCCTGATAAGACGGTTCAGCTCTTCCTTGAGCTGCTCACAGGTATCTTCTTCCTCCTCCGTGCTAGAAGACAAGTACTCCTGAGCATTGCTCTTAAAGAGATCCTTATAAAGCTCAAAGAGCTTGTCCCACTCTTTGATGAAGATAAAGGCGTCATAGCGCACGTAATCATCAGAGGTAACAAACTCGTTGTCCTCGGTGGCATAGGCACCGATGTCTTCGGCCTTACGCGACTCGATGTCAGCATAGCGATGCTTCTTCTCGTAGAGTAAGTGCGAGTAAGTCTGGTGATAGGCACTAGCGCTCTTGTCAGTGTTGTAAACCCCAGTAATGAACATTGGGCTGCGTTGCAGGCGATCGCGGATTTCTGGACGCTGATCAATGAGGTTGAGCACATCTGCACCATGGCTATTCATCATGGCGCGCGAGTTGATGACCACTTTGTCTAAACCCTCGCGTGGCACTAACACCAACTCAGCATGTGATAACACTGAGGAGAAGTAGATGGCATCACGCTCCATATAACGTAGAGCCATGTACTCATTATCAGACAGCGCAGAAGTGAGCATGTGGCGCGTAGTGTTAACCTGAACGCTAGGAAGATCTCTCAAGGCATTCATGACATTAAAGCCATTGGTAAGGATGTCGGTGAGGTTGTGATCGGTCTTTTCTTTGGCATCGCTAGCTTGCTGCATATCGTAAAAGACCTTTTTTGTTCCTACATCATCCACCGCGATATGGGCGCGCGCAAAGGTAAAGTTGTGGGAGTTTTGCCACAACGCGGACTCTTGGTAGTTCTCCATCGAGCGCACGATTGGGCTGTAGCAGTAGTAGTTAAAGCTACGCTCTAAGCTGCGATCAACGCCCATGCATGGCTCGTAGTCAGACAAATAGCGAATTGGGGTTGGGGCAATGCGCATGACTTTATCATTCTTTGCTTGATATCTAAACACGATCTCATCACAAGGCTTGGTGCCTAAATACACTAAGCCTTTGACAATGTTGTCGTAGCCATGCGAGATATCAACCAAGTACGAAGCAATCTCATCTTTTTCTAGGCTAGCAGCGAGTTTTTCTAACTTTGCCGTCAGCTTCTCACACTCTGCATCATTTAAGTTGAAGTTGTTGCGATAGCGGATCTCCTCACTGAGCTGCAAGATGTTGTAGGCAAGTGTCATGCTCTTTTTGACTGCGGTAGAGGCAGTCGAGTTGATTAAGGCGAGCACACGCGCACGTCTTAAATCAGGCTTACCCTCATCAAAAGTCAGTGCTAAGTAGTTGGCAACCTGTCGTTGGTCGATAGCAGCCTCTTTAGCCACCGCATTAGCGAGCAACTGATTGAAAGCCACCACCGCAAACGAGGCAATAGGAGACTGGGCAATCAAACACAAACTCTGCACAAAGCAGGTGTATTCGATCGGGCTATCTAAGTCACTGTTAAAGAACAAGAAGCCATAGTTGAGGTTATTCACTTGTGGGGCACCACAATAACCTTGGCTCAGCATATAGCAGAACTTAAAGGCTAGGCTTTGATTGGCGAGGCTATTTTCAAGCTTGAGATCTTCGAGCAGGCCCTGCATGGTGCGACCCGACACCAAATCGGTGATCACACTTTTAACGCTGCGGCCAAAAGGCGCCTTAGCATCAACAGTCAATGCCTTGTAGTTATTGCACGACAGAGGCACCACCGAGCTCTGGGCCTCGGCTTGCGCCACATAGCGCTCTGACGTGTTCGCAAGCTTCTCTAAGTCCAAGCCCGCCCCTACGACCGTGCTAGCGCTTTGAGCTGCACGGTCGTGGGCGGCATCACCGGCTGTACCGGCCTCGTCTGCCGCCGCAGCTGCTGCGGCGGCGCCGACGCCGCTAGTGGTGGTGGCGGTGGCGGTGGCAGCGGTGGCGGTGGCAGCGGTGGCTGTAGAGGCAGCGTTCGCCACAATCGAGGCACTGGTGGCGGCCGCAGCGCTAAAGGCCTCAGAGCTGGTGCTGTAGTTCTTGTAGGAGCGCTCTAGCACTGGGGAGTAGCCTAGGATTTGCTTTTGCGCGTTGAGTACTAAGAAGTACAGCTGATCTAACTCTACGCGCAGCACTTGTGCCAGCTCAGCGTGATCTAAGATCATGACCTTTGCCTTGGCATTGCTCTTTTTGGAGTTGGCAAACTTG
>CALXYZ010000087.1 GCA_944393075.1 uncultured Anaerobiospirillum sp. | reverse complement strand
AATACTTTATCCAAACATGCGACCTTATCCCCACTCTAACGAGTGGGGTATTGGTCGCTATAAGTCAGATAAACAAAGGCGGCAAAAGAGGCCCAAGCGTCGGTCACTGTATCTCTAAGCAAGCCAACAACCATCTGTTAAGGCCAGTTTCCGCCCCGCAGATGCGAATCCAAAGTTGCGCGTATAATGGCCCTTAGCCTCTGGTGGCTGCTTGCACGCTTGCACAAACGCGGCTACTCCAGAGCCAAGCTGTCAAACAAAACAAGGTGTTACGCTGATGTTGAAAATAGGACTGACAGGAAGCATTGCCTGTGGAAAAAGCTTTATTGCTAAGCTCTTTGCCGTCTATGGCGTGCCTATTGTCGATAGCGACTTAATTGCCCGCGAAGTGGTGCTCCCAGGCTCAAAAACCCTCAATGATATCGCTGCTGCTCTTGGCCCTGAGGCCATTGCTGCCGATGGCACGATGAACCGCAGCTATGTGCGCCAACTAGTCTTCACACAGCCTGACAAGTTAAAAGCACTCAACGCCATCATCCACCCAGCCATTAGGCAACGCACCTTAGAACTTTGCACTATGTGTGCCGAAGGCAAGGATTTTCCACGCTCTTATAACCTCGTGTGTGCCCAAACTCACGCCCTTAAAGCCCAAGGACGCGACAGCGCTTTTTGTGCCTCTAGTGCCTCTAGTACTTCTAGCGGCAGCTCTATGTCGGGCACGAGCATTGGTACAAGTATTGTCTATGGCTCCAATGGCGTGGTCTTAGATGATAGTCGCACTACTGAAGCCTATGAGGCCACTCACCAGCCTCTAGACCCTACAGCTGTCTTAAAAATAACAGTCGACAGCCCTGCTCCTTACATCATTGTCGATATTCCTTTGCTGTTTGAAAACCACCTTGAGGATATGGTTGATAGGATTTTGGTGGTCGATGCTGAGCTAGAAACACAGGTGGCCCGCATTATGGCCCGAGATAGCAGTAGTCGTGAGCTAGCTTTGAGTATTATTAACAAGCAAGTAAGCCGTGATTACCGCATTTCTCATGGCGATGACATCATTGCAACCGACATCGCTTCCATAGCTGAAAAGCGTCAACACGTGTTACACTTACACCGTAAGTATTTGGCTCTTGCCTCAGCATCAATGCATCATACGACCCACTAAAGCTCCATGCTTGTGCTCGTATCTTAAGGCAGCTGTTAGCACCTCAAACTCTTGCACTCTATCGCTTTACAGCTACACCGTAGCGCCAACCATAGCTAAACAGTGCAAAGTAACGAAGTAACCAAGTAACTAAGAAACGAAGCAGCACGTAACTAAGCAGCAAAGCCATTAACGATTACCACTTAGGTTTAGGCCTAGGTTTTACGCTCAGTTACAGCTACCACAGCTACAGCTTCAAGTACGAGACCTTGGCGCTCACGCTCAAACAAGTTTCACATACATTTGCGTCAAAAATGCATAGAGAGCTAGGGCATATTTTTTGAGGTGCCGTTCTGTAGCGGTCTGAGATAATAAGGAAGAAGAGGTAACAACCTCTTAGTGCAGCTACAGTGGCTATAAGTTGGTGTCTGGTCAGTTGCAGCATGAAAGAGCAGTACTTTTCGTCGCGATCACGAGCCTTGAGCTGTTTTTCCTTCAAGGCAATTGCAAGTGTGCTTGCAAGTGCAACAGCAATTGCAACGTAACTGCAAAGACAAAGGCAGTTGCGGGGGTGATAGTGGTAGCTCTTGGCTTTTGGTATTGTTAGCCCACAGCTAAACAGAAGTTTTCATTACGATGTTTATCTACGATTTCCCTTTAAGTCCAAAGGCAAGAACTTACCTTAAGTTCGAAGCCATTTTTAACCGTGTGCAGACTTGCAAGGACTTAAACACTGATGCAGAGACGCTTAGCTTGATTCGTGGGCTCATTGACTTTATTGATCTCGTTGATGGCTCCGGCGTTTTGAAGATCGATATTGGCAAGGACTTAGATAAGCTCACGCAAAAGCTCAAAGTCTGGCAAGGTTATCCTGATGCCGACCCAACCTTAGTGTCTGAGCTGTTAGAGCAAATCAACATCTCTCATCAGGCTTTAAATACCTTTACGCGTCAGCGCACGGTATTACAAAACGACCCTATTATGGAGAGCATCAAGCCACGCTTTTTAACCCCTTCTGGCGTGAACGATTTTGATACCCCGCTGTTTATCTTTTGGATGCAATTAGATCGCGAGGAAAAGATTGAGTCCGTCAACAAGTGGCTGCATGAGCTTGATTGCATCCGCATTCCTATCACCTGCATCATGAATCTGTGGCGTTTGTGCTCAGATTATCAGCAGCGTGTGGCTATCAATGGCTTTATGCAAGAGACCTCAGAGCCATGTGAGCTCATTGAGATCAAGTATCCATCGCATGTGCGTGGCTACCCAGTGGTCAGCGGTTTCCAATCGAACATCAATGTGCGTTTCTTCCCGTACATCAAGGGCTCGCCAGTAGGTGATATCACCTTTGAGCTCGCCTATGTCCGCGGAGGCATTGCCTAGCATGAGCCTCAAAGACCTCTTGCCACCAGGCACCTACGATGAGATCACCAGCGAGGCTCACGTCAAGCCAGCATCAAATAGTGCAACAAGCACTAGCGCTGGCGCAGGCACTAGCGCTGGCGCAGACACTAGTGCTGGCTCTGGTACAGATGCGCCATTAATGGTCACCTGCCCTACTTGCCACAAAAAGATTGTTTATAGCAGCTCCAACCCATTTCGTCCGTTTTGCTCGGAGCGCTGCAAGCTCATCGATTTAGGTGCATGGGCCTCAGAGGAACGTACTGTTCCTGGCCGCATGATCAACGAAGATGAGGATGCCGACCTCCTCAACGATCCAAATCTGCCAGTGCGTCACAGCACTCAAGATTAGGCGCGCAGCCTGCCCCTACCCAGCCGCTTCATGCGGCTGGGATCACAACCTCCTCACCACCCTCCTTTTTTGAGAAGTCCACACAAACAAAAGCTTGCAATCTGCATGTTTGGAGGCACGCAAAAGCCCAGAAATAGGCGATGTCTTTATTGGTTCTTGCCTTTTTTCTATAATGGGCCCCATAAGTCCTCAAGTCCAAGAGCTCATTAAACCTCTTTCTTTTGCGGCTTAGTTTTTTCACTATTTGACTTCAAGTTAGCTTGCCTACTACCTCTGCCTCAGTTTTTATGGCTCCCCAAAAGACCTGAGGCAGTGGGGTGGGCGTGTGTGCCTTTTGCAGGGCTCATCGCCTTGTAAATGGGGATTTTTTGCCAAAAAAGATCTCACCGGCACACTCTAGCGCCTCCCCATCAAGAATCTGATGGCATTGTGCAGTACCTGCCGCTTTTTCCTAGCTTCGGCTGGGGAATAACGTGGCACATCGTTAAAAGGCTAAAAATCGTGACGCGCCAACTACCACACTCAAAGTTAAGGCTCAGTGCCTTAGCTATGGCTGTAACCTGCGCCTTCTATGGCCCAAGCTACGCCCTAGCGCAAGAGCAGAACTCTAATGGAGAATCTGCTCAAAATACGCTGTCCTCAGCCTACCAAGGCCATTTATTAGCCGCCAACGTCTCAAGCGTCAGCGCCGGTGCTAGTGCCGCCTCTGGAGCTACCGCTCCTGCTAGAGCCGCAGCCGCACCTGCTGCTGCCCCAGCAGCACCAGCTGCCGCTGCAGCTGCTACTACAGCTGCTGCTTCAGCTGATGCCAACAATGCCTCTACCGAGAATGCTGCTAGTGTTGCTAGTGTTGCTAGTGTTGCTAGTGCTACTAGCACAGCTAGTGCTGCTGATGCCCAACCAGCGCGTCAGCGTCAGTCATTTTCCGCTCCAGTGACACCACGCAACAACACCATGGCTGCTGCCGCTGCAGCTAGCATGGAAGCTAGTGCTAGTGCCCCTGTAGTGGATCCTGAAGACCCTATTGAGCAAGCCAAGCAAGAGCGTTTGCAAGCTGTGACTAACTTTGCCACCGCGGCCTATACCACCATGGTTGGCAATGTCACGACCCAAAAGTACCTCCAAAACAAGTACTTAGCTGCAAGCTCGACCTTCCCACTGCGCCTTACCACTCGTTTGCGTGCTAATCCTTGGCGCCCTGCTCCTTTCTTGCCAGTGCCAGAGCGAGATCTTGCTTGCTACTACGGCATTCCACCTTATCGTGTGCCACAGGACTTTGACATCAACACCACTCCAGTGGAGATCAGTGCTGATGAGGTGACGGGTAGTATCGATAACGCTATCTCCTACAGCGGTAATGTCACGATTACCCAAGGCGATAAGACCTTAAAGACCGATTCTGCCACCTACAACAGCGCCACGGGTGAGGTGTCTGCTGTCGGCAATATCACGGTACAAGGCCCAGAGCTGACAGTGACTAGCCGCGACAAGATGACGAGCAACCTCAACACGCAGATCAGCGAGCTCCATGAGGCCCAGTTCCAATTAAACGGCTCGGTGGCATCAGGTCAGACCCAAAAGATCACGCTCGACAACGAGAACCGTATGACCACGATCGAAGGCTTGTCCTTTACCACCTGCCCAGTGGGCGATAACTCGTGGCATTTGGAGTCGGATGAGGTTGAGTTAGTTCAAGGTGAGGCCTATGGTGAGGCTTATGGCAATGTCCTTTACATCAAGGATGTGCCTGTCTTCTACTTGCCTTATGTGAACTTCCCTATTTCCAATAAGCGCAAGAGCGGTCTGCTCTACCCATCTTTTGCTCTGAGCTCTAGTAGCGGCTTTGAGTATGAGCAGCCAATCTACTTCAATATCGCGCCAAACTACGATTACACCTTGAGTCCACGCATCATGACCAAGCGTGGTCTGTTGTTGCAAAACGAGTTTCGCTATATGCCATGGGCTGGCACCTATGGCGAGTTTAACCTCGACTATATCCCTCAGGATAACGATTGGCAGTTGGAGCACGATGGTGGTGATGAGCGTTATATGATGCGTCTCTACCACGAGAGCTACTTCTTCAATAACGACTTGTCGGTCATTATTGATTATCAGCGCGTGCGTACTAATGACTACGATTATTTAGACGACATTGGCTCCCAAGAAGCTAAGGTGACTGACGACCACTTAAAGCAGTCCTTAGTCGCATCTTACGATCGCTCTAAGTATCACATCTCGGTGGAAACTCGTGATTATCAGCGCTTAATCCCTGATAACCTCGTGTATAACCGTCCTTTCGCGTTACTGCCACAGGTTAAGGCTCAGTACTACGATACCTACGGCCCATTTACCTTTGATATCCAAGGTAATGCCACCCAGTTTACCGGCTCGTCTGATAGCGAGGCGGCACACTTCAGTGCCACCCGTTTGCACATTGAACCTGATATCGCCTACCAGATCTTCAACAACCGTGGTACTTCGGTCACCGCCAATGCACGCGGCTTCTTTACCTACTACAATCAAGATGATCTCGATAAGATGCCTGCGTACTACACCGAGAACTTAGGCTTCCGCGATCTCGATGGCACTACCACTCGTAGCCTCTACTTGTTACAGCTAAAAGGTAAGACTACTTTAGAGCGTAAGGTGCTTGATTTACGCCACACACAAACTTTAGAACCAGAGATCCAATACCAGTACATTCCATACGAGGATCAAGACAATATCGCGCTCTACGACACTACCGATCGTATGACCGATTACTACTCGAACTTCTCGTTTAGACATTTCACTGGTTATGACCGTATCCCTGACTTAAACCACATTTCGGTTGGTTTAACTTCGCGCTTGTTGGATACTCATGATCGTGAGTTAATGCGTGTTGGTCTGTCACAAAGCTATGCTATTGTGCCAACCCGTGTCACCTTAAACCCTAACGATCCAGACGACATGAACCCTCGTAGTCCTTTGTCGTTCTTCTTTAACGCGAGCCCAATTCAAGGTATGACCACCAACGCGGCCATCACCTACAACAACGAGACCAACTCTATTTCCTCGTGGAATGCTATGGCTCAGTACCAAAATGAAGACGGGTTGTTGGTACAGGTGAGCTACCGCTTTACTGATCAGGGCAACCGTTCGTTCTCCAACAACATCATCGACCTCAAGCAGGTCGGCTTGGTTGCCAGTGTGCCATTAGGCGATAAGTTCAGCTTTACAGCAGCTAGCTACCGCGATATTGAGCAAAACAACGACATCAACACCAAGCTGGCTCTCAAATATGAGGAGTGCTGCTGGTCGCTGGCCTTTGTGTATGAGAGCTACAACTCTTGTGACTGGGACTCTTTGGAGCGCGAGCGTGACCACAGTATCGGCATCCAGTTTGAGTTCAAAGGCATCGGCGCCGTCAACATCACTGGTAGCAGTGACAAGAACTTCACTAACACCAGATTGCTTGACCACTTTGACCCAACCAACCTGAGCCAGTAAAGAGCAAAGAAAGGCAGCCACAAGGCCGTCACAAGGCCGTCACAAGGCCTTGAAAGGCTCAAGGAAGGCTCAAGGAAGGCTCGGAAAGGCTTAAGAAAAGCCCAAGAAAAGCCCGCTCCCCTAGCGCTAAAGTAAGGGGTGTGGGCTTTTCTTTTTACTTTTGTATAGGGGCTCAATATGCTAAGATCTAACGCTGAAAAAGAGCGTTTTTGCTGACTAAAACACAGTTTGCAAGCGCCCATGCCGCCAAACTTGGAAAAGTTTTTGTGGCGATAATTGATGATGCAGCGCCAACGCCAGCACCAGCGTTTTCCCGTGCTGCGTAACTGTTGAATGCTGATTTTTTGTTTTCGGCTGGGATTAGATTCGATGTTGTTGAGCAAGCTCCAAAAAACCATAGTAGCCACAACGCTCGCCGTCTGCGTAGGGGCTCCTTTGCCTTACGCTAGTGCCTATGCAGCTCCAAATACCGGAGCTTCAAGCAATGCCGGTGCTCCAATCACCTTAGATGCCACCGCCGCTATCGTCAACGGCGACATCATTTTGGCAAGTGAGCTTGACGCCACCCAAGCTGAAGTTGAAGCCAACTTCAAGCGCCGTGGAGCCAACGTCGACCCTGTAGCCTCCCGCCGCGCTGCTTTAGAGCAGTTAGTTACCCGCTCCATTATCTTGCAGCAAGGCCAGCAATTAGGTCTGACCCTCACCGACACCCAAATTACCCAAGCTCTGATGCAAACTGCCGCCAGCTCCAACACCTCGGTAGAAAGCATTATCAAGAGCTATGGCAATGTGCCAGAATCCAAAGCAAGACAGCTGTTTGCTGAAGACGTGATCATCAACGAGGTGCGCAACAGCCAAGTGCGTCGCCGCGTCCGCATCTCTGACGCCGAAGTCTCACTGCTAGCTAAGACCTTACGTCAAATTGGCAATATTGAGCCAAGCTACCACTTAGCCCAAATCATTGTGCCTTTAGATGCCCGTGCCGGCGGTGCTGCCGTCAACCGTGCTACTGCACTTGCCAACAGCATCAAGCGTGATGCGAGAAACGGTGCTGACTTCAACGCCTTAGCTGCCCAATACGCTCAAGGTTCGACTGCTGCTCAAGGCGGTGACTTAGGTTACGTGCCTGAAAGCCAAGTCCCAGTGCCATTCCTCCCAGCCCTGCTCAAGGCTAATGTGGGCGACATCTTAGGCCCATTCAGATCTCCATTTGGTCTGCATCTGTTAAAGCTCTTTGATGTTACCAACCAAGCTGTAGAGCCAATCACCACCTACAAGGCCAAGCACATTCTGCTGACCACTTCGGTGATTTTCTCTGATGAAGCTGCCTACAACCAATTAAGCGCTCTGCGCCGTAGCATCTTAAACAACGAGATCTCGTTTGCCGATGCTGCCAAGAAGTTCTCTGAAGACCCAGGTAGTGCTGCTTTAGGCGGTGAGTTAGGCTATGCCCCAGCAAGCCGTTACGACCCAGCCTTTGCCCGTGGCATGGTGGCCTTAACCCCAGGTCAGATCTCCGAGCCAATCAAGTCCTCCTTTGGCTGGCACTTGATCTACCTTGAGGATCGCAAGATCGATAAGGACAGTGAGGAGGCCTACTCCCAGCGTGCTCGTGAGCTTATCTATCGCCGTCTCTTCCAAGAAGAGAGCTTAGCTTGGGAGCGTGACATCCGCGCTAGCGCCTATGTCCGCGTCACCGACCCAATCTTAGTCAACGCTGGTGTTGAGCAAAGCATCAACACTGAGGGCACTTTCGAAGTGCAGAAGTAACCAAGCCTCTGTAACTTCAAAGCCCAGCGACACACGCCGCGCTTATTTATCGGTGCGCGGCGCCTCAATCAGGCAAAGCTTAGGGATACCCCTAGGCTTTTTGTTTTTCTGTGGCCGGAGATGAGATATGACCACCTCAACCATGCCTTCTTCTAGCACCAGCAGCGCGCAGCAAGCTGCGACAGCGCCAGCAGCTGCGACAGCGCCAGCAGCTGCGACAGCGCCAGCAGCTGCGGCTGTGGCTACAGCTGCGCTAGCCGCACCAGCACCAATGCAGGTGCGCCTTGCCATCACTACCGGCGAACCAGCTGGCGTTGGCCCTGAGCTGATGGCTGCTCTTGCTGCCTTACACAACCCATGCAATATTCCACTCTCGGCTCGCGTGGCCGCTGATGCTGGTATTCAGCGCAGTGAAGTGGAGCTGGTGCTCATTGGTGATAAGGGCCTGCTCCAAGAGCGCATGGAGATGTATGCGCAGAAGAACAAGCTGCCTCACAAGTATGAGTTCCACGACTTTGATGAGCACACCTTCTGCAAGAGCCACTTAGACATCAATGGCATCAGCCACATCTCGGTGCTCCACGTGCCACTGCGTGTACCTGCTTACTGTGGTCTTTTGGACAAGCGCAACGCCTTTTATGTGTTAGAGACCTTAGACCACGCCATCAGTCTCTGTCAGCGCCATGTTTGCGCCGGTGTGGTCACCGCCCCTATATCAAAGAGCGTGATCGCCAAAAACGGCATCGCTTTTACTGGCCACACCGAGTACCTGCAAGAGCAGACCCACACCAAAGAAGTGGTGATGATGCTAGGCTGCCCACAGCTTAATGTGGCCTTGGTAACCACCCACCTGCCACTTAAGGACGTCAGTGCAGCAATCACCAAAGAGAAGCTCACCGACATCATCAAGGTGTTACACCACGACCTCAAGTACAAGATGGGCTTTGCCGCGCCAAAGATCTACGTCTGTGGTCTCAACCCACACGCAGGTGAAGACGGTACCTTAGGTATGGAAGAGCAAGAGGTCATAATCCCAGTTTTAAAGAAGTTTAAAGACCTCGACCATATGGACTTAGTGGGCCCACTGCCAGCTGATACCATCTTCTTGCCTAAGTACTTAGACGAGGCTGCCGCCGTGCTCTCGATGTACCACGATCAAGGCTTACCACCTCTGAAGTGCATGGGCTTTGACTTAGGCTACAACACCACCTTAGGCTTGCCATTTATCCGCACCTCGGTCGACCATGGCACCGCCTTAGACCTGGCTGGTACCGGCAAGGCCAGTGCTGACTCCTTAAAGAGTGCCGTCAGCTTAGCTATCTTTATGTCCCAACAAGAGCTGCTGCAAAAGTAGCTGCAAGAGCTGCTGCAAGGCACACTAAGAGCCACGAGCACGCGGGCAGAGGCCCGCGCTCCACCCAGTTTTTTGCATTATTTAGGAAAATAATCCCTGAACCCTATGGCATTACCACCACCATACATGAAGGCGCGTAAGCGCTTCGGCCAAAACTTCTTGGTCAACGATCACATCATCAACTCCATTGTCGATGCTATTAACCCACACGAGGGCGACTTCTTAGTGGAAATCGGCCCTGGCCATGCAGCCTTAACCCGTCCGGTGTTAGAGCGCGCTAAGAAGCTAACTGCAGTGGAGCTTGACCGCGATTTAGCCGAAAGACTGCGCCATGATCCTTTCTTAAAGGGCTTAGAGCTGATCGAAGCTGATGCGCTCAAGGTGGACTTTGGTAAGCTGCCGGGTGCTGCGGAGGGTAAGCTGCGTGTCTTTGGCAACCTCCCATACAACATCACCAGCCCACTGCTCTTCCACCTTTTGACCTTTGAAGGCATCTTAGACCTGCACTTCATGCTGCAAAAAGAAGTGGTAGAGCGTCTGGCAGCAGGCCCTGGTTCTAAGGACTATGGTCGCCTCACCGTGATGGCTCAGTTCCACTCTGAGGTTATTCCAGTACTGACAGTGCCACCATCAGCCTTTGTGCCACCACCAAAGGTGATGAGTGCGGTAGTACGCCTCAAGCCAAAGCCACTGACCAAAGAAGAGCGCGAGCTGGCTCCTTACCTCAACAAGATCACTACCACGGCCTTTGCTGCCCGCCGTAAGACCGTGCGCAACTCGCTGAGCCTCTACTTTAGTGAGGCTGAGCTCTCCGAGCTTGGTATTGATCTCAACGCTCGTGCTGAGGACTTGCCTCTTAACGTCTACGTTAAGCTGGCCACCACGCTCAAGAACAAGCGTTCACTGGAAGAATTAGCTGCCGATGAGCAGCAACAGGCTCAGCAAAAGCGCGAGAAGCGCCTGGCTAAGACGGCTGAGGCTCACAGCGAAGCTAAAGCTGGGGTTGAGGCTGAAGCTGGAGCTGAGGCTGAAGCTGGGGTTGAGGCTGAAGCTGGAGCTGAGGCTGAAGCTGGAGCTGAGGCTGCCGAAGGTGCTGCTGGTGCAACAGGCGCCGCTGATAGCGCTGATGACGCTGAGGCTAAGCCTCTAAGCAGCATTGAGCGCAACAAGCTCCGTAAGGCTCAACAGGCGAAGAAGCGCTCCCATAAGTTCGACGACTTCGATTACAACGACATCAACGCTGACCTCTAGACCCTAGCCCTAGAGCAGCAACGGCACTAACACAAAGTAGGAGAGCAAGGGATGAGCGCACTGGGCGTGAAGTCAGACAATCCATTAGTTGAGCTCTTAGAGCGCAATGAGCAGCTTTGGGTCGGCAAAAAGGTGGTGTTAGCAGGTGAGGACTTGTCTTTACAGCTGCTGCGCACCTTAGTAAAGGCTAAAGAGGCTACCTTACTGTGCGACAACTTTGAGCTGATGCAAGGTGCCGCCGCGGCTTTAGGCCAGCTCGTTGGTCGCAGCAGCTTTGAGCTGGCGCAAGCTAAGCACGTTAAGGTTATCTTCAGCGCCGTCAGCGATGAGCGTCTGCAAGAGGAGCTGAAGAAGCAAGAGATCGAGTGTTTGATCTTATTCCTGCACAAGACCAAGAGCTTAAGCCAGAACTTGCTCTTTAAGTTGCAAAGCCACTGCACTAAAGACACAGCCATCCTGATTGGTGGCAGCAATGCCATTGGTGGTAAGAGTGCTGACAGCCTCATTAAGGGTGCTGCTGACGTCTACAAGGTCGACTCAGCCCGCAAGTGCACTCTCTTTTTAGGCCATTTAGAGCCAGAGAATGCGAGCGACGAGCATAGCCCACTCAAGCAAATCAAGGCTCCAAAAGCCTTAAAGGACGTGGAGTTTGGCGGCATGAGCCTCAAGCAAGAGCAAGGCGTCTTTAGCCAAGGCGAGCTTGATGGCGGCACCAAGATGCTGCTTGCTGCCATGCACCGCGACCTGAGCGGTAAGGACGCGGACGCAGCCGCTGCCGCGGACGCAGCTGCGCTCCAGAGTCTCACCGACCTCAAGGCACTACCACTTGCTCCACGTGATCTCTCTGTCCCAGTCTTAGACTTAGGCTGCGGCTCGGGCATCATTGCTCTGAGCTTGGCGCAGCGCGGCTTTAAGAACATTATTGCTAGCGATATCAGTGCTACAGCGCTGCATTGCACCAACACCAATGCTCAGGCTCAAGGTCTTGAGGGACAGGTGCACACCATGGCTTGCAATATGTTGCCTAGCGTCAGCGACATTGAGCAGGCCAATCTGCAAGCTGTGTGTGCCGATAGCAAGTTCCAAATCATTGCTACCAACCCACCTTTCCATCAGGGTTTGACCCGCACTACCAGTAACACTAACGACATGATTGCTAAGGCCAAAGAGCACCTCACGGCAAATGGATGTCTGTACTTAGTGGGCAACAACTGCCTCCACTACGAGACGGCCTTACAAGAGGCTTTTGCAAAGGTGGAAGTGTTAGAGAAGAGCACCAAGTTTACGGTCTTCAAGGCCTCGAACTAAGTACAGTGCGAGCAAGCTGCAAGGATGGCGCTTACTGCGGGCAGCTAAGCAGCTGGTATACAGAGAATGGCGGAACCGTGGGCTCAGACTTGGACTCTGAGCTTAGGCATGTGATTTATCGACAAACAAGATAAAACTCGAAGACTTCAGGCTGTCACAGCGCGCTTAGCAAGACTAAGCGCGCTCGCCCTATCGCCTATAGCCTTGTTAGGCCATAGGCGATAGCGTAGGTGCAAGCAGGCAGCCCCTACATCTTCGGGCTTGGGCATCTTAGGGCTCGTCTCCACTAGCGGTCATACAGCGTGACTTTTGACTTAACAAGCCTAGGCACTCTTCCGTCGGAACTTAAAAATACGCTTTTACCAGCGTTTGGTTTCAGCCTTGCTGCTTTAAGGAGCATAACCTCTGCGCTAGTACGATAGGGGAAGATTGGCTCGCGGTGCATTATTTTCACACAAGCTACAAGCACTGGCACTTAGCTTTCATACCGAAAAGCGCAAGGCCAATGCTTGTTGAGCATGGCCTATATGTGCTGTTGAGGTGCTGTTAGCCAAAGTTCAGCGACCAAAGCTTATACTGCATGGGCTAATGGTGCTCTACTAGCACTACCAGCAGACAGGTAGCCACTACGCTGAGCCCTAAGCTTTTGCCTAACTACAATTGTAAATCTATGGCGATGAAAATTTTGCGCAACTGCGATATTTGTGCACTTTTTGCCTTGATTTTCTTTATCTCATAGCAAACCAAAACTGCGCCCATTGCTGCAAGGCGCTTGCACAGCCTGACTCCAACTTTTACCACCAAACTTCTACTCACACAGTGCTGAAACTTCACCTTTTTTCTATTACGCATGAAAGCGCCATATACACGCCTCAATGTCGTAATAAGCACAGATTTCACTTCTAAACCGAACCTCCGGCACAAACGCACCATGAATCTGGCCTACTCCTCTAGGGCAGACCTGTTCCTTGAAAAATCTCCTACTGTACGGTCGCCTGCCACTCGTGACTCGTGGGTTGCTATACTCCCCTCTGATCTACTTGTCTCGCGTAGG